>NZ_JACJPB010000041.1:0-283286 GCF_014695825.1 Coleofasciculus sp. FACHB-542 | reverse complement strand
GCTTGCTCTCCCGACCGCTTTATTAATGTAGCAACCACGAACCGCTTCTGTCAACTGTTTTGAAAAACTTTTTTGGAAAACTCTCAAAATCCCCAAGGGCGCAGCTTTTGGGCTAAGTTGGTTGGGCAAGCTTTTAGAAAAATTAGGGGAAAACTGAAGTGGTGAGTCCCAGGGCTGTTCTACCTCCCTCGATCCTATTAGACCCGATGTTACGCAGCTGGTTGTTGGAGGATGTCGGTCGCGGCGATCGCTCGAGTCAAGGTTTGTTAGGCAACAAGGTACGTGTGGGGCAAGCTGAGTGGACTGCTAAGGAGGCAGGAGTCATTACCGGATTGCCGATAGCTAGTCGGATATTCCAACTGTTGAACGATAGAGTCAGTTTTGTTGCTGTTGTCGCTGAGGGGGAACAGTGCCAGCGAGGACAGTTGGTTGCTCGCGTTGATGGCTCGCTAGAGGCGCTGCTGCTCGGAGAACGAGTTGCTTTAAACCTAGCTATGCGTTTGAGTGGGATTGCTACACTCACCCGTAAGTATGTTGAGCAAATTGCGGATTTGCCAGCTCAATTGGTGGATACTCGCAAAACGACTCCGGGGCTGAGAATTTTAGAAAAGTACGCGACACAGGTGGGGGGAGCGATGAACCACCGAATGGGGTTAGATGATGCTGTGATGATCAAGGATAATCACATTGCTGTGGCTGGAGGGATTGCCAAGGCGATCGCTCGTATCCGCTCCCAAATGCCCTATCCATTGACTATAGAAGTAGAAACCGAAACCCTGGCTCAAGTGAAAGAAGCCTTACAGCACGGTGCTGATATCATCATGCTGGACAATATGCCGCTGGAGATGATGCGGCAGGCAGTGCAGATAATTCGCCATAGCAATAACCGGATCAAAATTGAAGCATCGGGCAACGTTACTCTAGAAACTATTCGTGCTGTGGCTGAAACTGGCGTAGACTTCATCTCCAGTAGCGCCCCGATTACTCGCTCAACATGGCTCGATTTGAGTATGAACATAGACGTTAGTACGATGGAGGAGAGAAGTACGCTGCCTGAGGTTTCGGCAAAACCCAATGAACTCTACCCTTGAACAACTTAAAAATAGATTTGAGCAGGCTTTAGTTGCCGCTTTCGGCAGTGACTATGCTGGGGTAGACCCAATGCTAGTGCCTGCTAGCAATCCTAAATTTGGTGATTATCAATCCAATGGGGCAATGTCCTTAACTAAAAAGTTGGGTCAGCCGCCACGAGCGATCGCCCAAAAAATCGTTGAGTATATAGATGTCACCGATTTCTGTCGTCCGCCAGAAATTGCGGGTCCTGGTTTTATCAATTTCACCCTGAAACCAGAATATTTGGAAGCGCAGCTAAGTGCTATTCAGGCAGACTCCCGATTGGGTGTCAGCAAGGCAAAACATCCCCAGCGGGTAGTGGTGGATTTTTCTAGCCCTAATATTGCTAAAGAGATGCACGTTGGGCACTTGCGTTCAACGATCATTGGAGATTGCATTGCCCGAACTTTGGAATTTCAAAATCACGATGTTTTGCGTCTGAATCATGTAGGCGACTGGGGAACCCAGTTTGGAATGCTAATTGCCTACTTGAGAGAAGTTTGTCCAGAAGCTTTGACAACTGCTAATGCGATAGATTTGGGCGACTTAGTGGCTTTCTACCGCAAAGCAAAACAGCGGTTTGATGAGGATGAGAAGTTTCAAGAAACTGCCCGACAAAAAGTCGTCAAGTTACAAGCGGGTGACGAAGAATCCCGCCGGGCATGGCAGCTGCTGTGCGAACAGTCTCGGCAGGAGTTCCAGATTATCTACGATCGGCTTGATGTCCATCTGACAGAACGAGGGGAATCTTTCTATAACCCCTTGCTAGCCGGAGTAGTGGAAGACCTCGCTCAGTTGGGCTTGCTCGTGGAAGACAATGGGGCTAAATGCGTATTTCTGGAAGGGTTTACCAACAAAGAAGGTGAACCTTTGCCCATGATTGTCCAAAAGTCTGATGGAGGCTATAACTACGCCACTACTGATTTGGCAGCCTTACGCTACCGGATTGAACAAGATCGAGCCGATCGGATTATCTACGTTACGGATGCTGGACAAGCCAATCACTTTACTCAAGTGTTTCAGGTAGCGCAACGGGCTGGCTGGATTCCAGATAATTTAGAGTTGGTACATATCCCCTTTGGTTTGGTGCTGGGGGAAGATGGAAAGAAGCTGAAAACTCGCTCTGGAGAAACGGTGCGGTTAAGAGATTTGCTGGATGAAGCGATCGCGCGTGCCCGTGCTGATTTAGAAACCAGACTGAAAGAAGAAGGTCGAGAGGAAACAGAAGAGTTCATCACCCATGTTGCTAAAGTGATTGGCATGAGTGCGGTTAAGTACGCCGACCTCAGCCAAAACCGCACTAGCAACTACGTCTTTAGCTATGACAAGATGTTGTCTCTCCAAGGCAATACCGCACCTTACCTGCTTTATGCCTATGTACGAGTACAGGGAATTAGCCGTAAAGGCAATATTGACTTTGAACAGTTGGGAATGAATGCCAAAATTCTGTTGCAGGAAGAAACAGAATTAGTGTTAGCGAAGCATTTACTACAACTGAGCGAAGTTCTCAGTGACGTTGAGCAAGATTTACTGCCCAATCGCCTTTGTCAATATCTATTTGAACTGAGCCAAAAGTTTAATCAGTTCTATGACCAGTGTCAGGTGCTTAAAGCGGAGGAACCCGTGCGGACATCTCGGTTGGTTTTGTGCAATCTAACAGCGCGAACTTTGAAGTTAGGATTATCTCTACTTGGCATTTCTGTGCTAGAGCGTATGTAGGCAGGGTGGAAGCGATCGCTCACGCTTCTAATCAGTCAAACCAAACAATCGTCAACAATCTAGGATATCAGTGCTGCTGTTGAACAATTCGTTGCTGATATTCCTGTTCGGTCATCATCTCTTGCGTGCTTTGTAAACGATCTACAAACACGATGCCATCCAGGTGATCGGATTCGTGTTGAAAAATTCGGGCGACAAAATCTGTGAACTGTTGACGATGCAATTTACCATCCCGACTGGTGTATTCCACATCAATCGCCTGATATCTGGGAACCAACCCTCGAATTCCTGGAATGCTGAGGCACCCTTCCCAGCCTTTCACCACCTCATCAGAGTGAGCAATGATGCGAGGATTTATTATGGCGGTTGGTTCCATCTCAGGAGCGGCGGGATACCGAGGATTCGGACGAGATGCGACGATGAACAAGCGATAAGATTGAGCTACCTGGGGTGCTGCAATGCCAACACCGCTTGCTTGAACAACGGTTGTAATTAGGTCATCAATCAGCTTTTGGATCTGTCCAGAGTGGACATTTTCAATAATTTGAGCTTGTTGGCGCAGGATGGGATTTCCCAGTTGAGTAATTGGCAGGATTTCAGCCATAGTTGAGACTGGTTTAAAAGAGCGATCGCTCTTCACAAGAATGGATAATACTATTCTGCACAAAGCCGTAGAGGTGAGGCGTGGATATTTCTCTTGAACAGCTCTGGAGCCAAGTGCTAGAGCGTCTACAGCTACAACTGAGCCGTCCTACCTTTGAAACGTGGATCAAAACTGCCAGCGCTCAAGAGCTGGAAAATAACTGCTTGGTGATTTGCACACCTAATCCGTTTGCCCGGAATTGGTTGCAGAAATATTACATTAAAACAATTGCTGATGTCGTACAAGATATTCTGGGACAGCCGGTGGAAATTCACATCACGGTTGCCAAAGGAAATGAAATCTCTAGCGCTGATGATACCGAAATTTCTTGGTCGATGCCTAGAGAAACCAGTGTCCCCGAAATTTCCCCTAACCAGCGACCCAGACCGACCGAATTAAATCCTAAATACGTTTTTTCACGCTTTGTTGTTGGCTCTAATAATCGGATGGCTCATGCAGCTTCTTTAGCTGTGGCAGAATCTCCAGGGCGTGAGTTTAATCCATTATTTTTGTGTGGAGGTGTTGGACTAGGAAAAACTCACTTAATGCAAGCAATTGGGCATTACCGTTTGGAAATTCACCCAGATTCTAAAATATTTTATGTTTCTACTGAGCAGTTTACAAATGACTTGATTGCAGCAATTCGTAAAGACAGTATGCAACGGTTTCGAGAACATTATCGAGCTGCCGATGTACTGTTGGTGGATGATATTCAATTTTTAGAAGGAAAGGAATATACTCAAGAAGAATTTTTTCATACTTTTAATACTTTACATGAAGCTGGAAAGCAAGTAGTAATCGCTTCTGACCGCCCTCCTAATCAGATTCCTCGCCTGCAAGAACGCCTTTGTTCCCGCTTTTCTATGGGATTAATTGCCGATATCCAGCGCCCAGACTTAGAAACACGGATGGCAATTTTACAAAAAAAGGCAGAATATGAAAATATGCGATTACCGAGAGATGTTATTGAATATATAGCGACTAACTATACTTCAAATATTCGAGAATTGGAGGGCGCTTTAATTCGGGCTGTGGCTTATATTTCAATTTCCGGTTTGTCTATGACTGTCGAAAACATTGCCCCAGTTTTAAATCCGCCTGCTGAAAAGGTAGCGGTTTCTCCAGAGGCGGTAATCATAGCGATCGCAGAAACTTTTGATCTTCGCATTGAAGATTTAAAAAGTAATTCTCGCCGTCGAGAAATTAGCTGGGCGCGACAAATTGGTATGTATTTAATGCGTCAGCACACAGATTTGAGTTTACCCAGGATTGGTGAGGAATTTGGGGGTAAAGATCACACCACAGTAATGTATAGCTGCGAGAAAATTACTCAATTAAAGGATAGCGATCCTGATGTAGCTAGAACGCTACGCCAACTTAGCGATCGCATCAATTTTGCTAGCAGAAGCCAAAATAAATCCTGATACTCCTCTCACAGCTAGTCAGCAGCCGTTGATTTAAGTTTTTGGAAACTACTTATAAAGAATGATTCACCTCCAGAAGGGTTGTGGAAAACTCCTAGTTTTCTGTGGAAAAGCTTGTGGTAAAGCCGTGAAAAACTTTGTGTCATTAGTGAAAAACAATGACAAGTATAAATACCTTGTGGAAAAAAGAGTCGCTTTTCCACAAGGTTCCCACAATTCATTAGAGCTGCTAAAACATTCACGGGAAATTCATTTGACAACATTTTCCACATTTTCCACAGCTTCAGCAGTTTTGCCTAAAGCAGGTAAGCAGGGTAATCTGGATTGCTGAGGACAAGGGTGCTACGATCTCCTTCTGTGCCAAAAGTACCGCGCTATGAGCGTCGTTTGGCTGAACAACTCCAAGGTTGAACATCTATGAAACTGGTTTGCACCCAAAACGATCTCAGTACCAACCTTTCTCTCGTCAGCCGAGCAGTGCCATCGCGCCCGACACATCCTGTCCTCGCAAATGTCAAGCTGGAAGCTAACAAAAAAACTCAGCTCGTCAGTTTGACGGCATTCGATCTCAGCCTTGGCATTCAGACCAGCTTTCCCGCACAAGTGGAAGAGGAAGGTTATCTCACTTTACCCGCTAAGCTGTTAAACGATATTGTTTCCCGTCTAGCAGAGGGAGAAATTACTTTAGAGGATAAAGGGGAGGAAGGGACAAGTGAAGGGATTATTGCCACACTGACTTCTGCCTCTGGGCGTTATAAAGTCCGGGGTATGACCGCAGAAGAATTTCCAGAACTGCCAGTAATAGAAAATGGCGAAGCTGCTCAATTGCCTGCCGCTGCATTAATTGATGGCTTGCGGGGTTCCTTATTTGCCACCAGTCCAGACGAAACGAAGCAGGTTCTCACGGGCATCCATTTAACAGTCAAACCAGAGTATCTTGAATTTGCCGCGACAGATGGTCATCGTTTATCGGTTGTCGAAACGACTAACCAAGGTCAAACGGATGAAGAACCCTCTGAGGCGATTAGTCAGGCAGCTCCGTTAGAAGTCACGATTCCAGCACGGGCACTGCGAGAACTAGAACGAATCTTAGGAATGCGCCAGTCGGCGGAAGCGATCGCTCTCCATCTTGACCAAGGACAGGTTGTATTTGAGTTAGCCGATCAACGTTTGACTAGCCGCACCCTAGAAGGTCAATATCCCGCCTATCGTCAGTTGATTCCCCAACAATTTGAGCGGCAGGTGACAATCGATCGGCGTCAGTTGCTCAATGCATTAGAACGAATTGCTGTACTAGCTGACCAAAAAAATAATATTGTCAAATTCACGATAGACACCACCAACCAGCAGATTGCTTTATCAGTGGAAGCACAAGATGTTGGTAGCGGGCGCGAATCTCTGCCTGCACAGATATCCGGAAAGGATCTAGAGATTGCCTTCAATATTACCTATCTCAGAGATGGACTGAAGGCGCTGCAATCCTCCGAGATTCAAATGCAAATGAATACAGGGAATAGCCCGGTGATTTTGACACCGCTAGGAGGTCTCAAAATGACTTACTTAGTGATGCCGGTGCAGATTCGCGCTTAACGAATTGTTAAGAGATAGCGACCTCGACCGCGCGGATTTGAGGCGGTAGCGATCGCTCGATAAACGCCTGTTCGGGGTAAAGTCACACTCATCTGAGAATTGGGATTGCTGCGGCTGATGTTATCATTCTCAGCAATCTTCCGACCATTTTGATCGACCAAAATCAGATAGGTATCAAAATCAGGACTGGCGAGTGCGATCGTCAGAGGCTGACCGGCACGACCTTGAAAGGAATATTCCTGAAACAAACTGCCATCAGAAAGCACCTTGGCACCCCGACCCAAAACGCCCGCTTGCCGCATCAGCAAGCGATTTTGGGAAGTTTGATAGCGATCGCCTCCGGCAGCCGCCATTGCTCGAAGACGGTAAGCACCTACTTGTCTTCCCTCAGAGGAATTGGCAATGATTAGATAAGTGCCACTTGCAGGCAGTGTCGCCACAAGGCTAGCGTTTCCCCTACCGCCCCTATCATCGTCTTGTGCAACTTCATTGCCATTGGGGCCAAGCAGAATTAAGTAGGAATCAATCTGCTGACTCGCCATATCAATTCTGACTTGCTGACCAGCTCTCCCCTGAAAGGTGTAAAGGTCAAAATAGCTATTATCCGCTCGGAGAACATTATCACCACTGCCAAGAGTGGCGTTAATCACCGTACCATTCAAAGCAATGGGCTGAGGCGGTTGTCTTCCAGAAGCGGGTTGTTGCCGTTGAGCAGTGGTAGGGGCGCGTCCTTGGCGCACAGCGGTCAAGAACGGCTGTACCCGATCTACAGAAATCGCAAATCCAATGCCAATGTTTCCCGCAGTCTGACCGCTGGTAAAAATAGCAGTATTGACGCCAATCAATTCTCCTTGGCTATTGAGAAGAGGACCACCGGAATTGCCTGGGTTGATCGCTGCATCGGTTTGGATTAAACCGCGCTGTTGGTCAATCCGGCTAACAATACCAACGGTGAAGGTTCCTTGAAATCGACCAAAAGGATTCCCAATCGCAAATGCCCGCTGACCGACTTGTACAGAGTTTGGAGGAGCGATCGCTACGGTGGGCAAATTGTTCTGTCCGCGAATTTTCAGAACGGCTAAGTCTAGACTGCTGTTAGCAAAAGCAATGATATCGGCTGGAAGTTTTCTACCATCTGAGAGAATAACGGTGACAGTTTGGCGACCATTTGCCACAACGTGAGCATTGGTCAATACCAGGCCGTCTCGGCTAATGATGCTACCGCTGCCGCTACCGTCACCAGCCTGGATGGATACCACTCCTGGACTAGCGCGTCTATAAACCTGAATATTTGTTTGTTCTTCAGCGTCTTGGGCAACAGCGATATTTGACTGTTGCCAGTTAAAGGGAACGATTGCGTCGATTGCATTAGCACCAATGGCAGCGGCGGCTGCGATGATGCCCGAAGTGGCAATACGCAGAACTTTGGTACTCATTATGTTAATTTTTTAAGCTTTTTTGACTGTTCTAGCATATTTAGTAGCGATCGCTCTCAAGCAAAGCTCCTTCTATAGAAGAAGCATCTGATCCGCTCGTGCAGGATCTCGCCAATTTCATCGAGCTTCTACTGTTGTAAAGAGCCAGAATTTGTTGCTGAAGTTCCTCTTTCTACAGTTGCAATATGCCATTGCCCTAGCTGGCTAGTTTCAAACGCGACGTAGCGACCATCACCGGAAATAGTGGGATGGCGTACCGAGCCTCGGATGCGGCTAGTGAGCAATTCGGAGCGTTGAGTTTGACGGTCGTAGACAAAGATATCCGTCTTGCCTCGTTCGCTAGAAACATAAGCAATAAATCGACCATCAGCATTCAAAGCGGGTTGATCCTGTCTGGAGTCGCGACGATTGATATTGGGAAGATCAACGAGACGGCGTTGCTGCAAGTCGTAAAGGAAAATGTCTCGATTATTATTGCGGTCAGAAGCAAAGGCGAGATAGCGACCGTCACTGCTGTAGGCGGGATATTCGTCAGGGGTCTGGCTGTTGATACCGCCAGTCAGTATTTGCGGCGGGTTGAAGAGCTGGGTATCAAGACAACCAGTTAGCCCCATTGTGAATAAAATCGTTAGCCAGCGCCAGTTAATTAGCCATTTCATATCACTTGCGCCTAAATACCTGATGACTGTAGCTGTGAAGTGCGACTACACGAATCAAGCCTGCCTTTATAGGCTAAAAAAATCCCCTGATTCGCCAAAGCTGTGTATTCAGATAAGCGGGTATTGACTTTTTCCAACCATTCCTTCCCAAATACTCAGCACTTTTATCCTCAAGGAGGTGCTGGAAGATTCAGCGTTTGTCCAGAGCGATCGCTAACTACAATATCCCACTGACCATTTTCACTAGATTCAAAGGCAATAGTACTGCCATCAGCGCTAATCGTTGGATTTCGCACTTCTGCTTGCACGTTTTCCGCGAGATTCCTTAACTGGCGAGTTTCCCGGTCATAGAGGTAGATTCCCGACCGACCCTGACGACTTGCAGCAAAGACAATGTAACGACCATCAGCGGAAACAGCAGGGTTAGATGCGATCGCATCCAGGGAATTTAATCCAGGCAAATCAATCAAACGCCGATCCACCGTGTCGAAAAGGTAAACATCCTGACTGCTGCGCCGGTCAGAAATTAGCACAATGTACCGACTGGCGATTTGAGGATTAATGTCAGAAGCTGGGCTATTTAAACTTCGCCCTGCTGAATCAAAGGGAAAACTCATAAGACGACCTGAGCCAGTACAACTACTCAATAAACTGGCTAAGGTAACAAATACTGATAGAAAAAGGTTACGTTTCACGCTCAGGGAGAGGCAGATGGACTGCCATCGGGGATATCTAACTCAATATTAGGCCCCCGGTCTAGCACCTCTACATCCCACTGACCGCGACTGCTGCTTTCAAAGGCAATATAGCGACCATCTGGACTAATGCTAGGATTTCGCACCCAACCGCGATAGCCCATTGTAAGAATTTGTGAGGATTTGGTGCTGCGATCGTAAAGTTCAACTTCCGGGCGTCCTTGGTCGCTGGCAATGTAGACAATGTAACGACCGTTCTGACTGAGACTGGGATTTTCTGCGATCGCGTCTTGCCGGTTCAAGCGCGGTACATCTACAAACTGTCGCTGTTGCAAGTCATACAGCCAAATCTGTCGGCTGCCATTGCGGTTAGAAACAAAGGCAAGCAACCGACCATTGCCGCTCAAAGCCGGTTGCTCATCTGTATAACGACTGTTGAGGGCAACTGGTCCTGTTGAGCGATTGACTGGGGTACAGGCAACGACTAACCCAGCCATGCTAAACCAGATTCCCCATTTGACCCAGGTATGGATTCCCAGACCGCACGTCAATCTTTTCACGTCAAAGTTGCATTGTTGCTTGCAAAAGTAACCCGACCCAATGAACCAGATGCGTCTCATGAAACGCGGGGCAGACACGAAGACACCGCCCTTACTAGACTCATTCTTGGTCAAAATTGCTGGAGTTGCCGCCTTCGTCTTCCGGGTAGTCTATGGGTTTGTAGTCTACATAGTCGGTTGGGGTTGCTTCTACATCTTCCCTGCTCTCTCGATTAGGCGATCGCTCCGATGATTCTCCCCTAGGTGGACGACTTCTTCTTGGCTTGGCAGCAGTCTCTGGATCTCGGCTGGGTGGACGAGTCGAGCTAGGACGGCTACTGCGAGACGGTTTTTCCTCCCATGTGTCTGAGACTTCCCAATCGTCCGGTTGTTCGGTTGGGCGAGTTTCTGTTGGACGGGGACGACGCTTGCGAGGACGGTCTCCTTGTCCCAGCCTTTCAGGATTACTATTACTAGGATTACTGTTACTCCGACTGGATGGACGGCGACGCGGTTCATCGTCGTAAGCCTCTACCGTTCGGCTATTGCGAGATTCTTGCGTTCCCCGAATCCGGCGTCTCGGTGGTTCCTCATCCATCGGTTCGAGTTGATCCAACTCGGCTCGATACACGCGGCTTACGGGACGATCGTCATCGACAATTTGCGTATTTCGCTTTGCAACCTCCGTCGCCACTCCACGCATCCGAATACTTTCAAATGCAAAAAAGATAGCAGAGCCGGTCAACAGAAATTGACCGAATTGCAAAATCGGATCGAGTCGCCATCCTTGAAATAAAAGAATGAAGCCGCACAAGAGACCGACCGCTGCAAAAAAGATATCGTGATCTCGCGCTAGCTCTGGACGCACGGTACGCAGAAAGTACAGTGCTGCCCCTGCCACTGCCAGAAAAATACCCAGAAGACTGGCTGAGTTAAGCCCGAAGTTTACCATTGCTGTTTTCCCAAGACAAATCTATGTTAACGAGTTAACCGCAGAAATTGGTACGCAGGTTGGGAATTTTAATTCTAAGTATCCTGGGTCAGCAGGAGATACGAGCGGGCAGAAACTGGCTTGCTGCAATTCGCATCAGCTCTTCTCCCTTTAACATATAAAACCTCAGTTTTTTTAGAGCGAGCAACTAACTTAATAATTACTCTCTCGATAAACTGAGGTTTCCGGCTGTTCCGACAATCTAGGAACGTTGGATTTTATCCTTCTGACTAATAAAAATCAGTGCCACGGTGGCTGGGATGACAACAATTACAGCACCCCAGAGCAGACTATAGAGAAAATTCGCTAATGAAGGCGTCATTTTTTTTCGCTCGCTTTGACAACGATTTCTTTTGATCAATTTTAACGATATGTTATGAACTTGAGAAGCCTATTTGTCGCTTCATTTTGTTTTTACGTCTCTTATACCCCTGTAGCAGTCTGACTGAATAGGATTCAGCGCCACACTGCGTTAGAATAATGAGAGATTTGGTTACAAAACTTTAACTATAATGCCTTGCCGCGTCAGTTGCATGACAAATACGCGACACGGCTAAAGTTTTGACGCCTGGAAATTTCTTGATTAAGAACCAATGGACGCTGTTTCGCTTGCTAGCTGGATTCTTGGCCCGCTTGTGGGCTTGATGACTTTGTTGTTTATCTTTCGGATCGTCCTTACCTGGTATCCCCAGATAGACCTAAATCGACTTCCCTTTAACTTAATTGCTTGGCCTACAGAACCTTTTTTAGTGCCATTGCGGAAAATTGTGCCGCCTATCGGTGGTGTAGACATTACCCCAATCGTTTGGGTGGGGATCTTTAGCCTAGTGCGAGAGATTCTCTTGGGTCAGCAAGGGCTACTGACGATGTTTGCTCATACTCATTGAGGTGCTTCCGACGAGGTTAGTAAGAGTGGGTAACGGAAAAAATTACCGATTACCCACTCCTTACTTACTGCTGGGACTGCATTAACTGCTCAACAAAATTGGTATAAACCTCGCCTTGTAAAAACTCCGGTGTCTCCATAATTTTTTGATGGAAGCCAATGGTTGTGGGCAAACCCGTGATGGCACACTCCCGCAATGCCCGTTTCATCCGCTTAATTGCAGTAGGGCGATCGCTACCCCAAACAATTAACTTACCAATCAGGGAGTCATAGTAAGCAGGGATTTCGTAGTCCGTGTAGACATGAGAATCCATCCGAACACCAAAGCCGCCAGGAGGCAGATAGCCGCTGATCCGCCCCGGATGAGGACGGAAGTTGTGGTCGGGGTCTTCCGCATTGATTCGACATTCAATGGCATGGCCTCGGAGAACGATTCGATCTTGAGTCAGCGACAATTTCTCCCCTTGAGCAATGCGGATTTGCTCGGCAATCAAGTCTAACCCAGTGATCATTTCTGTCACCGGGTGTTCGACTTGAATCCGAGTATTCATTTCCATGAAATAAAATTCCCCAGAGGGTGCAAGCAGAAACTCAACAGTCCCGGCACCCGTGTAGTTGATAGACTTAGCAGCCATGACAGCGGCAGTGCCCATTTTTTGGCGCAGTTCTGAACTGAGAACTGGACTAGGGGCTTCTTCTAGTAACTTTTGATGACGCCGTTGGATAGAGCAATCGCGTTCACCCAGGTGAATTACGTTGCCGTAGCTATCGGCTAGGATTTGAAATTCGATGTGGCGGGGACGTTCAATAAATTTTTCCAGATAGACGCCTGGATTGCCAAATGCAGCTTCTGCTTCTCCCTGTGCAGCTTGGAAGAGCTTGACGAGTTCGCTTTCTTCCCGCACCAAACGCATTCCTCGCCCTCCACCTCCGGCGGTGGCTTTGATCATGACAGGATAGCCGATTTCATCCGCGATCGCTAATGCTTCCCGATCGGACATTAATATCCCATCACTTCCCGGCACTGTAGGCACACCCGCCCGTTGCATCGTTTCTTTCGCAGTGGATTTGTCGCCCATTGCCCGAATCGCTTCCGGCGTTGGGCCAATGAAAGAAATCTGGTGATCCGCGCAGATTTCCGCAAATCGGGCATTTTCTGCTAAAAAACCATAGCCCGGATGAATAGCGATCGCATTGCGCGTCAAAGCTGCCGCAATAATATTGGGAATATTCAGATAACTTTTGATACTCGGGGGTTCACCAATGCAAACGGCTTCGTCAGCCAGTTGCACATGAAGGGCGTGTCGATCGATCGTCGAGTGAACTGCAACAGTCGCAATCCCCATTTCTTCGCAGGTACGGAGAATGCGGAGAGCAATTTCCCCTCGGTTAGCAATTAAAATCTTTGAAAAACGCATCTTCTAGTTTTTAGAGAAATGGGGTAGCGCAAGGAACAATCATTATTATTTCAGGATGTTGCCTTCAGCATCAGTACAATATATAGATCGCATCACCTCGCATTAGAACAGTTATTGATACTGATTGAAAGTCTTGTTTCTTCCAAAGAGAACGAAATTGCCTCAAAGATGATACAATTGGTATATATGCAAGCGGATGTGGCGGAATTGGTATACGCGCACGTTTGAGGGGCGTGTGGCTTTGCCTTGCGAGTTCGAGTCTCGCCATCCGCATTACTTTTTCAGTTCTCAGTGCTGCAAGCGCATCAACGCATAGTATGCACTGAGAACTGAAATTGCAAAAGAACTAAACTCACCACTCAATTTTTTTTGCGGGAATAGGTTTCCGGCAAGAAATTGTTTATGATTTTATATAAGAAAATGAAGTTTTGTAAAGAGCTTTGACTTCAACTGTTATACCTACAAACAGCATTAGCCTACCAAGAAATTGGTATGCTCTCAGCCCGCTTTGGCAGGGAGGCGAAGAAGTGGTGCAGCAAGGACTGCCTCACACACAGCTAGCACCAGCATGGCAGATGCTTTTACTGGGAGATGGCTCCCCGACGCGCCACCTGCAACTTTTGACGGGTGAACCAACAGAAGTAGATGTCATTGATATGTCGCCTGTTGGCATGGATGCTGATGCAGCACCCAATCAAATCCAGGCTGTACCAGGACCTAGGTTGCGACGACAGGTATGGCTGCGTACTACCTCCGGTCAGCGGCTGGCTTACGCGACTTCCTGGTGGGAAGCCAGTCATGTAGATGAGTATTTACAAAACCGTTCCTTGCCAATTTGGGCAAGTTTGGCTCGCCTGCGTACCGAGTTATATCGGGATGTCCAGGGAATTTACTACGGTCAGTCCGATGCTTTAGAATCTGCCTTTGGACAAACAGGACCATTCTGGGGGCGTCACTACCTATTTTGGCATCATGGGCGTCCGCTGACGCTGATTTATGAAGTTTTTTCACCCTATTTGACAAACTACTTGGGGCCAATGCAGCCGGTGAAGCCAGGGGATTAATTAGAGAGACTTCATTAATTTGTAGGATGGGTAGAGCAGGAGCGAAACTATCGAACCTTTGTCAATGTTGGTTTGACAATGTTGGGTGGACAATCGCCCAAACTTCAAAATGACGGAGTTTTATTCAGTTCTCCCATCTTCTTGACACTCTCCGGCATAAATACGCGAAACAAACATAAAGTGAAAAACTTACACGGGAATGAAGTTTTGACCTCTTTCCTGTGTAAGTTTTTCAAACTTATTTAACCACTGACAAAAAGCTAACAGCTAGCTGCTTTTTCCAACATCAGCTTAGAACGCTTAACTTGCTCTGGAATTGAAATGGGATAGTCACCCGTAAAACAAGCAGAACAAAAATTGTTGGGATCTTCGCCGGTAGTTTTTAACATTCCCTCGCGGCTGAGATACGCTAGCGAGTCTACACCTATTTGTTCGGCAATTTCTTCGACTGACTTTGTTGCCGCAATCAACTGATCTTGGCTATCCGTGTCAATGCCATAAAAGCAGGGATGAGTTACGGGTGGAGAGGAAATTCGCATATGAACCTCGGTGGCACCAGCATCTCTGAGGGCTTTGACAAGTTTGCGGCTAGTCGTTCCTCGCACGATAGAGTCGTCAACAATAACGACTCGTTTCCCACTCAGCACATCTTTAAGAGGATTGAGTTTCATCTTGATGCCACACTCTCGCATTGCCTGAGTCGGCTGGATGAAAGTGCGACCAACATAGCGATTTTTAATCAATCCCTCGGCGTAAGGAATACCGGATGCTTGGGAAAACCCAATCGCGGCGGGAATGCCGGAATCGGGTACGCCAATAATGATATCGGTATCCGCTGGAGATTCCTGAGCGAGTTGCCGTCCTAAGCGCAGCCGGTAGCTATAGAGACTCTCGTCATGCATGACGCTATCCGGACGAGCAAAGTAAATCATTTCAAAGATGCATAGTTTCCGCTTGGGTTGTTCTGCCCAGAAGAAGGAAGCCATACCTTCTTCGGTAATCCAAACTAACTCGCCCGGTTCAACATCCCGCAGGTACTCAGCCCCAATAATATCTAAGCCACAAGTTTCTGATGCGAGGACATAGCGCTGAGGATTCGTGTTTAAAATGCCAATCACTAAGGGACGAATACCGTTAGAGTCGCGGGCACCTATTAAGCCGTCTGGCGTTCCGATTGCCAGACTAAAGGCTCCTTCGCATTGCTGAAAAGCTCGAATCGATCCTTCTAACCAGTCTTTGCCTGCGTTAACTTCTTCCGCGATCGCAAAGGCAATCATCTCAGAATCCGTCGTCGTGACTAAGTTACAGTCGCGTCGCAACAACTCTTCCCGCAGTTTCCCCGTATTGACTAAATTTCCATTGTGTGTAAGCGCAAGGGTTCCTAACCGAGTCTCTACAACTGCTGGCTGAGCATTAACAACGCGGCTGGAACCCGTCGTGGAGTAACGGGTATGACCAACTGCCAAGTTCCCTGGTAGCTGGTTCAAGATGGATTCGTTGAAGACTTGGGAAACCAAGCCCATCTCTTTGTGTAAATGAACCTGCTTGCCGTCAAAAGCGGCAATACCAGCAGATTCCTGACCCCGGTGCTGTAACGCATACAAACCAAAATAGGTCAGTTTGGCGACATCTTCACCTGGTGCATAAACCCCAAAAACGCCACAGGCTTCCTCTGGCTTATCAGGTCGCTGATCGTTCAAGTGGTTAGACTCAGCTGGAGACTCATCGCTTGCAAAGGGATGGTTGGGAATCATGTGAGAACTTGGCTCCTACTTGTTGAGGCAGAGAAAAACTAACCAGGCTTAGTAATTCTTAATAATCTCATAACAAAGCGTTAATGTCGCTAGCCGAAGACATAGACCAGGAATTTAGCTCTGTCTGGGTCAGCGATTTCTGGAAGTAAATTGGGGAAGGTTGGCTAAACGGTTAAACGGCGTTGGATAGCATTGTGATAAGCATCGCCCATTTTCTTAATGCTAACGTCTATCAAAGTTTGGCTTTGAGTCGTAAAAACCCGTAACTCGCTGTCCGGTTTTCCGACACGACCCATTTGTTCCCAGCAATCTTCCAGTTGCTCCTTTAAATAGGATTCCCAAATTTCTTGGTGTTCTTGCACGACAGAAACTAAAATTCGCGCTCCCCCTTCACCAAAAAGGATAGAATCCCAGCGTACAGAGGGTTCTGGAGGAAGTTTCCAGTGAATTTCGGCTCCCAAATGGCTAGCGATGCAAGCTTCCGAGAGAGCGATCGCAACTCCTCCCTCAGCACAATCGTGAGCTGAGCGAATCCAACCTTGACGAATTCCCTCCCGGCAAGCAGCTTGTACCCGACGTTCCAAATCAAAATCTACGGTGGGCGGTTTACCGGCGACAATGTCATGAATGGCTGACAAATACTCGGAAGCACCTAACGTGACTCCCTCTGGTGAATCCAACCGTCGTCCCAGTAAATAAATTAAATCTCCCTCGGCTTGCCAAGCTTGGCTGCAAACTCGTGTAATGTCAGGAATTAACCCCACCATCCCCACTACGGGCGTTGGATAAATTGGCTGGGGATTTCCGTTAGCGTCTAGGGTTTCATTGTAGAGAGACACGTTGCCGCCAGTCACCGGCGTTCCCAATTCCCGACAAGCTTCCGCGATTCCCCGACAAGCATTTGCCAGTTGCCAATAACCTATCGGCTTTTCTGGACTCCCAAAATTTAGGTTATCCGTGACCGCTAAAGGTTCGGCTCCCACACAACTAAGATTACGAGCCGCTTCTGCAACGACTGCCTTGGCTCCTTCATAAGGGTCAAGATAGACGTAACGAGCATTGCAATCGACAGTGGCAGCCACCCCTTTATTGTTCTCCTGATTAATAGAGTAATTTGGAGAGGGTTCCAGCGGACGCACCCGCACCACGGCTGCATCTGCCCCACCTGGAACAATCACAGTATTGTTTTGCACCTGATGGTCGTACTGACGATAAACCCAACGCTTAGAGGCAATTGTCGGAGTATCTAACAAAGTCAAGAGAATCTCATTCCAGGTGAGAGAACGACCTTGAATTTCAATGCCAGCGCTGGTACAAGTCGGAAGGCGATCGCTTGTCCACTCCCAAGCTAGACGAGCATACTCAGGAGGTTCTGCTAACAATTCTCGGTGATAGATTGGCGTATTATCTGCTAGAGCCGTTGCTGGAATTTCTGCCGCTACGCCGCCTTGAAACAGAATCCGCACAATCGGCTGTTCAATCACCGTGCCTGCTACAACTGCTTGCAGACCCCAGCGATGGAAAATATCAATCAACTCCTGTTCGCGCCCCTTGTAGGCAACAAACAACATCCGTTCCTGAGATTCGGATAGTAAATATTCATAAGGCACCATCCCCGTTTCCCGCACTGGAATTTTGTCTAAATCCAGTTCAATTCCGACACCACCTTTAGCCGCCATTTCTGACGTGGAACAGGTAATACCCGCTGCACCCATATCCTGCGCGGAAGCAACAGCACCCGTTTTAAATGCTTCTAGGCAAGCTTCAATGAGGGATTTTTCTAGAAAAGGGTCCCCCACTTGTACCGCTGGACGGTCATCCATCGACTCATCACTAAGTTCCGCACTGGCAAAACTTGCCCCGCCCATACCATCTCGCCCAGTTGTAGAACCTACATACAGGACTGGATTTCCAATCCCTACGGCTCCAGATGTGACAATTTCCGGAGTTTCCATCAATCCCAGTGCCATGACATTTACCAGGGGATTGCCCGAATAAGCTGGATCAAAATAAACTTCACCGCCCACAGTCGGGACTCCCACACAATTGCCATAATGGGAGATTCCCGATACCACACCATTGAACAGTCGCCGCGTCTTGGCATCTTCCAGAGAACCAAAGCGAAGAGAGTTTAACAAGGCGATGGGACGCGCACCCATTGTAAAAATATCCCGGAGAATCCCGCCGACTCCCGTCGCCGCCCCTTGAAACGGTTCAACTGCTGAGGGGTGATTGTGAGATTCGATTTTAAATGCGAGTTGCAGTCCGTCGCCCAAGTCTACAACACCAGCATTTTCTCCTGGCCCGACGAGAATGCGATCGCCTTCTGTCGGAAACTGCTTGAGTAATGGTCGTGAGTTCTTGTAGCAGCAATGCTCCGACCACATGACGCCGAACATCCCTAACTCAGCTTTATTCGGATGACGCCCTAGCCGTTGGACAATGTCTTCGTATTCTTCTGGTTTTATACCTTCTGCGGCAATTTCTTCGGGGGTAAACGGAGCGGATGAGATTGTAGACATGGAACCCTTGCACGAACGGCACAGGGTTATTGTATCGATATTTCCCCGCTACTTATGCGGTAAATGTGCTTGTAACTTTAACGGATATAAAATTGTGTCAATTTTAAGGAGTTTTAAAGCGCATCTAAAAAAATAGAGTAGGCATTGCCTACCCTATATTTGACTACCGTTATTAACGCTAACTGTTAATCATCACCGGCAAAAATATAACGGTACAGTTCGCTAGGATCGGGTTCTGGGCTTTCCTCGGCAAACTTCACCGCATCGTCGATGACGGCTTGGATTTTCCGGTCAATTTCCTTGAGTTCTTCTTGGTCTACCAGATTGTGTTCTACAAGATGAGCAGCCAACTTTTTGATTGGATCGCGGGCGAACCAATATTCCTTCTCATTTTTAGAACGAAGTTCGTCAGGGTCAGCGAGAGAGTGACCTCGGAAGCGATAGGTTAGGGCTTCAATCAAGGTTGGCCCTTCACCCGCACGGGCACGCGCGATCGCTTCCTGGGCGACTGCACGAACTGCTAACACGTCCATCCCATCGACCTCAACACCTGCCATACCAAAGGCATGGGCTTTCTTGAAAATTTCTGGTACAGAAGTTGCCCGTTCGTGCGCCATACCAATTGCCCACTTGTTGTTTTCCACAACATACAAAATTGGCAGTTTCCACAGCGCCGCCATGTTCAAACATTCAAAAAATTGACCGTTATTCGCTGCACCGTCGCCAAAAAAGCAGGCGGTTACTTGATCGGAACCGGCATCTCCCAAGGCTTCGCGGCGGTACTTACTGGCAAAAGCCGCACCCGTAGCAACAGGAATCCCTTCAGCCACAAAAGCATAACCTCCCAGCAGTTTATGCTCCGAGGAAAACATATGCATCGAGCCGCCGCGCCCTTTACTACAGCCGGTTGCCTTACCAAACAACTCAGCCATTACCTCTTTTGCAGGCACCCCAGCACTCAGAGCATGAACGTGGTCGCGGTAGGTGCTGGAAACATAATCCTCATCTTGGCGCATTGCCTTGATGACGCCAGTTGACACAGCCTCTTGACCGTTATATAGGTGGACAAAACCAAACATTTTGCCCCGGTAGTACATCTCGGCGCACTTATCTTCAAAAAACCGCCCCAAGACCATGTCCTCGTAAAGGATCAATCCTTCTTCTTTGGTGATTTGGGTTTGATCGGCGTGAAAGACGGGTAAAATGCGTTCCTGAACCATTGATTTAAGGGATAAACTTGACGTGATTGGTTGAACGGCGGTTTTTATCTACCAAGATAAGCTTCTACTATAGAAGCTAGGGGGTATAATTATCGCACCTATTCTATCGTTTATGTTCGCTCGTACAGATACAGATTAATTTAGTTGCCTGGGGCTGAGGAAGTAGACTGTGAGAATTCCGCTCGATTACTACCGGATTCTGGGCCTGCCGATTCAGGCTACGGCTGAGCAGTTGCAGCAAGCGTATCGCGATCGCGCTCTGCAACTTCCTCGACGAGAGTATTCAGAAATCACGATCGCCGCCCGAAAACAACTGCTAGACGAAGCTTACGCGATTCTGTGCGATCCAGAACAGCGTTCCGCTTACGACGCTACATTTCTGACAAAAACATACGACCTGGATTCAGAATCAGGAACAGCAACTCGTCAGGAAGGAAATGGTACAGCAGACACCGACCTTGACCCTTATACGCCCAGCATCGAAATTCAAGATGAGCAATTCGTTGGGGCATTGCTGATCTTACAGGAGCTAGGAGAATACGAACTGGTGCTGAAGCTGGGACGTCCCTTCCTCAGCCGTGCTAGCACCAGTATCGAAAAGGGTCGTTTGGGCAACCCTCAGCTAGTGCAACCAGATATTGTGTTGACGCTGGCATTGGCATGTCTGGAACTAGGCCGAGAGCAATGGCAGCAAGGTCAATATGAAAACGCCGCCACCTCCCTAGAGACGGGTCAAGAATTACTATTGAGAGAAGGTATCTTTGCCAGCCTGCGGGGTGAAATTCAGGCGGATCTTTACAAGCTTCGCCCGTACCGAATTTTGGAATTACTCGCGAGTAGTGAAGACAAAGTAACCGAACGCCGTAAAGGATTGCAGCATTTGCAAGAAATGTTGCAAGAACGCGGCGGCATTGATGGCACCGGAGACGATCAATCGGGACTGAACATTGATGACTTTCTCCGCTTCATTCAGCAGCTGCGGAGCTACTTGACCTCCGCCGAACAGCAGAATCTATTTGAAGCAGAAGCGCGTCGTCCCTCGGCAGTGGCTACCTATTTAGCGGTTTATGCTTTACTAGGTCGCGGGTTTGCCCAACGACAGCCGGGTCTAATTAGACAAGCTAAGCAGATGCTGATGCGCTTAGGCAAGCGTCAGGATGTGCATTTGGAACAGGCGGTGTGCGCTCTCCTTCTCGGTCAGACGGAAGAAGCCAGTCGCGCCTTGGAACTCAGCCAAGAGTACGAACCCCTCGCCTTCATTCGAGAACATTCTCAGGGTGCCCCAGACTTGTTACCTGGGTTGTGTTTGTACGGGGAGCGTTGGTTGCAAGCAGAAGTGTTTCCCCACTTCCGAGATTTGGCATCGGTGCGAGCTTCTTTAAAAGATTACTTTGCCGATGACCAGGTTCAGGCTTACTTAGAAGAATTGCCAGTAGAGGAAGATACAACCAATGAGTGGGCGGTATTGCCGACTCAGCAAGTATCTTATGCTGCGACTCCCGTCTCGCGAGGGACAAGTGACTCCCCGGGATTTCGCAGGCCGGAGAGTGTGGTATCTCGCTCCAGTGGGCGGAACGGCAGTGGAGAGAATGGGGGCAGGATGAGCGATGCGGCATCAAGCAACGCGCCCTTGCGTCCCAATGCTGAAGAAAGTTCCTCGCGCGATCGCCTTCAACAATTGGTGGAACAGCAATCTGGTGCGGCTCATCGAACGGCGACAATGACCGCTACAATCGATCGCCCGCAAACAGGGGGAGGATCGAATTTACCGGCGGCAGAACGAGTTTCTCGGTCTCCAGAACCAGAAGGCAACGATCCGGGCTTGGCTGGGGATTCTGCCTCGAAGCGTCAGCGCCGCCGAGGGAATTCACCGGAACAAAATGAACAACCACGGGCAACAATCGCGAGTCGGTTGCGGAGACCAGATTCTGTGTCCAAGGCATCCCCCACAGGAGGAGATGTATCAGCTCGTCGTTCAGGCGGTCGTCTTCAACGTTCTACAGCTTCCTTGCGCTCGGCAAAAACCGGACGGCTTCTTTTACTGGGACTTGCCGGGCTTCTCAGTTTGGGAGTCTTGCTAATGCTAGCGATCGCTGCTTTCGGTTGGCTCCAGAGAAGTTTGTCTGGCCCGCTCTTAGAAGGAGAGCAACCAATGGTACAGCTAGCTGCGCCTCCAGTACCTATTCCCGAACCAGGCAGTAAACTACTGAGTCCATCTGGCCCTCTAACCCAGGAGACGGCTCGACAATTGGTTCAGATTTGGCTTGCTAGTAAAGCCGATGCCTTGGGTGAAGAGCATAGCGTCGAAAAATTACAGCAAATCCTTGCCGATCCCGCTTTATCTCGTTGGCAAAAACGTTCTCAAAGCACAAAGAACAGTAACTCGTACTGGAAGTACAGGCACAAGGTCGAGGTGAAATCTGTTGAAATGAGCGATCGCAATCCCGATCGCGCCAAAGTGGATGCACAGGTGAATGAAGCCGCAGACTTCTATAAAGCAGGTAAGCTCAATCAAGCTTCTTCCTATGATGAAAGCCTGCGCGTGCGCTATGACCTGGTACGCAAGGATAGTCAGTGGCTGATCCAGGACATGAAGGTTCTGAGGTAGTCATTGGGGATTAGTCATTAATCGGCTCGTCATCAGGCGACCGATTGTTAACGCTTGACCCGTGGCTGATGACCAGTGGCTAATAACGAATGACTGAAACCTTATTTCATGCCTATACGCCCATCATCCTGTGGACGGCACTCGGTTTCATACTTTTTAGATTTATCCCCAATTCCTTACCCAGGTTGCTGGGTCGCGGTCTTTATTGGGTTGGGGTGCCGCTACAAATTCTGACGCTAGCTCGTCAGGCAAACTTATCGGAAAATGCTGGAGTGGTTCCGCTGCTTGCCATAGGAGCTTTGGTGGTCGGTTTTATCTTTGCATGGCTAAGTTTACAAGTCTGGAAACGGTTCAGCCGTGAAAATGGCGAAAGCAACAAGTCTTCTCCCCTACCTTTATTAGACCGCTCTCACTACGGGAGTTTTATTCTGTCCGCCATGCTGGGCAATACAGGTTTTGTGGGGTTAGCGATCGCTCCTTCTTTAATTAGCGCTCAAGCTGTCGGTCTAGCCGTCTTCTACAGCGTCACGAATAACATCATTGGTACCTATGGAATTGGTGTTTTTATCGCCAGCTACTTTGGGCGACCCGCAAAGCGAAATCATTGGTGGATTCAACTTCGAGATATCTTGACCGTTCCTGCCCTGTGGACATTTAGTTTCGGATACCTCACTCGCTCGGTTCAACTGCCGACTCTCCTGGAATCAGGACTGCAAGCTTCTGTAGGGTTTGTCATTGCTAGCTCCTTTGTGCTAATGGGGATACGGCTCGCTCAGCTGCAAGGATGGAAGAGTTTTCGGCTTGCCTTGCTTCCTGCCCTGGTGAAAGTTGTGGTGATGCCAGGACTGGTGGGCATTGCAGCCACCCTAATCGGTTTATCGGGCGACGCCCGCTTGGCAATGGTTCTCATGGCAGGTGTGCCCACTGCTTTTGCGAGTTTAATCCTGGCAGAAGAGTACGATCTCGACCCAGATTTAGCCGCCAGCAGTATTGTCGTGAGTATCGGACTACTGCTGTTGATGATTCCGGTTTGGCTACTTGTATATGGTTAATCCGAAAACGCCAATCCAGGATTTCTCATTTCTGTCTTATTCATCTAGCTTTCTTGCCGATTAGGAAAGATTGAGCCTCCGAAGAAAGCCTTCCTAGGGCAAGAGAGCTTAAGAATAAGACCAATCTCTCTTTGCCTCTAACGATCGGGGCACGGAGAGATTTCAACGACTACCTTAAAAACAGATTGCCCCAAAAAAGTGAATGGGGTTCGCTTCTTTTGTCATGATTCTCTGACATTTTAAATTTGCATGGGAATGCTTCCAACAAATTGACAAATTACGGCGATCCCAATCCGTTGGTAAATGTCAAAATTTCATGACAATTCGATCCCCAAGTCCCTTATAACTTCGTAGATATACCTATAATCGGCTGAAACACCCCTTGACCTAACCCGGTATTTTTCTGCAACATGAAAATAACAAAGCGATCCCGCGATCCCAAAGAAATGCTGTAATCAGCACATTTCTAAAATCGTGGGCGCTCAGTTAGATTCTCAATCCAGCCAGGAAAGCCAGTCAGTCTTCTCGGCGGCGCAAAAGCAGCCCCTATTAGAGAGTGATACAGGCTCGTTCAAGACCAGAGCTAACTATTGAGACTTTCTTTACGGATTTCAGGAAGGGAATCACATGGCACAGCTTTCCGAAGTTAAAAAGATGCGAAATCGCATTTTGTGCTGCTTTGCTAGTCAGTCTCTAGAGAAGTAACCTAACTGCCGCCCAAACTATCGGAGACTATTTGTTATGGCAAAAGAACGCCCACCCTTAGAAGAGATGACATTAAGGCAACTCCGTAAAGTTGCTAGCGAATGCAGCATCTCTCGATACAGCAGAATGCGTAAAGAGCAACTGCTAACAGCAATTAAAGAAGTCCAACGCACCAAGATTTCTCTCGGTTCAACTCGCATAGTGGAGGCGCAAGAAGAAGTGGAAGCAGCAAAATTTGAACTGGGTCAGGAAGATCGCACAGGTGGAACCCTTGCCTCCGTAGACGAAGGTCTAGGGGATCTTCCGGGTGGCTACGGTGAAAGCCGGGTTGTCCTAATGCCTCGCGATCCGCAATGGGCATATACCTACTGGGATATCCCCAACGATCATAAAGAAGATTTGCGCCGTCAGGGAGGACAACAACTAGCGCTGCGACTCTATGATGTCACCGATGTGAATCTAGAATATCAAAGCCCTCACAGCATTCAGGAATATCCTTGCGATGAGCTAGCGCGGGAATGGTATTTGCCGATGCCCGTGAGCGATCGCGACTATGCTGTAGACATCGGCTACCGCTGTGCTGATGGTCGCTGGCTCGTCTTAGCTCGCTCCGCTCCTGTCCGCGTTCCTCCCGTCTATCCTTCAGATTGGATTGAAGACCAATTCATCACCGTTGCTTGGGAAGAAGACTTGCGCGGCAAGACTTTCCTCGAACTGGTCCCCCCTGCCAAGAAAATGGCAATGGCTGGCTACGGTAGTGTAGCAACAGGCGGCAACCCCATTTACGATGAAATCTTCGGTATGGCTCAGACCGTTGAAGCTCAACGGGTAGCCGGTTCGTTGTTTGGCTCCATGCAGCACGTACCCGGTTCTATGCAGTCAGTATCCCTTGCCGATCAAGCTCTGAGTTCCTACGTCTTCCCCTCTGGCGTTGGAATGTGGGCAGTTCCTACCGTATCTGGTCTTACCATGTCTGGTGTAGGAATGTCCGGCGCTGGCTTCTCAGGGTCCGGTATCCCGACGCGTCCTCGCCAGTTCTGGTTGGTTGCCGATGCTGAACTCATTGTTTACGGTGCTACCGAGCCAGATGCTACAGTCACAATTGGCGGTCGTCCCATCAAGCTGAATCCAGATGGCACCTTCCGCTTCCAGATGTCCTTCCAGGATGGTTTGATTGACTACCCAATTATGGCAGTGGCGTCTGATGGCGAGCAAACTCGCTCGATTCACATGAAGTTTAATCGCGAAACGCCATCGCGCAATACTAACACCAAAGAAGATGCCGTTGAGGAATGGCTCTCTTGATAAAGATGAAGGTTGAGGAATGAATTCCTCTTGTCCTCAATATTCTGTCTTTTGAAGTTTCCCCCAGCCTTAGCTGGGGGTTTATTATTTGGAAATTATGAAACCTGAAGACATTACCAAAACCCTTACAGAACTATTTGATGCCGCAGCGATTGAAGCAACTGCCCCCGGCTTGTGGCAAGTAGAAACGACTCAGATGCGTCTGTTGGTGCTGCTTTCCGATGACGGTTCTTGGCTGCGAGTTCTCTTACCGATTGCACCCGCTCAAGAAGCACAACCGTTTGTAGAACAGCTGCTAGAAGCCAATTTTGATGACACTCAGGAGACTCGTTACGCCCTGAATCAGGGAGTGCTATGGGGTGTATTTCAGCACAATCTTGAGACTCTAAATGTAGAGGATTTTTCAGGAGCGATCGCGCGACTCATTTCTCTGCATCAGACAGGTTTATCTGACTGCTTTAATCAGCTCGTTGAAAGTCGAATTAGTCAAATTATCCTGGCTGCCAAGCAGCAAGGACAATCCCTCGAAGCCACACTCCAAACCCTCGATCGATTCTACGAAGAAGGTCTCATGGGCGATTTGGATCTGCCTCCAGAGGCTCGTGAAGAAGTGCTGGCAGCATGGCGGCGTCAGCTAGAACGCCTCTGGACTGAAATCGAACCGTAGCTTCTTGTCACCCTCTAAGTCTTATGGACATCATTCAAATCCTCAAAGACGACTACCAAAGATTTCCAGAAAACCAAACCTACAGCATCTATGCAGAAGACGTTTTTTTCAAAGATCCGCTGAACAAATTTAATGGTCTTGAGCGTTACAAACTCATGATTGGTTTTATCAAAACCTGGTTTATGAACGTCAAGATGGATTTACATGACATTCGCAAATCCGGAGATACAATCCAACTTGAGTGGACTTTGAGCTGGAATACCCCTCTGCCGTGGAAACCTCGTATCGCCATCCCAGGCTGGAGCGAGTTAAAACTCAACACTGATGGAATGATTGCTTCCCATATCGACTACTGGAAATGTTCGCGTTTTGATGTGTTGAAACAACATTTGTTACCCTTAAAACAGGGAAAAAATAATAAGTAACGTAAACAATTCTCAGATAGGAAAAAAGCATTCATGCGCGTAATTTTGATGACCGGCAAGGGTGGCGTTGGCAAAACTTCTGTAGCCGCCGCTACTGGCTTGCGTTGTGCCGAACTCGGTTACAAAACCCTTGTTTTAAGTACCGATCCCGCTCACTCTCTCGCCGACAGTTTTGATTTGGAACTAGGGCACGATCCGCGACAGGTTCGCCCGAACTTGTGGGGTGCTGAATTAGACGCTCTGATGGAATTAGAAGGCAACTGGGGCGCAGTTAAGCGTTATATTACCCAAGTTTTGCAGGCAAGAGGCTTGGAAGGCGTACAAGCGGAAGAATTAGCAATTCTACCCGGCATGGATGAAATTTTCGGTTTGGTACGCATGAAGCGCCACTACGATGAAGGCGAGTTTGACGTTTTAATTATTGACTCAGCTCCTACGGGGACGGCTCTAAGATTGCTCAGCTTGCCGGAAGTCGGCGGTTGGTATATGAGACGTTTTTACAAGCCGTTACAGGGCTTATCAGTAGCGCTCAGACCTCTAGTTGAACCGATCTTCAGACCAATTGCCGGTTTTTCCTTGCCCGATAAAGAGGTAATGGACGCTCCCTTTGAATTCTACGAGCAGATTGAAGCTTTAGAAAAAGTATTGAGTGACAATACTCAAACTTCGGTGCGCCTCGTCACCAATCCCGAAAAAATGGTGATTAAAGAGTCTCTCCGCGCCCATGCTTATTTGAGTTTATACAATGTTGCTACGGATTTAGTGGTGGCAAATCGGATTATCCCCGATCAAGTGACCGACCCTTTCTTTCAACGTTGGAAAGAAAGCCAGCAGCAATATCGGCAGGAAATTCACGAAAACTTCCATCCCTTACCAGTCAAGGAAGTTCCGCTTTACTCAGAAGAAATGTGTGGGTTAGAGGCTTTAGAACGGTTAAAGGAAACGCTCTATAAAGATGAAGATCCCACTCAGGTGTATTACAAGGAAACCACTCTGAGGGTTGTGCAAGACCAAAATAACTACAGCTTAGAACTTTACTTGCCCGGTATTGCCAAAGATAATATCCAACTAAGTAAAACCGGCGATGAATTAAACATTACGATAGGCAATCACCGCCGCAATTTGGTGTTACCGCAAGCCTTGGCAGCCCTGCAACCGGCTGGAGCAAAGATGGAGGATGATTATCTTAAAATCCGGTTTAGCACTCCGGTTCAGGTGTAGCCAGTTAATTTGGGTAGATATTAAGGCAGAATCTAGATGCGTAGGGGCGTGTTTATACCATGCCCCTACGGATGGAATTAGCAACTCACAAATCCACGCCCCTACGAATGGAATTGGCGGTTAACCAATCCATGTCTTTAAAGTGCGGATTAGCGCAAACCCAGCCAGGTAAAAAAATCCTGATGGGTGAAAAATTCTAGCACCAATAAAGCAACAAACCCTACCATTGCGAATCGTCCGTTGATTTGCTCGGAGTAGAGCGTCCAGCCGAAAGCAGGCTCTGGTTGGTTGTAATTTTCTGCGGGTGTTTCTATGGGTGATTGTTCTGGGGAAGTTGTTTCAGGATTCATTGTTTTTACTTCAATCGTGATTCAATATGATTAAGACTCAAGGCTTTGGACAGATTCAATGAGCGATCGCACTACCTCAGCCCCAGCAGACGGCTCAAACCCCAAAGGAAACTTACCGCGAGCCAGCATTCTTAATCCGAGTGGTCCCAGGCTAATCATCCCCTTGATGTCTCTAAAAGAATTTCCCACGACTTGTAAACCAAACCGACGTTCATCAATCCAACCACCTTCCTTCACTAGATCAATTAATACTTTCCGGTGACGGATTGAACGACTGGCTTGATCGTCCTTGCGGTCGAGAATTTGCTGTTTAATTTTGCCGATTTGATCCATTGGTGCCACATCCATCGGACAAACCGTATTACACATAAAACAGCGGGTACAACCCCAGACGCCTTTGGTGCCTTCGTTATAATTTTCCAAACGGGATTCTATTTCGGCGTCACGAGAATCCCCTACCATTCGATAAGCCTTTGCAAGGGCGTGAGGTCCTACAAAATCCGAATTGACCTCACGGGCGTTGCATTCAGAATAGCAGGCACCACACAATATACAATTGCCTGTTTGATTAAGGCGATCGCGTTCTTCGGGTGTCTGTAAAAACTCTCGTTCCGGTATAGGATTTGCCCCCGTACTCACATAGGGTTCAACTACTTCAAGATGATCCCAAAAACTACGCATATCCACCACCAAATCTTTAATGACCGGCATATTGCCCATTGGTGCAATAGTAATTTCTGGGATGGCATCTAAAGGTTTTTGCGGGGCATCTGAAAGGGTAGCACTCGCTGCTATCTGTTGCAGCCTTTGCACTTCACTGCCAATATTTTCCTTACACGCCAAAGCGGAACGACCGTTGATTCGCATTCCACAACTGCCGCAAATTGTGTTGCGACAATTCTTGCGAAAAGCTAAACTTCCATCCTGCTCCCACTTAATAAGATTTAGGCAGTCCAGAATTGTGTTACCAGGATCGACATCCAACGTATAAGTCTGTACTACAGGAGAGGAATTTTGCTCCTGCCGGATGACCTTAAAAAGGACTTGCATGCTTCAAAGCTCTTCATTGCTCTTAACTTCTAGTCTAAAGCTGAATTTACGATCTGTAGACAAATAGGAGCTTTGTTTGGCATGACTAGACTAAGGGGTGTAGCTGATTTTTAGATGCTGAAGGCTTGAAGGATAAAACAGACAGCTCTCCTGTCTTCCCTTCCAAAGGATAGATTTTCAGAAGTAAATACTTTACACTTTATACTTTAAACTTTACAAAATCTCTAGTCTCTAGTCTCTAGTCTGTCCTTTAACCATCTGCTATCTGGTAGTAAGAACCTCAACTTTTACCCAATTACGCAATTTTGCTGCAATCTAAGAATTTGGAGGATGCTCTTGTAAATATCCTTGTGAAAGTTGAGTGATTTAACGATATATTTTTTTAGTCAGCCAAATATTGGCATTAGACACTCTTTACTATACTGTAGATTGAAGTGTATTTTGCATATAGCGATGAGTGAAACCGCAACAGCTCCATTGACAGGGAAAGCACTGCTTCAAAAAGTAAAAGAGCTTTCACACTTACCACGGCGAGAAACAGCAAAACGCTGTGGCTATTACACCGTAACAAAGAACAACCAGACTCGCGTCAACTTAACAGACTTTTATGACGCAGTTTTAGGCGCGAAAGGTGTTCCCCTCGATCCAGAAGGAACAAAAGATGGTCGGGGTCGCGAACCAACCTATCGTGTAAGCGTACACAAAAATGGTCAAATTGTTATTGGTGCAACTTACACTGAGGCAATGGGATTAAAGCCTGGTGATGAGTTTGAAATTAAGCTGGGTTACAAGCATATTCACCTAATTCAGGTGGATGGCGGCAGTAAGACTGGAGACGATGCCAGTGATGAAAGCGAAAGTGAGGAGGCGACTGCATGATAAGCGGTAATGCTTTCTGATATGGCGTTGCTTCTAACAAATTTATCGGGAAATTTGAAAGAACCAACTGCCTCTCCTTTCAAGGGAGCATCCTAGGGAAAGCAAATACATCTTTTGTGGACTAGACATAAAAGCTGCGGGGGTTCATGCTTACCCCCAGCGGTAAATAAGGCAGTTTTTTCCCAAACTTGAGGTGTTACGCTTGAGCCAATGAAAGCTGTCTTTAACAATGCCTATTTTTGAACGAGCCGATTGGTGGCTGGTATCACTTCCACAAACTCCTGCTGTGTTGAAGGCGATCGCTTTCTTCATTGTCTGGCTAGTTCTTTGGTTGCCAGTTGCGATTCCTTTGGCAGCAGTGCTGAAATGGCGACCCTTTCACCCCTTGGCTGTAGAGCAAAAGCTTCCTTTATTAGCTTCGCTCTATTTAATTGCCCCTGCGATCATCTGGGGTGCCGCTTGGGTGGAGGGGACTTTTTTTTCAGATTATGGGTTGGGCTGGAAAGCTTCAATATTCATTTCACTAGGACAAGGCTTCGCTTTAGGGGTGCTAAGTCTGCTAGTGGTATTTGGCATCCAAAAAGCGTTGGGCTGGATCGAGTGGCGATCTCAAGAGAATCCCCTCCCTGAAGATACACAGAACCCACCGCAAAATCTGTGGTCGGTAGTCGGATCTGTCTTACTCCCAACATTGTTATTGGGATTATTGATTAGTGGAATTGAAGAGTTAATTTTTCGGGGATTTCTGCTTACGGAACTCCAGCAAGATTATTCAACTTGGGTAGCGGCGGCAGTTTCTAGCTTAATTTTTGCGCTGCTTCATTTGGTTTGGGAACAGCAGGAAACATTGCCTCAGCTACCGGGATTATGGCTGATGGGGATGGTATTAGTGCTGGCTCGTGTCTGTGATGATGGGAATCTAGGCTTGGCATGGGGACTTCATGCAGGATGGATTTGGGCGATCGCAAGTTTGGATACGACGAGAGTGATTCAATACACTGGCATGGTTCCGGCTTGGGTAACTGGTTTGGGAGAAAAGCCTCTGGCGGGTGCGGCGGGAATTTTTTGTCTGCTGGGAACTGGGATTTTAATCTGGCAAATTTATCTTTAAAATGAGCATCTTTAAAATCAGCGATTTGCTGCCAGAATCGTGACGGGATTCAGCGGGGAAAACCGAGTCAGCGATCCCACCGGCACAGAACGCGATAACTGCACTTGCAACAACTGATAATCCCATTGCTGACGCGATAACCAGCCCAAAGTCTCATTCAGGTGTTCCAGCGTGGCGAGTGCCAGTACCAAGCGCCCTGAAGCCGTTAAATGCGAATTGCAGGTATCGAGAATTTCAGTCAAATTGCCGCCGCTACCGCCAATAAAGATGCGGTTAGGTGCCGGGAGGCTGTACAAAGCTTCTGGGGCGCTGCCATGAATAGAAATCACATTTTCTACTTGGAAGCGATCGCAGTTCTGCTGAATTAACATCGTGCCAGCAGCCGTTTTCTCAATCGCATAGACGCGAGAAGTGGGGAATAAACGGGCAATCTCAATCGAAACTGAGCCAGTACCTGCCCCAATATCCCAAATAATTTGTCCCGGCTGTAGCGCCAGTTCTCCCAGTACAAGAACCCGCACTTCCCGCTTCGTCATCAAGCCAGGGCGATCGCTAAAACTCAAGAAACTCCCATCCGGGACTCCCAGCATCGGCAGGGCATCCAGATTCGGTAGGAATGCGTCCCCACTCCTGCTCGCTGAATCAGACGGACGTAGCAAGACAACGACATTCAAAGAAGCAAAATCTTGCTCTTGTAGAGCCGTAATTAATTGTCTCCCGGCACAGGGAAAAGACCGAACTCGCTCATCAGCACCACCTAAATTTTCACAAACCCAGAACTGATAAGTGTTGGGTAAATCTAAAGCGAGTAACAGACGAGCGATCGCTTCCGGCGTATTTTGAGTATCGGTTAATACAGCAATCTTCTCAATGCCCTGTTGCAGCGCTTGGGTTAACTCATCCAGCGATCGCCCGTGGGCGCTGATGACACGCGCATCCTGCCAGGGAACCTTAATCCGGTTAAACGCCAGTTGAACCGAACTCAGATGCGGATGAAACGTTAATTCTGCTGAGGGTAGTTGTGCCACCAACAGCCGTCCTAGTCCAAAAAAGAGGGGATCGCCACTCACCAATACGACAATGCCGCCAGAACCCGCAGACAGGCGATCGCGAATTTCCTCAACTACCTTTGTCAAGTCACCCAGAATCAGACGTTGGGCTGAGGAATTGGGAAAGTAAGAGAGATGGCGATCGCTCCCAATTAACAGCGTCGCTTGCTCTACAATCTCCCGCACACTATGACTCAGCCCATCTGCACCATCCAAGCCAATTCCAACAACGTGTACAAGTGTCATGAATAGCGGCTGAATGCACCCGATGGCGGGAAGTCGCTGCGATACCGACTCAACGCAAATCGATTTTTCGTGACCCTAAATAGGCAGCGAATCCCTAACATTTCTCTGCCTCCCAAGCCAATAGGAGTAAAGCATTCACAATCGCAGCGGTAATCGGTGAACCGCCCTTGCGCCCCTCAATCCGAATTTGGGGTACGGGCGTCTTTTCTAGTACCGCTTTAGACTCTACGACGGAGATAAATCCAACGGGTGCGCCAATCACTAAAGCCGGTTGAATGGGTGCCGAGGGTAACTCTGCACACAAAGCCAGCAGAGCAGTGGGAGCATTACCAATCGCATAAATTGCCTCTGGAAATTCTTGCCAACATTTTAGTAAGCCGGTTTCCGTGCGCGTCTTGCCAGGAAGAGCAACGCTTGCTTGTTCCACAGCGGCAACCAGGGGATTGTTAAAGGTTTGCGCCACCATTCCCGCCACTCCCTGTTTGACCATGCCAACGTCTGTAACAATCGGCACGCGACGCCGCAAGGCAGCGATCGCGCTTTCAATCGCCCCCTCACTAAATCGAATTAATTGGGCAAATTCAAAATCAGCGGTGCTGTGGATGGCTCGACGTACAATTGCGTACTCGGAGGGGCTAAAGCGGTGTTCGCCAATTTCTCGATCGATGAGAGCAAAACTTTGCTGGAGGATGGGATGAATGGGTAAGCTCATAAATCAGGAGTCAGCTAATAGCGACTTACAAATCGCTATTAGCCAATTGTTTTTAAAAAGTTAAAACGGGCCAATCAGGTTCCCGATAATACCGGGTCATATCGTCAAATTTTCGCAATTGCGCTTGGTGTGTCCAAATTTCTGGAGAATTTTCCAACCATTGGTCGTTGATTTGAGAAAGTTTTTCACACAAGCGAGCGCGATTCAAATCCGGTGAAATATCGCCAAAATAGCCCAGCGTCACATGGGCAGTAAAACGATATTGCTGTTCAATCCCCAACTCTATCAAACTCCGACTTTGATAGATAAACCGGCGAAACTTCAACATTCGCTCGTAAGTGCCTTCGTCCTTGGGGACTAAACAAACCGCGACTGCACGGGGCATTACCATCAACCCCAGCAACTGCCAAAGCATCGGATTGCCGCCACTGAGGGATGGCTGGGACTGCTCGAAAATTTGAGCAATGCGATCGCGCAGTTGTTCTTCAAACTCCGGATTCTCACTCGTGGTGTGCCGATAAGCACTGTCCCAAATCAAATCTGCTAAGGTCACATGAAAACTCTCAGCAGGGACTGGCACAATAAAACCAGGATCTAGCTGCTGTAGGAGTTGCTCTTGGCACGCTTTCAAGCTTTCGTAAAACGTCGCATTCTCGGATTCTTCTCCCGCAGGTGGCGTGATCGCCGAATAGCCAGGGAAAGGCACGGCTTGTCTTGTCCCTGACGGGGAGGGCTTAAACTTCGGAGACTCCTGTATATGCTGTACTTGGGACTCGTAGGTTGCAGGTAGTGTTAGCCGTGCTACCCGATTTAAATAAGTGTGATAAGTCTCGTCCAATCTTAATAGCCTCGTACTTTTCAGAGATGCTTTAATGCCAATTTACCTCTACTGGGGTGAGGATGATTTTGCCCTGGAAAAAGCTGTTGACTCCCTGCGCGATCGCATTCTCGACCCCCAATGGGCTAACTTTAACTATGACAAAATTTCTCAAGCGCTACCCGATGCGGTCATCACTGCTTTAAATCAAGCAATGACACCACCCTTTGGCAGCGCCTACCGTTTGGTATGGTTGGTTGATACTACTATATGCCTGCACTGTTCGGAAGATCTGCTGGCTGAACTGGAGCGTACGATACCGGCGATTCCTGAGTCTTCAGTATTTTTGCTAACGACTCGCTCTAAACCCGATGGGCGTCTCCGGTCTACAAAGCTGCTGCAAAACCATGCTGATATTCGAGAATTTTCGCTCATCCCGCCCTGGAAAACTGAAGAACTGCTAAAAAAGGTGCGTCAGGTTGCCCAGCAAGTCGGTGTAAAACTAACCCCCGCAGCTGCCGAACTGTTAGCCCAATCTGTGGGAAATGATACCAGACAACTTTGGAACGAACTGGAAAAGTTGCAGGTTTACGCCGGTATCCCGAAGCCTCTTCCCACCGCTTCTGACCAAGCAGGCGTATCCCAAGACGCGATCACCCTTGAAGTCGTTGCTGCCCTAGTAACCTCTAACACCCAAAACAGCTTGCAGCTCGCATCGGCAATCGCCAAGGGGAATACCGCCCACGCCTGTTCGCTGGTTGCCGACTTAATCGGTCATAACGAACCCGCTTTGCGGATTGTCGCCACCCTCATCGGTCAATTTCGTACCTGGTTGTGGGTGAAACTGATGGTAGAGAGCGGTGAGCGAGATGAACGGGCGATCGCCACTGCGGCAGAAATCGGCAACCCCAAACGAATTTACTTTCTGCGCCAAGAAGTCAAAGACTTCTCTGTGCGTCAACTCACCTTAACCTTACCCTTACTCCTGGAATTGGAAGTCGCCCTCAAGCGAGGAGCTGACCCCATTTCAACGTTACAAATGAAAGTTATCGAACTGTGTCAATTGTATCAATGAAGGCATAAACACGTAGGAAGACTTCTTTCCTCCCTGCCTTTACACCTAGAGGTAGGGAGGAAAGCGCTACCTATACCACCCAATCGTTACAGCTTTGGTAACACCCCGCTTTTTATGCGAAAGTGTGGTAAAATCCTCACACTCATAATATCCGTAGTTACTTGTAGATTACTACTCGATCCTTACTCCGTAGGGAGAAGGCTTCTGTTTTCTGAGGTACCAACACGAGATGTAAATCTACGAATGCCCATCTCTAGCTGGAACTTCTCACCCTTAAAACAGTTCAGAAAAAGTAATCCGTGTGTGTTTTGATTTTCTATTTGTTGGTCGCACTAGATCATGATGACTTTATACAGTTCACGTCGCTCTCTGAATCGAGTCTTATCTCAATGCCTGAGTGTTGGTACTCTCACTGCTCTAAGTCTGTTGTTAGGTTTTGCACCCGGTCTATCCGAGCGCTCTCATAGCATTGACTTTAGTTCTCAGGCATACGCTCAATCACCCTTCAGCTCTAAGGACTTAAGCAACTTCGCCAGGGCTGTTTTGGCAATGGAACCGGGTCGCCAAGCTGCCTATAACGAGATCAAAAGAATCGTGGGCAGTCCTCCAAATATTGCTTGCAGCCAGCCGAATAGCCTGCGATCGCTTCCAGGAAATGCACAGGCCATTGCCATCAATTACTGCAAACAGTCTCAAAAGATTGTTGAGAGCAACGGTTTGTCCATTGGATTATTTAATCAAATTACGGTGGAGGCGCAAAAAAATTCGGAGGTAGCAGCACAGATAAAAAATGAAATGATCCGTCTGCAAGCTCAGTAAAAAATAAACTTTTGCTGACCCTGCTTGACTCGGATTTTGATGTCATCTGTGCTGATGTTAGTAGCATCACCATAACTTGCTGACTAAAGATTCCAGTGATGCTAACGATAACGCAACGCTTTCCCGCCAATTTGGATGCATCGGTCAACTTTACTCTTTTTCTGACTGCCGAGGAGCGCACGCGCAGCCGCTATCGCTTTGAAACTGCTGAGGGACAAGCTTTGTATCTGCGCTTACCTAGAGGAACCGTGTTGCGCGATCGCGATCTCCTTCAATCTGAAATCGGTGATATCGTCGTGAGAATCGTGGCTAAACCGGAACCCGTTCTCACTGCGACTGCCCAGAAACCCCTCGATTTGCTGCGGGCGGCTTATCATCTAGGCAATCGCCATGTACCGATAGAAATCGCTGCCACTCATTTGCGGTTGTCTCCCGACCCCGTTTTAAAGTCAATGCTAGAACATCTGGGGATGGAGGTACGAGAGGAAATCTCGCCTTTTTATCCAGAAATGGGTGCCTATGGACACCATCATCACGCTTAGTTAATTGGGTAATCGGTAATGGGGGAGTTTTGAGTTTTGATTTGTAGAAACGCGATAATCGCGTCTGAGTTTTAACGAGAACCGATACAAAACTCTAGGCTTCATCCTAAAACTCTTCCCCACTCCCTACGTACCAACAATGACCAACGAGCAATTACCGATTCCCCATTCTCCAGTTAACCTGCTGTGTCTTATGCAACTGGTGAGTCCCGCGTTGCCGGTAGGTGCTTATAGCTATTCCGAAGGGCTGGAAACCCTCGTCGATGCTGGTGTAATTGAGAACCTGCAACATCTGGGACACTGGCTCAAGCAGGAACTGGGTTATGGAGCAATTCGGTTGGAAGCGGCGGTGATGATTCGGGGATATCGGGGGGCAATTGCTGGGGATTTGGAGGCTTTAAGTTATTGGAATGTCTGGTTATCTGCTGCTAAGGAAACACAGGAGTTGCAAGCACAAAGTTGGCAGATGGGGCGATCGCTAATCCGATTGCTTTTGGAATTACAGCCGCAGGTTCGGTCAATGGTGGATGCAATTGGGAGTCCTTGTAATTATGCGATCGCTTTCGGCATTGCCACCGCCCATTGGCAAATCGACGCTGCATCTGCCCTCTTGGGCTACTTACACAGCTGGGCAACCAATTTGATCGCAGCCGGGGTCAAATTGATTCCCCTCGGACAAACGGCTGGGCAACAGCTACTTCTAGAACTACAACCTACCCTGATTCAGGCTGCCAAGGAAATTTTAGGGTTAGAAGATGACGCCCTGAGTAGTTGCGGCTGGGGATTAGCATTGGCGAGTATCGCTCACGAAACACAGTACACGCGCTTATTTCGGAGTTAAAAGAAATCGGCACAAAAACATATCGCTGGTAAAACCTGGGAATAGCTTATCGTTAATTGCCTTGCTACGATGAGCAATTAGCCATTCGCGATTCGCAAATTTTAGGCACAAAAACACATCGCTAGTAAAAGCTGGGAATAGCTTATCGTTAATTGCCTTGCTACGATGAGCAATTAGCCATTCGCAATTCGCAAATTTTATGAATGCTTTTCGGGTTGGAGTTGCTGGCCCAGTGGGTTCGGGAAAAACTGCCTTAGTCGAAGCCTTGTGTAAGACGATGCGGCAAAAATATCAAATTGCTGTAGTCACGAATGATATTTATACCCAGGAAGATGCCCAGTTTCTCGTGCGGAGTCACGCCTTGGAAAGCGATCGCATCCTGGGTGTCGAAACTGGCGGCTGTCCCCATACCGCCATCCGCGAAGACGCTTCCATGAACATCGCCGCCATTGAACAAATGGAACAGCGATTTCCCGATTTAGACTTAGTGTTTTTAGAAAGTGGCGGCGATAACTTAGCGGCTACCTTCAGCCCAGAACTGGTAGACTTAACAATTTACGTCATTGATGTTGCAGCCGGTGACAAAATTCCGCGCAAAGGTGGTCCCGGAATTACTAAATCCGATCTTTTAGCAATCAACAAAATTGATCTTGCTCCTCAAGTGGGAGCAGATTTAGGGGTCATGGAACGTGATGCGCGGAGGATGCGGGGAGAAAAACCCTTTATCTTTACGAATTTGAAGACTCAGCAAGGATTAACGGCTGTGGTGGACTTTATCCGCCTAAATCTGGGCGAAATTTCAGAAACCGCAAGCTGACCTTTCCGAAAGCTGTTCCAAAAATTCGATTCTTTGTATCATTGATAACAATTTCTTGCCAGAACATCGCTCTAATATCACTGCTTAACTGTGTATGTTCTCTACCATTAGGCTGATTCAGCCAGGAGTACGGTGACGGTATGGCAAGGCGATTAGGGCGACGTAAATTTCTTCTATACGGTTCTGCTACTCTGGGAACCAGTATTCTTCTCAAAGCTTGTAGCAGCACTCCCACTTCTACCTCTGAGACTGCCAGCCCAACGGCTGCGTCTCCCTCTCCCAGCGCGACATCCGTTGCGGCTGCCGGTGCAGGAAACACCATCAAAGTTGGGATTCTGCACTCTCGCAGCGGCACGATGGCGATTAGCGAAAACAGCGTTGTAGATGCCGAACTGTTGGCAATTGAGGAGATTAATAAAGCCGGTGGCGTCCTCGGCAAGCAAATTCAAGCAATTGAAGAAGATGGTCAATCCGACTGGCCTACTTTTGCAGAGAAGGCGAGAAAGCTAATCGATCAGGATAAAGTTGTCACCGTTTTCGGCTGTTGGACTTCCGCCAGCCGCAAAGCAGTGCTGCCAGTATTTGAAGAAAAAGGTCATATGCTCTGGTATCCCGTGCAATACGAGGGTCAAGAGTGTTCCAAAAATATTTTCTATACGGGTGCTGCTCCCAACCAACAAATCGAGCCAGCAGTCGATTGGCTCTTGCAGAATAAGGGCAAAAAATTCTTCCTAGTTGGCTCTGATTACGTTTTTCCGCGTACCGCGAATACGATTATTAAAGAGCAGTTAAAGGCAAAAGGCGGCGAAACCGTCGGTGAAGATTATTTACCCCTAGGCAATACAGAAGTTACGCCCATCATCACTAAAATTAAAGCAGCTCTGCCTGATGGCGGCGTCATTTTTAATACCCTAAATGGGGATAGTAATGTGGCTTTCTTCAAGCAGATGCAAGGTGCAGGGTTGGGACCAGATAAATATCCCGTAATGTCTGTCAGTATTGCCGAAGAAGAAGTCAAAGCAATTGGCACAGAATATCTCAAAGGCCAATATGCCGCATGGAATTACTTCCAAACGGTAGATACCCCGGCGAATAAAAAATTTGTCGAAGCTTTTAAGGCAAAATACGGTCCAGATCGGGTAACAAATGACCCGATGGAAGCAGCTTACATTGCTGTTTATCTGTGGAAACAAGCTGTCGAGAAAGCAAAAACCGCTGACGATTTAGAGGCAGTGCGAAAGGCTGCGGTTGGTCAGAAGTTTGAGGCTCCAGAAGGCACTGTAACGATGGAAAGTAACCATCACATTTCTAAGTTTGTACGGCTAGGTGAAGTCGCAGATGATGGTCTCTTTAAGATTGTCTATGAGACGAAATCAGCAGTGAAGCCAGTTCCTTGGAACCAATTCGTTGCTGCAACTAAGGGTTTGGGATGCGACTGGTCAGATTCCAAAAAAGGTGGTCAGTACAAAATTTAAGCGGTTAAAAATTAGTCCTTAGTTATTAGTCGTCAATCTTGAGAAGATTGGTTGGGTTTTGTTACCTGATGGTGTTGGCTAATTAAGAACCTAACCCCCCATCCCCCTTCCCTATGAGGGAAGGGGGAGTCTGGAAGCCTCTTCCCTACAAGGGTAGAGTTTGGGGTGGGGAGAGGTCAAAAATTAATGCCAACAGCATCCGTTACCTCAACCCAACCTAGGGGATTTGAAAGCTAATAACTAATGACTCACGATCCATGACTAATGACCCATGATTAATGGCTGAGGAAGCGGTGTGATAGCAGGATTGCTGGATGGGATTTTTAATGGAATTAGCATCGGCGCGGTTTTGTTAATTTCAGCGCTGGGACTAGCCATTGTCTTTGGACTCATGGGCGTCATTAACTTAGCTCACGGTGAGTTGATGATGCTAGGAGCCTACACAACGTTTGTTGTACAAAATGGCTTCAAAATATTGGGTAAGCCTTGGTCTGAAACCTATATTGTTTTTGCGCTAATTTTGGCTTTCCTGGTGACAGCAGGTGTGGGATTAGTTTTAGAGCGAGGGGTAATTCGTTATCTTTACGGACGCCCGCTAGAAACCCTGTTAGCAACTTGGGGCGTTAGTCTGATTTTGCAGCAATTCGCTCGCAGTGTTAGCTGGGTGTTAGTCATTGGCATTGGGATATTTTGCGTTTTGTTTTTTGGCGCTTTTTGGATTCTGTCCCGCCGCTCAGATTTTGAGCGTATTCGTAACTGGGTAATTGCAATAATGTTGCCGATATCTCTAGGCGTTGCGAGTGCCACAAGTGCAGTTTTGGGACAAACTTATAAACTGGCTGTCACCAAGCCTTGGTTTGGCGCTCAAAATGTGGACGTAACGGCACCGAGCTGGTTACGAGGAGGGCTGCGGCTGGGCACATTGCAGATGCCTTATACGCGGCTATTTATTATTGCGCTAACCATTGTTTGTGTAGCCGGAATTTATGTATTTTTGCAACGGTCTCCGTGGGGATTAAGAATTCGCTCAGTCATGCAGAATCGCAGTATGAGTGCTTGTTTAGGAATTCCGACTGCTAAAGTTGATGCCATTACATTTGCTTTGGGTTCTGGATTGGCTGGAATTGCCGGTTGTGCGATTAGTTTGCTGGGTTCTGTGGGACCCAATACAGGCCAGAACTACATCGTCGATACATTTATGGTGGTTGTTGTCGGTGGCGTCGGTAAGCTGGTGGGCAGTATTGTGGCAGCGATGGGAATTGGCACGATTAACTACTTAATCAGTTCTAAAGTCTTAGTGCCGATGGTGGCACCGATAAAGCCTTTAGTGGATTTCTTTGAGTTTTTCGGCACAACCAGTATGGCGAAGGTGATGGTATTCGCCTTAATTATTGCGTTCCTTCAGGTGCGTCCAGGGGGGATTTTTCCACAGAAGGGACGTAGCGTTGATGCTTAAACAAAGACAATCGAGTAGAGGCTCAAGGCGATGATTTTGGATGCGGTTCTTGAAGTTAAGGGCATGAAGCAGCAACGCAGACGAGCGGTGCTGATGGAAGTGGGGATAACGATTGCGATCGCTTTGCTGCTCATTTTCGTAATGCCAGCAGTTCTCACAGGCTTTCGTCTCAACTTGCTAGCGCGATTCTTGGCATTAGCGATCGCTGCCCTCGGCATTGATTTAATTTGGGGCTACACGGGTATGCTCAGTTTGGGGCATGGTGTATTTTTTGCACTTGGTGGCTATGCCTTGGCAATGCACTTGCAATTAGCTCCTCTCAAGAACGGTTTACCAGAATTTATGAGCCTCTTCGGCATAACAGAATTGCCTTGGTTCTGGCAGCCGTTTTATTCGTTTGGTTTTGCCGCCGCAGCCGTTGTGATAATTCCGGCTGTATTAGCCGCAATATTGGGTTATTTAGTATTTCGCAACCGGATTCGGGGCGTTTACTTCTCAATTTTGACTCAAGCAGCGACGATTGTATTTTTTAATTTCTTTAACGGGCAACAGGGATTTTTTAACGGCACCAATGGTTTAACCAATTTCAAAACATTATTAGGCGCAACAGTCAGTAATAGTCAGACGCAATTTGTTTTCTACGCGCTAACAGTCTTATTTTTAGCAGGTGCTTATGCTTTGTGCCGATGGCTGACAAGCGATCGCTTTGGACGAGTTCTGGTTGCGATTCGGGATGATGAGAGCCGGATGCGCTTTTCTGGCTATAATCCCACTGGATTTAAAGTTGTGGTGTTTGCGATTTCCGCCGCTTTGGCTGGAATTGGGGGTGCTTTATTCACCCTTCAATCGGGTTTGATTTCACCAAAAGCAATGGATATTGCTTTTTCTATTGAAATGGTAATTTGGGTAGCAGTGGGAGGTCGTGCTAGCTTAATCGGAGCTATATTCGGAGCGCTATTAGTCAACTTTGCCAAAAGTCTTTTGAGCGAGCAATTTCCGGGTATTTGGGTATTTTTCCAGGGAGCATTATTCCTAATTGTGGTAACAGTTCTTCCCGATGGTGTAGTCGGCTGGCTGCGCTATCAAGGTTTCCAGCACCTGCTGACTCTTCTAGGGCGAAAGCAGGTAGCAACCTATCCCAGCCTTGAAGAAGACCCAGAGGTACAGCATGAACGCGAAAATATTAGAAACTGAGAATTTAACAGTTAATTTCGATGGTTTTAAAGCACTGAACCATCTGAATTTCAGCATGGATGTCGGAGAATTACGGGTCGTAATTGGTCCAAACGGTGCCGGGAAAACAACCTTTTTGGATGTCATTACCGGCAAAGTACAACCGACTGAGGGACGGGTATTATTTAAGGGGAGAAACGTGAAAGCACTCTCCGAACATCAAATTGCCCGTCTGGGAATTGGTCGTAAATTTCAAACCCCTCGCATTTACCTGAACTTGACGCCCCGCGAAAACCTAGAACTTAGCTGCAATCGCAATAAAAATGTCTTGTCAACCCTGTTTGGGCGTCCCGCTACTGGCGAACGCAGCAAAGTAATGAGTTTGCTCGAAACGATTGGTTTAAGCGCGAAAGCAGATATCCGTGCTGGTTTACTTTCTCACGGAGAAAAGCAACGCTTAGAAATTGGGATGTTAGTTGCCCAGTCGCCCGATTTATTGTTAGTTGATGAACCTGTTGCGGGGCTAACTGATGAAGAAACTGACAATATTGGGGAACTTCTTATCGCATTAGCGCACAGTCATTCTATTTTAGTGATTGAGCATGACATGGAGTTTGTGCGTCAAATTGCTCGTAAAGTAACGGTGTTACATGAGGGTTCAGTTCTGTGTGAAGGAACGATTGAGGAAGTGCAGAACGATCCTCGTGTCATTGAAGTTTATCTAGGAGAGCAGTTAGAAACTCAACAATAAGTGCTTAAAGAAATTGAGGAGTAAAGAGAAGCGGTGCAAGATATCAATGACTTTATAGGTAACAAATAATAAAGCATCTTTGCAATAAAATTTGTTTTCATGCCTTAGTTTGTAGAAGTTAAAATTCTTGCTGACTAAAGCTTAAGCAATAAAGATTCAAGTAACCAACTTTAGAAGCGATCGAGTCTTATTCAACTAAGTACATATTCAACCAAGCACAATAAAATGCTAAAAATTTCTAATTTAAATGTCTATTACGGTGAAAGCCATATCCTCCGCAATGTAGATTTGAGCGTCCCCTTAGGGCAAATGGTGTGTCTAATTGGACGTAATGGTGTTGGCAAAACTACTCTACTTAAAACAATTATGGGGCTACTTAAACCCCGTAGCGGCACGATTACTTTTGCCGATGAGATGATAATAGACAAATCTCCAGATCGACGGGCGCGGCTAGGAATTGGTTATGTTCCTCAAGGACGGGAAATTATTCCGCGCTTGACGGTGAAAGAAAATTTGTTGCTGGGTTTGGAGGCGCGACGTGAGGGCAGAAGTGGTAAGGAAGAAATCCCTGAAGAAATATTTTCCCTCTTTCCCGTTTTAAAAACGATGCTGTCTCGGATGGGTGGCGATTTAAGTGGAGGACAACAACAACAACTCGCGATCGCTCGCGCTTTGATGGGGAAACCCCAGTTACTTGTACTGGATGAACCCACAGAAGGCATTCAACCCTCGATTATTTTAGAAATAGAAGCAGCAGTGCGCCGCATTATTGAATCTACGGGCATTTCGGTTTTATTGGTCGAGCAACACCTGCATTTTGTACGGCAAGCAGATCGGTACTACGCGATGCAAAAAGGCGGTATTGTCGCGTCTGGCTCGACTAGCGAACTCAGTCAGGATGTAATTCAACGGTTTCTGGCTGTCTGACGTAGATCGCTAAAAATCTTTGCGAGTAACCCGCAGAACTTGCACCCAAGGTAGGCACTTTTACGCCTCCGAAAATAGAGCGACCACATTACCGTCACAGCCGCTAAACTGTGGAGAGCCTTGTGACAGATTATCTGTCTGGAGGACGAAACACCGCATCTATATTAACTCAGAGATGTTCAAGCGGCTGCAACAGCTTCAACCCAAGCTGCTAATTTTTACCTTTGGGGCATCTTTGCTACCCGTGATGTTCCTGAGTGCTGTAGCGTGGCGGTTTGTGCAGCAGCCGCTCATCGACTTAGAAAAGACTCGTCTCGACGATCAAGTTTTAGCCTTTCGAGGATACACTGCGGCTACTGAGAAAGGATTGCAAAATTTATCCTCTAGCTATGCAATCTGGACAGATTTATATAACGCAATTGGGAAGCGAGATGAGGCTTGGATCAAAAAGGAAGTCTCCGAGCAACTTGTTCTTTCTACCGATGTCGATCATGTGAAAGTGGTGGATCGTAGGGGAGAGATTTTGGGAGAGCGGGGTGACGCTTTGCGAAATCCGAATGTAGCTAAGCGGTTAACGGCTGCGATCGCTACCAACAAGCCAACGACGATGTTGATTGATAGCGGCTTGCCTCAGATATTGCTCTTTTCAACAGCGCCTGTTTACAACAGCGATGGTACGGGGAAGTCACCCGGAACTTTGATTTTAGGGCAAAATTTAGATGAAACTTGGTTGCGTAACTTTCTTAATTTCTCTCAACCTACCACTAAACTGCAAGTTATTTCTCTAGATGGCAAATCAATCATTTCTAGCAATGCCAAATCCAGCATTGAGCCTTGGGAACAAGTAAATTTAAAGTCGCAGGTGTTACGCAAGATTCAAAAAGGTAAAACAGTTTATCGGATCGAACCAAAATCTGGTTTGAATACGATATATGCTCCGATTACTTCCCGCAATCAGCCTATTGCCATTGCCAAAATTCAAATTGTCTCAAAGTATTTTAATCAAGCTTCCATCAACCTAAACCGTGTGATTTGGCTAGGACTGGGATTGGCTACCTTGTTATCGATTGCGATCGCACATTTGCTAGCCAAACAAATCGGCAACCCGATTATCCAGCTCTCCGAACGCAGTAAAACCTTAGCCGCAGGCGATTTGACTACCCCCATTCCCGGTATCGGCGCGGGTGGTGAAATCGGTCAACTTGCTCATGCTTATCAAGAAATGGCTCAGGCGCTAAAAGCCCTCATCGGAAACCTAGAGCAACGAGTTGCAAAGCGTACTGAGGAACTAGAACAGGCGCGTCAGACTCTTGAAGAACGGGTGCAACAGCGTACTGAAGAGCTTTCGCAAAAAAACCAGCAATTACAGCAAGCCCACGACCAACTACAGCAACTGAATACTGAATTAACTACCAACGCTCAACAGCTCAGTCAAGCATTACGCAATTTGGGAAGGGCGCAGGCGCAACTCATTCAAACTGAAAAAATGTCTAGTTTGGGTCAACTTGTTGCTGGCATTGCCCACGAAATTAACAATCCGATTAATTTTATTTATGGTAATCTTCCCCATATCAGTGACTACACAAAAAATCTACTGAACCTCGTACAACGCTATCAAAAAAGTTATCCTGATGCTGAAATACAGCAATATATTGAGGACATCGATCTCGATTTTTTGACGGGCGATCTACCTAAAATTATTACTTCAATGAGGGCTGGCAGCGATCGCATTCGTCAAATTATTCTATTACTGCGAAACTTTTCCCGACTCGATGAAGCTGAAAGGAAGCGCGTCAACATTCATGAAGGAATTGATAGCAGTTTGCTAATTGTGCAGCATCGCTTGCAATCAGGCGGAGACTGGAAGGCGGAGGGAAATCCAGAGATTCAGGTAGTTAAGCAGTACGGCGTTCTGCCACCCGTTGAATGCTATCCGGCGCAGCTTAACCAGGCATTTATGAATATTTTCAGCAATGCAATTGATGCTCTGGAAACTTTCAAAGAGCAACCCGAAAAACGGATTTACATTAAAACTGAATTTAGTGCAGCTAAGCAAATAATTATCAAAATTAAAGATAATGGTTCCGGGATTCCAACAGCGATTAAATCAAAAATATTTGACCCTTTCTTTACAACCAAACCTGTCGGAAAAGGCATAGGTTTAGGACTAACTGTATGTTATCAAATACTAGAACATCATCAAGGACGTATTGCTATTATCTCCGAACCGGGGCAGGGAACAGAAGTTATCATTAAATTACCCATTAAGTTAAACAATCCAATTGGTAATCCCTAAAAGGTGCTGGTTGCCTTTTTCTTAGCAATCAACAAGCTAGTAAGTTTTAATTTATCTGATTTTTTGCACTTGATAAGCAATACTTACCAATTAGAAAATTACTATTTTATTTGCTATTTAAAATTAATTTTGATTTCTAGGATCTCCAAAGAGATAGTAACCAGTAACTTTTTTAAAAGCCTCGGAAGTTTTATCACCAAGGCAACCATCTACACTTAAATAAATTCCTGAAAATTGATTTAAAAACTGTTGCAGTTCTTTGCCGTTATCAATCTTAGAATCTGGTGAATAATATACCAAAGGTTGCTTTTCGCTAGGTTGGATATCTACATCTTTTTCTCCAACTTCACTGGTTTCTGGATTATCCCAAGTAATTGTTCCTCGATCGATCATTCGGCGCAGAAGTACGGCGGCACCGTATTGCTGCGATACGGCTGTATTTGACCAGGTGCCATCGTCAACGTATTTTCCTTTAGTATAGTGGTTTGAAGCACTCCACAAATAAGGTGAAAGAACATCAGAATGGTAGAGGCGATAACCCCAACCGTTGTAGCCTTCTAACTTAAAAAGAATGCTCGGAAGACTCCACTCTTTCCATTGGTCAAATTTATCAAAAGTTAAAGCATCAATAGCACTTTCTTCCCATGTAAAGGGAGGATTGCCATTAGAGGGGCGATCTTTTGGTTCGCGTATAGTTTTTCTTGCCAGCGGATCTCCATTATGCAGGTGAGTATTGAAATTTAAGGAAGATTCCATGTTGTGAATAATGGCTATCACATACCAGGGAATCGCCAGTCTTTTCCCTACCGCATCATACCTAGCCCGATTTGTATCAATGGTATCTAAAATATTATCTACTTGCTCAATTTTATTTTTAGTGATTTTGCAGCTATCAAAGAGTTGCTGGTATTCGTTTTTTAAGCTTTCAAAGCTGATAGCCGCCATAAGAATCTCCAGTATAAAGACTTAAGAATATTCGGTTGAATCGAGTTTAATGGTATTTTTGTTTAAGATGATTTTCCGGAGTAAAAAATTAACAATTTATACACCAAATTTAATGAAATACCTCGATCCGGCAGTAGCAAATCCCTCATCCTCTGGATGGCACGGCATTCTTAACTTGGAGTTTTCTAAAACCCAAGGCACAACCCAGGTGATTAGCGATCGCGTAAAAGCACCGCTGAAGGTACAGCGCCCATTTTATCCAGAAGGGTCGGAGATTTGTCATAGTGTAATTTTGCATACAGCGGGGGGTGTTGTGGGGGGCGATCGCTTATCGCTTAATTTCCACCTCCAACCCAACGCCCAAGCCTTAATCACTACCGCTGCCGCCGGTAAGGTTTATCGCAGCAATGGATTGCCAGCGAGTCAAACGATTGAAATCGAGGTGAACGCGGGTGCTACTTTGGAGTGGCTACCGCAGGAAACAATTATTTTTGACGGTGCGATGTATCGACAAGACTTGCGGGTAGAATTAGCTCCAGAAGCAAGTTGGCTGGGTTGGGAAATTACACGCTTTGGACGCAGTGCCAGAGGGGAGAGATTCTTACACGGAGAGTGGCGATCGCATACTGAAATCTGGCAGCAAGGACGCCCTCTGTGGATTGACAGGCAATGGTTACCCGGCGGGACAGAAATCCTCGACAGTCCTCACGGTTTAGCTGGGCAATCCGTTGTAGCGAGTTTAGTCTGGATTGGGCAAGCGGTGTCACCAGAGATTGTAGAAAAAGCACGAAATCTAGGGAATCATTCACCCTTTTTTAAGAAAGGGACAGGGGAAAATCTTCACCAAGCAGGCATTACTCGTCTTCCTGCTGGGCTATTGTGTCGCTATCGCGGTTCTTCTACTTCCCAGGTGCGAAACTGGTTTATAGATATTTGGAATTTGCTGCGATTGCACTTTTTAGAACGCCCTGCTTGTCCACCGAGAGTTTGGCAAATTTGAGCGAATCGTAGTAGACATAGAGAACACGAAAGAATGTAAGAGGTTATCAATGCAACTGACGCCACAGGAAAAAGATAAGCTGTTGATTTTTACGGCGGCACTATTAGCGGAACGCCGCAAGGGAAGAGGTTTAAAACTGAATTACCCAGAAGCGATCGCTTATATTTCTGCTGGCATTCTGGAAGGCGCTAGAGATGGACGCACCGTTGCCGATTTAATGAGTTATGGGACAACCCTACTGTCCCGGGAAGAAGTAATGGAAGGTGTGCCAGAGATGGTGCATGAAGTGCAGATAGAAGCTACTTTTCCCGATGGTACAAAATTGGTTACAGTTCACAACCCAATTCGTTAAATAATCCCGTAGCTGGAAGGATTGTGTATGAAAGTTGCATTTATCATTTACACGGGAATGACCGCCTTAGATTTTATTGGAGTTTACGACCCAGTCACTCGTCTCAAGACAATGGATTTTATGTCCGATTTGGAATGGGATATTTGTGCCCATTCTCAAGAAGTCAGCGATAACGCTGGACTTCGTTTTACTCCGAACAAAGTAGGGGAATCTCTCCAACCCTATGACATGATTATCGTGCCGGGGGAATTGGTACCCGAAACTTAGTTGACGATCCTGAATTAATTGCATGGCTTAAAACCTCAGCGTCTTGCCAGTTCAAAGTTTCTGTATGTACAGGTTCTTTACTACTCGGAGCAGCGGGATTTTTAGAAGAAAAAACAGCAACAACCCATCCCAATGCTTTCCACGACCTTCAGAAATATTGTAAGTCGGTTCTAGACAAAAGAGTGGTTGATGAAGGTGACGTAATTACCGCCAGAGGCGTTACTTCGGCAATCGATTTAGGTTTATATCTTTGTGAAAAGTTCGCTGGATACGAGATTAAAGAAAAAATCCGTAAACAAATGGATTATCAGACATAGTTTAACCACAATAAGGTAGATATGAGAAATTTACGGAGCGAATTATATTCAGCTTTTTACAATACCAATCCGGTTCCTATGGTTGAATTTATACAGTAGTTAGCCATTTTTATAAAAAACTAAAAGAGGAAGTTGAAATGATTCCTGGAGAAATGATTGTACAAGCAGGGGAAATAGAACTCAATGTGGGTCGCCCTAGTATAAAAGTGCAAGTAGCAAATACAGGCGATCGCCCGATTCAAGTGGGTTCTCATTTCCACTTCTATGAAGTGAACGAAGCTTTAGATTTTGATAGAGAACAAGCAAAGGGAATGCGCCTGAATATTCCAGCAGGCACGGCGGTACGCTTTGAACCTGGAGATGAAAAAGAAGTAGAATTAGTGCCATTTGTTGGTAGCCGTCAAGTATATGGCTTCAATGGCAAGATAAAGGGTTCGCTATAGCGATCAATGAGGATAATTAAATGACTTTACCGATACAAGAAATTGTACTAGCGCCTGGAGAAGGCAGGCACCTTACTATTGGTAACAGCGAAGCTACATTTAAAGCAGTTGGTGCCGATACTCACGGAAACTTAGGGCTGTTTGAGTTTAGCCTAGAACCAGATGGAACGGGGGCGCAACCACATATCCATCGTCAGATGGAGGAGATGTTTTATGTCCTAGAAGGAGAAGTGGAAATCCTCGTCGGGGATAGAACAGTACAAGGACAACCGGGGGCATTTGTACTTGTCCCTCGCGGTACACCTCACGGGTTCGCTAACCGCAGCACAAAGCCAGCAAAGCTGTTAATAATGTTTTGTCCGGGAGGGGAACGCGAAAAGTATTTTGAGGGACTGGCTGAACTGATGAAAGACGGGCAAAAACTAGATCGGGAAGCTTTGCTTGAGTTAATGCGGAGATTCGACCAAGAACCAGTGGAAATTTAGAAAAAAATGGCGATGGAATGGTATAACGAACCGCCGATTTGGAACGTCCAAGGCAATACAATTACTATCACATCCGCTGGAAAAACTGATTTTTGGCGAGAGACTCACTACGGCTTCATTCGAGATAACGGTCACTTTTTTTATCAACCAGCGAACAGAGACTTCATGGTTGAGGTGAAAGTTAGCGGTGAGTATCGAGATTTGTACGATCAAGCTGGATTGATGCTGCGTTTAGATGAGGCGAATTGGTTAAAGTGTGGCATTGAATTTGTCGAAGGTGTACAACAAGTCAGCGCTGTGGTAACAAGAGATTACTCAGATTGGTCTGTTGTCCCGCTGCCAGATAACCCGGCTTCACTATGGATGCGCGTACATCGACGCGGCACCGCTGTAGAGGTGCAATACTCTCTGGATGGCACTCAGTACACAATGCTTCGCCTTGGCTATCTCACTCCGGCTGAGACGGTGAATGTGGGGGTGATGTGCGCTTCTCCAGAGGGAAATGGCTTCTCAATGAAATTTGAGGGATTCAAAATTAATCGCTTGTAGCCCAAAAAACGCCAAGAATAACCCAAAACTCTGCGTACCTTTGCGCTAACCTTTGCGTACCTTTGCGTTAAAAATATACCACTCTAGAGGAGTCAAGGATGAGTTACAGAATGGATCGCCGCGCTTACGCCGAAACCTATGGCCCGACAGTCGGCGATCGCGTTCGTCTTGCTGACACCGAATTATTCATCGAAGTCGAACAAGACTTCACTACCTACGGCGATGAAGTGAAATTCGGTGGTGGCAAAGTCATCCGGGATGGTATGGGACAATCCCCCATTTCTAATGCCGACGGTGCCGTCGATCTGGTGATTACCAACGCCTTAATCCTCGACTGGTGGGGGATTGTCAAAGCCGATATTGGCATTAAAGATGGCAAAATTTTCAAAATTGGTAAAGCGGGAAATCCCTACATTCAAGACAAGGTAGAGATTATTATTGGCCCTGGAACCGAGGTCGTTGCCGGGGAAGGGATGATTCTCACCGCTGGCGGGATTGACAGCCACATTCACTTTATTTGTCCGCAACAGATTGAAGTCGCGATCGCATCCGGCATCACCACCATGATCGGCGGTGGTACTGGCCCTGCTACGGGTACAAATGCGACCACTTGCACTCCTGGCCCGTGGAATATGTACCGGATGCTGCAAGCCGCTGACGCCTTCCCGGTAAATCTAGGCTTCTTGGGGAAAGGGAATAGCAGCCAACCCCAAGGACTAATCGAACAAGTCTTAGCCGGGGCGATAGGTTTAAAACTGCACGAAGACTGGGGCACCACACCCGCGACGATTGATACTTGCTTGAACGTTGCGGATAATTATGATGTGCAGGTAGCCATTCATACCGATACCTTGAACGAAGCCGGTTTTGTAGAAACTACCATCGCCGCCTTTAAGAATCGCGTTATTCACACTTACCACACCGAGGGAGCCGGTGGAGGTCACGCGCCGGACATTATCAAAGTATGCGGCGAAGCGAACGTCCTGCCCTCTTCCACCAACCCGACGCGCCCTTATACCGTCAATACCCTAGACGAACACCTGGATATGCTAATGGTGTGTCATCACCTTGACCCCAGCATTCCCGAAGATGTCGCCTTTGCCGAGTCCCGGATTCGCCGGGAAACCATTGCCGCTGAAGATATCCTGCACGATTTGGGCGCATTCAGCATGATTTCCTCTGATTCTCAGGCGATGGGGCGGGTAGGCGAGGTAATCATTCGCACCTGGCAAACGGCACACAAAATGAAAGTGCAGCGGGGAAACCTTTCCCCATTGCTACCAGGAGAGGGGCAAGAGAGGGCAGATAATTTCCGGGCAAAGCGCTACGTTGCAAAATATACAATCAATCCAGCCATTACCCACGGGATTTCGCAGTATGTTGGTTCCGTAGAAGCGGGGAAATTGGCGGATTTGTGCCTCTGGCGTCCGGCATTTTTTGGCGTCAAGCCAGAGATAGTCATCAAAGGGGGTGCGATCGCTTACGCTCAAATGGGCGATGCCAACGCTAGTATCCCCACACCGCAACCCGTGCATATGCGCCCGATGTTCGGCTGTTTTGGAGGAGCGATCGCTGCCACTTCTCTAACTTTTATTTCCCAAGCGGCACTCGAACAAGAGATTCCCAGCCAGCTTAAGCTACAAAAGCCAGCCGTTGCCGTCAGCGGTACGCGGCAGCTCAGTAAGCGAGACATGAAATTAAACGATGCCCTGCCTCACATGGAAGTAAATCCGGAAACCTACGAAGTGCGAGCCGATGGGGAATTGCTGACTTGCGAACCGGCAACCGTTCTCCCATTAGCACAACGCTACTTTTTATTCTGATTAAATTGGTAGTAGAGAAGCGATTAACTTGCTAGAGATGCAACTAATCGCTTCTCTACTTATCTATTTTTCAAAACTAATACCCCTTCCGGATTCACCTCGTATTGTGCCCCCACATAACCAGTGCGGTCATACAGAATTTGGTGAATGTGTTGGTCTAGTTTTGCTTCATCAGAAATTTGAGGTCGATAATATTCTTTGATTTGCTCCTCGATGCCCATCACCTCAAGACGGTCGTGAAGTGCTGCGGGTTCTCCTGCTAAATAAGCATTTCGTGCCGCATCATCGCTCAAGAAGCTCATCAAGATTGGCAACGGAACTCCGCCAATCGTCATCCTGCCACTGCTCAGTAGTAGCACCCCTAGAAAGATAGATAAAAGTATAGAAAAGTAGATGCCCGCGATCAGTTTTACAGGAACTTTAGGCGAAGGACGATAATCAGGGCGTTGTTGTTTGCGAATGGTTCGACTAGATTCAGGTGCTAAGCGACCCATACTTTCCAACTTTGAATCTGCTCTTCATTGATGACTGAAATTGGGGGGGTCGGTCAATCTATCCTGAGGCGTAAAAATTTAAAGAGAGGGAAATAACGCAGTCAACATAAAACGCAGACCGCCAAGTAGCAGAGAGTTTAAAGCGATCGCTTGCACGTCCATCCTGTAGATAAAGCTGTCTTATTACCAACCACTCAAGTTTCTATCTTGAGCGCGATCGCCCAAAAGACCTCTTTTACCTATCCATCCGCACGAGGAAATTGACTTCGCTACTGCCTATCTTTCCCGTTTTGCTTAATTTATAGATGTAAATAAACTAGATATCTGCGATTTTTTCTTTCCAGCAATGAGCAGCCAGATGTATCAGATGACAGAAAAGTATGACCGTCATCCTAAAGGTTTATAATTAATTTTCTGTTGCTAAGGTCATTTGGCTAGTCCAGACACTGGATAGAAGCCAAAGAAGCAAAGATTCGGTAAAGATCCCCAACAATCCTTCTGTAGAATGAGGCAAAATGATACCTTAGGCGTAAAGAATGTTACGTGATGCACGATTAATTTACAAAAATTAATTTCAATAAACTTGAGTTGTTAACCTATCGCTTCCATGAAGAATCATTCGAGTCTCAATCAACCTTCTAAAACTGACCGCATTCTCGTTGTGGATGATTCTCCCGATAACTTGTTTTTGGTTCAAACCATTTTAGAAGAAGAGGGATATCAAATTACCTTGGCGGAAAATGGTCGTTCTGCCTTAAACGAGATTGAACAATCTCCACCAGACTTGGTTTTGTTGGATGTGATGATGCCGGGGATGGATGGATATGAAGTCACGAGGCGAGTCCGTGATAATACTAAGTTGCCATTTATCCCGATTTTGCTGATCACAGCCCACGATCACGCCAGCGTGGTAGAGGGATTAGATACTGGAGCAGATGATTTTATTCGCAAGCCAGTGCAAGTTGACGAATTGCTGGCGCGGGTGCGATCGCTTCTGCGGCTCAAGCATAGTGTGGACGAACGCGATCAAATTGCCCGTCAGCGAGAAGATTTCGTTTCCTGGCTCACCCACGACTTGCGGACGCCGATCGTCGCCGCAGAGCGGATGCTGGCTTTATTTAGGCAAGGAGCCTTAGGAGAACTCTCGCCAGGAATGCAAGAAGCGATCGCTACAATGGATCGCAGCAACCGCAACTTGCTGGCGATGGTGAATACTTTGTTAGAAGTCTATCGCTATGAAGCCGGTCGTAAAACCCTGAGCTTCTCACCAATTGACCTGCGGAAACTACTTCAGGAAGTAGTTCAAGAACTTTCTCCCTTAGCAGAGGAAAAGAATCTCACCCTGAAGCTGGATTTAGGGGACAGCGCCGATAATCATCCGCTTGATTTCAAAGTAGTCGGCGATCGCATGGAAATCCATCGGGTTCTAACGAACTTAATCGGAAATGCTATCAAATTTACAGATAACGGTTCAGTTGCTGTCCATGCGTCGGTAGGCTCCCATACAAGTAACTCCGCGAATCCTGCCATCGTTATTGACGTTAACGACACAGGTCCTGGTATCACCCTAGAAGACCAGAAAGTTTTATTTGAGCGATTTCGCCAAGGGAACCACAAGCGTTCTGGCAGCGGTTTAGGGCTGCATCTATCGCGTAGAATTGTGGAAGCTCATCAAGGTGAAATAGAAGTCAAATCCGAGTTGGGTAAAGGTAGTTTATTTAGAGTTCGCTTGCCTGCTCAAATATGAAATTTTACTGTTGGATTTTAGATTTTGGATTTCAAAGGGTATAGAGTCTAAAATTTAAAATCCAACATTGGAGAAAAAATGCTAGTACCACCAAAAGTTAGTAACATCGTATTTCAGCAACGAAAGTTTTTTGCAACCGGAAAAACTAAAGATATATCATTTAGAATTCAACATTTAAAAATTTTAAAGCAAGCGATTTTAGAAAATGAAGCCGCTATTTTTAAAGCTCTGCAAACCGACTTAAATAAACCAGTATTTGAAGCTGCTTTATCAGAGATCGGAGTTTGCTTAGAGGAGATTAATTATGCTTTAAAAAATATTAATATTTGGACAAAACCGAAAAAAATAAAGGCACCAATTACCCAATTTATAGCCTCCGCTCAGGTTTATTCTGAGCCGTTGGGTGTAGTTCTAATCGTGGGAGCTTGGAACTATCCCTTGCAGCTACTAATTTCCCCTCTAGTGGGTGCGCTCGCAGCCGGTAACTGTGCGATTCTAAAACCGTCAGAACTCGCTACAAATACATCGCATCTATTAACTGAGATTATCCCTAAATACTTTAATCCAGAAGTAGTGGCTGTTGTAGAAGGCGGTATCGAAACCAGCCAGCAGCTACTGGAAGAAAAGTTTGACTATATCTTTTTTACAGGCGGCAGCGAAGTTGGAAAAATTGTTATGGCGGCAGCAGCCAAACATCTGACGCCCGTTACCCTAGAATTGGGCGGCAAAAGTCCTTGTATTGTAGATGCCGATACTCATCTGGAATACACTGCGAAAAGGATTGTTTGGGGTAAATTCATGAATGCAGGTCAAACTTGTATTGCCCCAGATTATCTTTTAGTAGATAAAAGAATTAAAAGAGATTTGCTCGCACAAATCAAAAATTGTATTCACGATTTTTATGGGGATGAACCGGAAAAAAGCCCTGATTATGGCAGAATTATTAATCAAAAACACTTTAACCGTCTTTGTAAATATCTAGATGGGGATGTTTTGATTGGTGGAGAGACTAATCCATCTGAGCGATACATTGCTCCTACCGTCATCGATCGCGTGGGCTGGGAAGATCCAGTCATGCAAGAAGAAATCTTTGGTCCAATTCTGCCAGTCCTAGAATATACAGAGTTGAACGAAGCGATCGCGCTTGTCAACGCCAAACCGAAACCCTTAGCCCTCTACTTCTTCTCGAAAGACAAACAAAAGCAACAAACCGTCTTGCAACAAACCTCCTCAGGCGGTGTTTGCATCAACGATACCGTTATGCAGGTTGGTGTCCTAGATTTACCCTTCGGTGGCGTCGGAGAGAGCGGCATCGGTCGTTATCACGGCAAGGCAAGTTTTGAGACATTCTCCCATCAAAAAAGCGTACTCAACAAATCTTTTCTCGTTGATATGAAGTTGAGATACGCTCCCTATAAAGACAAGCTCAAGATCCTGAAGTGGCTAATGAAATAATTAGTAATGATGAAAAAGTTTTAAATTGTAGAGGCGCGATTTATTGCGTCTGAGTTTTGAATTAAAGAATTCTTTTATAACTCAAAACTCAAAACTCTCTTTTCCTACTCCCTTAATAGCTATATCGCTCTTCTGCCCACGGTTCTCCCCGCCGGTGGTAGCCATTGCGCTCCCAAAAACCCGACTCTTCTTGCCGAAGAAATTCTAAGCCGTTAATCCATTTGGCGCTTTTCCAGGCATAAAGATGAGGGACAACTAGCCGCATCGGCCCGCCATGTTCCGCTGGTAGGGGTTCCCCAAATAGAGTGTGAGCAAAAAAGTTCTCTTCCCGCAGAAAGTCTTCTAAAGGAATATTCGTGGTGTAGTCGCCGTAGCAGTGTTCCATAACATGAACGGCTTTCGGGTCAACTTCCACCAGCTTCATAAAGTCTGTCACCTTAACGCCAGTCCACTGCACGTCGAGTTTAGACCAGCGGGTGACGCAATGGAAATCGGCAGTAAAGTTATGTTGGGGCAGAGCCATAAAATCTGCCAAGCTGAAAGTCTTTTCGGTTGCCAAACCCCAGACGCGAAATTGCCAGTTGTCAGTATCGATCTGCGGAGTGTTGCCGTAGGTCAGCACCGGGAAGCCTTTCGTCAGATATTGACCGGGAGGAACCCGTTCGCTCTGCTCCGATTCTGGTTTTTTGAAAAATTTTCCTAGCATGAGTCTAGTAGAGATGGCGTTTTGTGTACTCTAATTCTTAATATGCACTTATATCCAAAAAAATAGCGCCCAAAGGCGCTCGGAAATTCTAGGAGGCTGAGACGAAAAGCAACCTCTAGGATAATTATTCTTCTTCGGCTTCTTCTTCCTGGGTTGGATACACAAACTTAGAACGCCCAGTCAGAATCGATTTGCCCAAAGACAGAGCTTTCTGAGCTTGAATTGTCGCCTTGTGCTTCCAGGTGGCTTTGCGCTTATCGCGCTTGGATTTTGATGTTTTCTTCTTAGGAACCGCCATGATCGTAACTCCAGCAATCGTTTACAGCCTTCCTATTCTAAGAGATCCCTTGACCAGTTCAATCTAGTCGGGCGAATTTCTCGACTGTCTCACGCTTGTTCGTTCCCGATGAGGCACTGAGCAGAGAGGTGTGCGCGGTGGTTCACACGCTGATTTGGGCGGTTTTTATCGCCCCTGTCCGGTGGTTCCCGTTCCAGTGGTTGGCGTAGTGGGATTGGGAATGTTCTCTGTTGGATTGGGAATGTTTTCTGTTGGATTGGGAATCGTTTCCGTGGGATTTACATTACCGCCAGGAAATGCTGGTGAAGAGGGAATCGTTGGCGAGGTGGGAGCAATTGGTGCATTTGGTGCAGTTGGGGCTGCGGTTCCGGGTGCCTGGTTCTGAGGAGTACCGGGGGCTGCGGGAGCGGCTGTTCCCGGTGTCTGGTTCTGAGGAGTCCCTGTAGGCGCTCCGGGCGCGACATCCCTAATGTTACCGGGCACTGCGGTTGGTGGGGGAGGTGTAGCAGGTGCCCCCTGTGCTGGTGCTGGGGGGGGTTCGGCAGTAGCGGGGACGGGCTGATCGGAAGGCGTCACGTCATCCACAAAACCGAGTAAAGACTTGGTATTGGGGAAGTAGGTTGCCCAGCGCGGGGTATCGGGGCGGCTTCTCCAGGCTCCGCGAGTTACTTTTAAAGAAAGAATCGGCGCGATCGCTCCCTGATTTTGCCCCAGAATCATTACGGCAACATCAGTCACTAAGATGTCGCGATCAAAGCTGCGCTGCGCCGCCGCCCTAGCCACTACCTCGGCTCTGCGGACAAAACCTTCGTAAGTTTCTGCTGGCTGACGAACCAAGGCAACTTCAGAGCGAGCAGTGTAAGCTTGGGCAATCTGCGGTATAAAAGCAGCCGTTGCCAGCCAAGTTGCTCCCCCATAACCGAGCAATGTCACTAAACTAATGGGTGCAATTCGCTTAGCTGCAAAAGACTTCATCAAATTAGCAGTCCTCTGACTCCACCCTCTCCCTTGAAACTCGATTGCTGATAAAACCTTCAAACCATCAGAACCCGATTCGTGCATAGTTGCCACCCGGTTTTTGCCCCGCCCTAGAATCACCGATTTTCGCCTTCCTACTTTAAAGATAATGCCCAACAAAAATGTAGTTCATCTACATCATGGCTGAGAATTACCTCCCACTGTAGAGGGATTTTGCCATAGATCACGACAAAATTAAATTCAAAATAGTTCCGAGTAAATGAATCTTTTCTTGTCTTTGGTACTTGGCTATGCGTTCTTTTTTAGTTTTCAGCTCAACCCTAGCGGTAATAGCTAGCATTTGGGGAGTCTTGAGTCCTTCATCTAGGGCGATTCAGCTAGCAGATGGAACTGTTTCCTTTGAAAAACCGCCTCGCTTAATAGATGCTACGACTACCTTTGACCGGATTAATGTCTGGGGAGCTACCTATTATTTCACCGTCAGTGTGCCAGAAAATGCTGGTGAACCACTTGGGCAAGTGACGATTACCCAAAACGAGGGATTAGAGATAATTCGATTTAAACTTAACGACAGCGAAGCATTTGTAGGGAAGCCTGGAAACAAAGGCGAGAAGTTAGGGCTGGGAAAAGTCATAAGAGATAGCCAGACAAACACCATTTCAGTCATGTTTGATCCTCCCGTACCTCCAGGTAAAACCGTTACGATTGGTCTCGATCCGGTACGTAACCCCTTCAGTAGCGGCGTATATCTGTTCCGAATCAAAGCTTTTCCAGCCGGAGAGAAAGCTTACGGTTTAGATTTGGGAGTAGGACGCCTGCACTTCTATTCGCCCTTTTAAAAGCTTGTCTTTCTCTTAACCATCATTGCCGAATTTTCCGGATAGGCTCTTATAGGGGATGTAGCCGTCTGAATTACTTGCATAAAACAAGTAAAATTGCAAGCGATCGCTACTCTGGTTGCAGATTTTTGTTACCACACCCCAATTACTCTGTTTCAATATCACTATGGCTCAAACTTTTTTTATCAATCCAGCGACCGGAAATGATAGCGCTGCTGGCAGCCAGTCAGCGCCGTTTAAAACGATTACCAAAGCTCTCCAACAAGCGCAATCCGATACGACCATTCAACTGGCAGTGGGGAACTACAATGCAGCCAGCGGTGAAGTCTTTCCCCTCAAGGTGCCGGCTGGGGTCAAGGTTGTGGGGAATGAAGCCAATAAAGGCAGTGGCATCTTGATTGAAGGAAGTGGAACCTACAGTAGCCCCAACTCTTCTGGCGGTCAAAATGTGACGGTCACTTTAGCGAATAATGCTCAACTCCGGGGCGTAACTGCAACCAATCTGGCTACACGCGGAACTGCCGTCTGGCTTGAATCGAATGCCTCCACGGTTGCCAATTGCACCTTTACTAATAGCAAGCGCGAGGGAGTCTTTGTGACGGGTGATGGCAACCCGGTCATCACCAATAATGTATTTACTAAAAATCTGGGCAATGGCATCTCGCTAGCAGGAAATGCCAAAGGCGAAATTCGAGGCAATACTTGCCAAAATACGGGTTATGGCATGAGCATTGCGGATAGTGCCTCTCCATTGGTGGTAGATAACCAAATTTCAGGCAACCGATCTGGGATTGTCATCTCTGGAAATGCGCGTCCCAAGCTGCGGAATAATCTGAGCGAACGAAACTCTGACGATGGTGTGACGATAATTGGCAATGCTTTACCGGATCTGGGCAGTGCCACCGACGCAGGCAAAAATATCCTGCGGTATAACACTAAATTTGATTTACAAAATAGCAGCTCAAACCAGCTAATTGTGGCGGGAAATCAAATAAATCCCGACAAAGTCAAGGGAAGCGTAAACTTGCTCGATAATCAGCTTCCTCCGACTGACACGGCAGGTGGCGGTGGTACTGGCGGCGGTACTGGTGGCGGTGGTACTGGCGGTGGTACTGGTGGCGGTGGTACTGGCGGCGGTACTGGTGGCGGTGGTACTGGCGGCGGTACAGCCGTTGAGCTAACCGATATTAAAGGTCATTGGGCTGAGACTTTTATTCAGGAATTAGTGAAGCAAGAGATTATCAGCGGTTTTCCTGACAAAACCTTCAGACCCGATGCCAGTCTGACGCGAGCGCAATATGCTGCCTTATTGACCAAAGCCTTTACCCCACCTGCCAAACGAGAAGCGATCGCTTTCAAAGATGTGGCAAACAGTTTCTGGGGTTACGCTGCGATTCAACAAGCCTATCGCGGTGAATTTCTCTCTGGGTTCCCCGATAAAACCTTCAAACCGAACGACAATGTCCAGCGCGTCCAAGTGATTGTCTCCTTGGTGAATGGACTAAAGTTAACCGGGGGCGCTCTCACCGCGTTAAACTTCTTCGATGACCGCACGGGCATTCCTGACTATGCCAAGGACGAGGTTGCAACAGCCGCCCAAAAGCAGCTGGTTGTCAATCATCCAACGCTCAAAAAACTTAACCCCACCCGCGATGCAACGCGGGCGGAAGTAGCGGCAATCGTTTATCAAGCCTTGGTGAATGCTAACCGAGTCTCAGCTATCAACTCACCCTATATCGTGACGGCTTGATCGAGGCTGAAACTGCTTCACCTTGATTAAATGTTTCGACCGCCTTTAGGGGCGAACAGTTGTTCGCCTCTACTTCTCAAATCTACACTGGAGAAACCACGAGATTTACGAGGGTAGACCCGATCTCGTGGAGGGGGAGAACGAAATCTACACTTCCCGTCTCAATGGCGGCGCGAGGCATCTCAAAAAATTCCGATGTACTTTCATCTTGGGCGATCGCTAATCCACCCATCTTATGAATTGCCTGCACCCCGGTTGCACCATCGCTGCCAATTCCAGAGAGAATAACCGCGATCGCCCGTTCTTTAAAACTCGCCGCCAGTGACTGCAATAGCAAGTCAGCAGAGGGGCGTGCAAAGTCCACGAGTACCGCCCCAGACAGGCAAAAAGTCCCCTCCGGGGTGACGAGTAGATGCTGATTTGGAGGAGCCACGTAGACCATCCCCGGTTTTAATGGCTCTCCTTCTTGTGCCTGCTTGAGTGGCAAGGTCGTAGGGCGATTTAAAGCGTCGGTTATCAAACTGGAGGCAGACTGAATGTCGGGTTTTTGCACCACAATAATCGCTGCCGGAAAGTCCGGGGGGAAGGCAGGCAGGATGTGGCTTAAGGCTCTCAGCCCCCCCTCAGATGCCGCCAGCACCACTACTTTGAAAGGGGAGTGCGGATTTCCATTTCCGTCTGCACTCTCGCCTGATTCCTCACTCTCGGCTAGCCGTACTGTCGCAGGCAATTGACCTTGGAAAAGCCCCTGCCGGATGAAATCAGAGCGTTGTTCCGCTTCTTTAGCTTTTGCTTCATAACGCTGTGCTGACAAGGTTTTGTTGCGATCGCGCGAATACTTCGCCATCTTATACATCAGCTCTGCACGCTCTTCTAGAGAACGGATTGCGGCCCACAGCGCCTCCTCCTGAGCCTGGGACTGCCCCGCTACCAGAGTCTCTGCTGAATAAGCGTGCCCCACGCGACAGCGGTACTGGAGCAATCCTCTCTCATTCAGTTGGAACAAACTCCCGCCACAATCTGGACAAGTAAAGCTTGAGTGGGTTCCAGGCTTTCCCCGTTCCCGTAAAGCGGCTCCATCCACTTCCACAATATCGGTATCCGTATCAAATTCGCTTTCGCTAGACACAGTGCTGGCTCCTTCCTCTGCCACAGTTTCATGGGCTAGACGCACTAAAGCAGGGGCGATTGACGACAGCGGCAGGATAAAATCAACATCTGCGTGTTCGATGGCGCTCTTCGGCATCCCTGAGAAAAAAGCGTCCGTTGGGTCTTGAACGACTGCCACGCCCCCTTGCCGCTTTAAATCGATCAGTCCCGCCGTGCCATCGTCGAGGGTACCCGACAATACCACCCCGACTACCCGGCGTTTATACGCCCTCCCTGCGGTGCGAAACAGGGGATCGACTGCCGGACGAGCGTTGTTCTCTTTTGGCCCCTGCACCAAGCGGATATATCCGCGCTTCACCAGCAGGTGATAATCTGGCGGTGCTACATAGATTCGCCCATACTCAATCTTCTCATTGTTTTTAGCATGGTCTGCGTGCAAGGAACCATTCAAAAGCTGCGGCAGAATACTCTTACCCCACGCTGGAAAGTGAACGACGACGAAAATCGCAGCCGGAAGATCCGACGGCAAATCAGCGACCAATTGAGTCAAGGCTTCTACCCCCCCGGCGGAAGCTCCAATAACGATAATGTCGTGACCAGGCATTTGCCTCTCCTGATGGAACACTGCGGAAAAATCCATCCGATTGATGGAATGGGGTGAAAACTCTGCTCAATTAGTGATGATTGTACCTACGGCGGTTTTAGCTGAATTTCTACAAGGAAAATGTGCTTGGCGAGAAGCTCTATCCTTCTCTCGCCAAGCATCTTCTTGAGAGAACCACTATTTTCTGCCTTTCCTGTAAAGCTTGCAAGGCAGTGGAATTTTTAAAGCTTTGGCTTACTTATAACTAATGTAACTACTCGTGTTGCACCCATCTTCTAGCTGGGGAATGAGTTCACTATGAAGTTTATAAGTGAGCTTGAACACAAAAAGCCTTAATGGTTTACAGCGCTAGAAGCTTAGTTAATAGGTCTATTTTCTATGGAATTGCATCTTGATAGCAGCTAGCAGGCATTGCTAATTTTTAAAATAATCGGACTTACACAGAGATACCCCTTGCATCCCCCGATAAATTAGGGGACTTTAACTCGATTTTCATCAATTTATCAAGAAGTTACGGGGATTTAGGTTTTAAGCTTTCAGTGAGTCAGTCCTGAATAATATAGAAGTTTTTGCTCTAGCGATCGCTTTCTCTTTGATGAGATGGGGAAAGTTCCATTACCCTAGAAGAGGCTTTCTCATCCAGTCTGAGTCGCAACCAACGCTCTACCCCCAATTTCTTAAATGGTGGAACAACTTAAACCCCGCTATTCTGTTGCTTGGATTAGTAAAATCGCTGAAGTGCCCCAAGCCGAGTGGGACGCGATCGCTCTGCCGTTGAAAACGCCTTTCCTAGAATGGGATTGGCTCAACAATATGGAAACTTCTGGTAGCGTCGGCGCTAAAACGGGTTGGCTACCCACTCACCTAACGATATGGCGGGACAGGCAGCTAATTGGGGCTGCACCGCTTTATCTGAAAGGACATAGTTATGGTGAATTTGTATTTGACCATCAGTGGGCAGATTTAGCCCAACGCTTAGGGGTGCAATACTATCCAAAATTACTGGGAATGTCTCCGATGACCCCAGCGGAAGGCTATCGCTTCTTAATTGCGCCTGGTGAAGATGAGGATGAACTAACCGAGCTAATGGTGGAGGCGATTGACCATTTTTGCCAAAAAAATCGGATTAGTGGCTGTCATTTCCTCTATGTAGACCCCGAATGGCGACCGATTCTGGAACGACACGGTTTTACCCCGTGGCTGCACCATAGTTTCATTTGGCAAAACACGGGCTTTAATACTTTTGATGATTACCTGGGCGCGTTTAACGCGAATCAGCGCCGCAACATCAAACGGGAACGCAAGGCGGTAGAAAAAGCCGGTTTGCAAATCAGAACCCTCACGGGTGATGAGATTCCGAAGCCACTATTTTCGTTAATGTATGACTTCTACGCCGATACCTGTGACAAGTTTGGTTGGTGGGGAAGTAAGTATTTAACTCGGCGATTTTTTGAACAGCTGCATCCCCGCTATAGCCATCGAGTGTTATTTGTAGCAGCCTACGACGAGCAGAATGACCTGCACCCCATTGGAATGTCTTTTTGCCTCACCAAGGGCGATCAAATGTATGGGCGCTATTGGGGTAGCTACCAGGACATTGACTGTCTGCATTTTAATGCCTGCTACTATACGCCAATTGAGTGGGCGATCGCGCATGGCATCCAAAGCTTCGACCCCGGTGCTGGTGGACGTCATAAAAAACGTCGCGGTTTCCCAGCTACTTCCAACTACAGTATGCATCGATTCTATAATCCGCGTTTGGGTCAAGTTCTGCGGACTCACATCCATCAAATCAACGAAATGGAGCAACTGGAAATTGATGCAATTAACCAGGAGTTACCTTTTGCCCAGCGCGATGAATAAAACAACCTTAAGAGGCACGAAAGCTCTGGAGAAATAGAGGAACGAACTAAACTTGAGATAGGCTGTAAGCCTGTTTACAGTGTCGATTGTTTAGAAATCTCTTGATTTTTATGCCTCAAACTGCTCAAGATTTAGCTGCCATTGATGACCAGCTTTCCAAACGTTATATTCACCTCGATCCGGCTGGATATTTCATCATTTACCTGGATCGGGAAGCGGGGCTAATTTGCGCTAAACATTTCACGAATATCATTAACGAACGCGGTTTAGCAGTCGATCCCGAAACTGGCAAACCCATCCCGGTGCGAGGCAAGGTAGAACGTACCCACACCGCTGTCTATAGTGGCAGAACAGCTAAAGAGCTTTGCATAAAAATTTTTGAGCAAACTCAGTCCGCCCCACTCACCATGCTGGATCATGCCGCTTATTTGGGGCGCGAATTTGTCAGGGCTGAGTTTGCTCTAATTAACGGGCAGGAGTACGTTCAAGACTAGCCGGAGAAGCCTTGATAGAAAAAGTAAGTCACCATTGGAATGACAGTGGCAGCGAGCAGTAAGCCAACCACCCAGATAGTCGCGTTGCCAGTGTCGGTTTCTTCTGCCTTTTTAAAGGTTCTTTCGACGTTAACCGTATCTTTGACTTCCGGCGGACCTGGGTCTGGCTCACCTGTTAGTACGGCAATTAAGCGATCGCCTGCATCCGAAAAAGCTTGATTGTATTTGTCGCCTTCCCGTAGTGGCACCAGCACGGTTTCTTCGGCAATGCTCTTGGCGATATCATTGCTCAAGATAGACTTTACCTTTTCACCTGTGCGAATCGCAGTGTTGTTCGTAACGCTATCAATCACCAGTAAAATTTGATTCGCTTGCGCTTCTGGCGTGGGAAACCATTTTTCAAACAACTGATTGGTAAAACTTTCCACTGTTTCGCCATAATCGAGGTGGCGGATGGTCACAAATCGGACTTGATTGCCTGTGTCGTTGGCTAATTTATCCAACTCGGTGTTAATTTGACCTTCAGTAAGGCGACTGAGAATTTCAGCTTTATCGAGAATCCAGTTGCGATCGCCTGCTGCTAAATTGGGAATTTGATAAACGCCTGTAGCATTTACTGGCGCTGCGATTAGCTGAGTAGCTAGAACCATCAGGGCAATGGCTACTATCAGGCGCGTCTGGAATTTTATTCGGCGAAAGACTTGAGTGAGGAATTGTCTCATTGGATGAAATGACAAAAATGACTTTTTTCAAAAAATACTACACAAACTCCCCGAAAACTCACTTTCGGTGAAGCGAACGTGTTAGTTTTTAAAAATAGCCTTTTTTCGGTTATATCGAAAGTGAGCGCGATAGGTTAGCAAAATAATCAATAAAATCGCTCTGGGTGGTATCAGCTATGAGTTCACCAGAAATTTACAGGGGTTGGCTAATTGAAGCACGACCAGTATTCTGCGTTCAGGTTTGGAGTGCTGGTGGAGAATGCCTGATTCCCGTCCATAATGCCAAAACCGAGGCAGAAGCACTGGAGTTGGCGAAGCGTTGGATCGACCTGCAAACAGCACCAGAAAATCCTCAGCCCAACTCGTTCGATCCATTTTCCAATGAGATTGACTACGACGATGATATTCCGTTTTGAGCGATCGCATCCTTTGAGTAATCTCATCGCACTGACGCAAGCTTGGAAATCAATTTCGACCAGAAGCTAAAGTAAGCTTTAGCTTACTGGTAGGCGGTTGAACCCGTTTCAACGGATGTTAGCTTTTAGCCCATTTAGTTCAGGGCTGTAGTCCGCGACTTGCTCTTGGCAATAGAAAGAGAGCGATCGCATCTAGAGTGGCAAAACTCGGTTCGCTTCAGTAAAGAGAATTGAGCTACTAACAAAGCGATCGCATTGTCTTAATTTTTATGTAAAAAAATTCATAAAATTTAAACTACTTAAATCAAAAAATGACCCAAAAGTTAATGCATTTTTGGCGATATATTTGGGAACTCTAAAAATAGACAAGTTATCTGTAAGTGAATCTGGAGAAATCCTATGGATGCACAAGAACTGAAACAGCGCTATGAAGAAGGACAAAGAGATTTTAGCGGCGAAAATCTTATAGGGATAAACCTGGAAAGAGCCAATCTATCCGGGTCAGACTTTTCAGGAGCCTATCTATCAGCGGCAAACCTTAGTCGCGCAGTCCTAATCGGAGCAAACTTCAGTGGAGCCTGCCTGCATCGAGCCGATCTGAGTTTTGCCAAAGTCAACGAAGCACGATTCATCGAGACAGACTTGACAAAAGCCAACTTAAGAGGAGCTGTCCTCGTTAAGTCGGTGCTGGTCGGAGCAAAACTAAGTGGTGCAATCCTAACATCAGTAAATCTGCGTTTGTCAAACTTGCGCGGAGTTAACCTGTGCGGTTCGGACCTGCGGGGGATAAACTTGCGGTCGGCTAACTTGGTGGATGCTAACCTAAGTTGGGCAAATCTGAGTGGAGCCAGATTGAGCGGCGCATTGCTGCGAGGAACGATACTCAACGGCGTACACCTGAGAGGAGCTTACTTAAATGGCGTCGATCTCAATGGCATAGACTTGGATGGCGTCAACCTCAGCGAGACCAAACTGAATGGAGCTAATCTGAGTGGTGCCAACCTAGCAGCCACAAATCTGTCTGAAGCCCAGATGCGTGTAACGATTCTATCTAGAGCAAATTTGCACGCATCCAATCTAAATCACTCCTCACTTGCCAAAGCAGACTTATGTGAAGCGAACTTAAGTAAGGCAGACTTGAGTCAAGCCAATTTGAGTGAAGCTGACATGACGGGAGCAAACCTAAATATGGCAAGCTTGCGTGAAGCCAACCTAAGTGAAGCAAGTTTGCGGGGAGCCTATTTGTGGGGAGCTAACTTGAATGTGGCAGAAATGCGTGGAGCCGACTTGACTGGTGCTAGCCTACGGGGAGCCTACCTGGAAGACTCTGATTGGCAACAAGCAATCTTAACGGGTGCAATCCTTCCGGATGGCACAGTCCACGAATAAGTTATCTGGCGGGCATCCTGGGCGATACTTCTACCATTTGTATCTGTGGCTACAACATGAACTAAAGGGTAATTGGTAATTGTTTTCTCGTTACAGCTCATGAGCATTTATTTGTAGCAAGCATTTATAGAAAAAATGGTTTTAACACTCGAAGCGATACGCGCTAAGCGTATCGCTCCAATTCTATGTTGGTGCTGTTAGTTGTAGGTTCTCGTTTCCAAGCGTAAGAAACGAGAAATTTTATTTTGGGAAATTGGAGAGAGTTTTTGCAATTTCTTGGTAAAACTACAGTCACTTGAGCGGATCGTGACCCCAATTCATCAGTGAGTAGCGCCAGCGCGTGTGTTCTATATCGCCTGACGGCTGCTGTGCGCTGTGGCGGTGGACGTAACTAATCACTTTCTTAATGTGCGATATGTCATCTTCGCTGTACTCATCCTTCTTCTTGTGCAACAGCTCGATGATACGCTTACCAGATTTGTGACCTGTTGATTCTTCCTCTCCATCCTTCTGCCCAACAGCTTTAGAATCTTCAGTTTTAAGCCAGGACTCAAGTTCCTGCGGAGTCATGTTAACAACGCTGTGAAACTCGTCGATGGCTGATTTCACATCATTATTCATAATTCAGCATTACTCCTCTTTCTTGAGGGATTCAGGCTTGTGAGCAGCTTCTTTCCCAGTTTTTTCGCTTTCAACTAGATACTCAGGATTATCTTTGGATGCGGCGACGTGGTGTCCTTTGATATCTGTGGGTGAAGTCAGTTTTTTCTTCACAGTGCCGCTGGTTTCACCTTGTGAAGTCTTCCATGTAACCTTGTCACCTTTCTTCAATTGATCGCTCAAAGTTTGACTCCTGCTTAATATTTCTTTATCTACTAACTGTCACATTATGGTGGCTGATTTCCAGGGAGTAATCAGTCTGGTTGCAGATTAGCCGCCCGAAGTTTGCTACCACAAATATGCCTTTTGTAAGTGGTTGATTGCTAGGAAACTGATTACTTAATTGCAGAGTAAATTGCGCGATCGCAAGTGCGCCTAGAGGCAAGTACAGCTCAATACATTAGTTCGTACTGAAATTTACCTGGTAGCGATCGCGCCCAATCGCTTGATTTTGCTAGCACAATATTAAAAATTTTTCAAGTCGCCCAATCGACTGACACCCAACTGAGTTACCAAAAATAAGCGACTGGCAAGAAACTTTCAGCAAAGGTTATATCTGTAAAGCAAAGGGATTTGGCTGGCAACCTGAAAATTAGTATCGGCTGCGAGCAGTACCATCTTCTTTTACGATTGCCGATTTAAATTGCAGAAATTAATTACTATCTAATCTTTCACAATCTGCAATTTTAAATCGTCTAACTAGATACCAGTTTCATAAATCCCCATTTTTTTTAAATTACTGATAAGTAGGGTAAATTTCAAATTGATTTTGAGGAATCCGAATTCTTCAACCTCTTCCTAAATCGATAATCAGAGCGAGATTTTTCAAAAAAATTAGCCGGTTAGAAACACTGAAAATTCAATTTTGTGGAATCTGGACGCAAGAAAAACGGAAATTTCGATCGAGGTAGAGGTCAAAACCAGCGCCACATAAAACGGTAATCAACAAGGAGGAAACATAATGACTAGACACGGACAACTCTATCTAAGAGACCAAGTTCCACCCCGCTCCACTGCTTACGATCAAGGAAAGTTTGGTCGGCTATTCCCGTCCTTGCCTCCCTTTGCTAGTGACTCCAAATCAGTGCGCCAGAGGCTGATGGAGCTTGGGAAACCAGGCGGTTTGATGGATGCAAAAGACGATTTAAACGCAACAGACCCCGTACCTGGAAGTCCTAGCAACACCGATAACCCCAATATGACCGCAGGGTTCACTTTTTTGGGGCAGTTTCTAGATCATGATATGACCTTCGATTCCACCTCTAGCCTTGAGCGACAAAATGACCCGGAATCTATTGAAAATTTCCGAACGCCTTTCTTAGAGCTAGATAACGTTTATGGTTCGGGTCGTGCAGCCAGTCCTCACTTGTATGACAAAACAACGGGAGGCATCAAGTTCCTGATTGAGAAATTGGGTGGGGAAGGGTCGAAGGACGATCTCCCTCGAAATAGCCAAAATATGGCGCTCATCGGCGACCCAAGGAATGATGAGAACACGATTATTTCTCAGATGCAATTGGCATTTCTGAAATTCCACAATCATGTTGTGGATTACGTTATCGATAGTGGAATCAAAGATCCGAATGATGCATTCACCGAGGCACAGAAGCTAGTTCGCTGGCACTACCAGTGGATTATCGTGCATGAGTTCCTGCCCACAACCGTAGGACAGGATTTGGTGGATGACATTCTGAAAAAAGGTCGGCGGTTCTACAACTGGCGCAACCAGCCATTTATCCCAGTTGAGTTCTCGGTCGCTGCCTATCGCTTCGGTCACAGCCAAGTCAGACCGGGATACATCGCCAATCATGGCACTCAGGATATGCCAGAGTTTAGGGCACCAATTTTCAATTTCAGTTTAGACCCTAATCTTTGTGACCCAGATGACCTGCGCGGTGGGAAACGCGCACCCCGACGATTTGTTGACTGGGATACCTTCTTTGATTTCAAAAACGGAAAAGTCAAGCCCAACAAAAAGATCGATCCTAAACTCTCAAGTGCATTATTCACGCTGCCTTTTCCAGCACCCGGTTTGCCAGGACAAGAAGAGCCAATCCGGTCGCTGGCGCAGCGCAATCTGCTGCGTCACCTCACCTTCAGCTTGCCGTCTGGTCAGGATGTAGCCAGAGCGATGGAAATCGAGCCTCTGAGTCCATCCGATCTGCGCGACCTCAAAGATTTGGGATTCGACAAGCGAACACCCTTGTGGTTCTATATTTTGAAGGAAGCGGAGCTGAGAGCGCAAGGCAAGACACTGGGGCCTGTCGGCGGACGCATTGTTGCGGAGGTGTTCATCGGTCTGCTACAAGGCGATCGCAAATCCTATCTTCGGCAAGACCCCAAGTGGAAGCCAGTTTTAGGGCAAAAGCACGACTTCAAGATGGTTGACTTGTTAAAGTTTGCGGGACTTGCTCCATAAGGAACGACTGAGTGCGGAACGGCTAATTTTTGGGTACGCGATCGCGCTTGTGCGTGCTGCCAATCTCTCACAAGCTACGCACGCAAGCAAAATCTATTCTCCACTAGGAGATAAGCGGTTGGATGAAAATCTGCCCGCTTTTTTCTGTAGCAAGGTTTAGCGATTCGGGTCCGGCTTGTTCCCTAAGTGGGTGTTGTTCAAATGAATCTATGGACTGCTAGATTTTTTTTAGTTATTTATAGTATTTCTAGGTCATCTTCATCTGCTCAAAGAGATTGAGCCTTCGTTGGGACGGAAACTCAGTCGCTCCCTATTCCCAGCGTTGCCAATTGCACTAGTCAATCGCTCGAAAGAAAAAACAGGCATGAAAGAACCATCAGAAAAAATGGTTAGCGGTGGATTTACTCTGGCGCTGCTTTTGTTGTTTGGCGTCGGTGTCACCTTCTCCTGGAGCGTCCAAAGGCTGCTGAGTAACTCTAGATGGGTAGATCACACTTATCAAGTCCGGGAAGAGATCGAGCATACCCTTTCGGGAATCAACAGTGCCGAAAAAGCAAGGCGAGGCTACATCATCACGGGAAAAGACACTTACCTGATCAATTACCGGCAGGGCATTCAAGAAAGTAACCGGGGCTTCAAAACGCTTCGGACATTAACGGCTGATAATCCTCTCCAACAGCAGCGACTCGATCTCCTCGAACCTCTGATTGCCGAAAAACTGAAGGGGCTGCAAGAATCCATTGAGCTGCGACAGCGGAATTTAGGAGAAGACAGGAACGCTCAAATTGCCTTTACAGATAGAAACTCAGCGATATACGAGAAAATTAAAGAGCTACTGGCTGCAATGCAAAAAGAAGAGCAAATGTTATTGCAGCGTCGCGCAGCGGCAACAAATAGAAGCGTTCGTTATACCATTCTGGTTGTTTGTATTGGCGGTTTGTTGAGTTTCAGCCTACTGATTGCGATTTACTTTCTGTTGCGAAAGCAAATTCGCGATCGCATCCTAGCAACCGAAAAACTTGCTCAGACAAACGCTGCTTTAGAAACTGAGATTGCGGAACGGTTAGAAGCAGAGCGCAAATTAGAGCAACTCACAACCAACTTGCAGCGCTCCAATCGAGAACTAGAGCAGTTTGCTTATGTAGCTTCCCATGATTTGCAAGAGCCATTACGGGCAGTGTCAGGTTATACCCAACTGTTAGTGCAGGAGTATCAAAACAGTCTGGATGAGTCTGCACAGGAATATATGGCTTATGTAATAGACGGTGCAACGCGGATGCAGCAGTTGATTCAAGACTTGCTTGCCTATTCCCGCGTCAGCACTCGCACTCAAGCATTTGTCTCCATTGATGGGGAGAAGGTGTTGCTTCAGGCGATAAACAATTTGCAAGTCGCGATCGCAGAAAGTAACGCCACCATCACCCACGACCCTCTGCCCCAAGTAAACGGTGACAAAACCCAATGGCTCCAGTTATTTCAAAATTTAATCGCCAACGCCATTAAGTTCCGCCGTGAGGAACCGCCCCAAGTTCACATTACAGCGGAGTTAAAAGATCGGGAATGGCTTTTTTCGGTACGTGATAATGGAATTGGTATCAAGCCACAGTATCTCGATCGCATTTTTGAGATATTCAAGCGTCTTCATACCCGTCGAGAGTTTCCTGGTACTGGCATTGGTCTGGCTATGTGCAAAAAAATTGTCGAGCGTCACGGTGGAAGCATCTGGGCCGAATCGCAACCAGGACTAGGAACGACATTTTACTTTACCATTCCCCTCACGCCTGACCCTTCACTCTTAGAAGCCACGAACTCGCATGAATAGCCGCTATACCTTCCGATCCGTGGAAATTTTGCTGATTGAAGACTCTCCCAGCGATGCGAATTTAACCATCCGAGAATTTAAAAAAGCTAAGATTGCTAACAACCTGCACTGGGTTGAATATGGCGAGGCGGGAATGGAATTTCTGCGACAGGAAGGTGAATATGCCAATGCTCCACGTCCAGACCTGATTTTACTCGATCTCAATTTACCAGGGATGGATGGGCGAGAAGTCCTCATGGAAGTCAAATCAGACCCCGATCTTAAACGTATCCCAGTTGTCGTTCTCACCACCTCAGCCGATGAAGAGGATGTACTTAAGTCTTATAACCTCAGTGCCAACTGCTACGTAACGAAGCCGGTTGATATGCAGCAATTTATTCGGATTGTGCAATTGATCAATGATTTCTGGCTGGCAGCAGTAAGACTCCCACTAGAGTAACCCCAGTTATGTACAAAACGCCGATTCAAGTCCTCCTAGTGGAAGATAGCCCCAGCGATGCCAACTTGCTACGCCAACTGTTCTCGCGCTCAAATCAGGAGGGATGGCAATTAGTACACGTTGAGCGGCTGGGCGACGCAATTGATGCTTGTAGCGCTGATTCCTGGGATGTTGCTTTATTGGATCTTTCTCTTCCTGACTCGGATGGATTGGACACAGTGGCACAATTCCGGATAGCTGCACCAGATATCCCCATTGTGGTGCTGACCGGGTTTGATGATGAGGAACTTGCCCTACAAGCGGTGGCAACAGGGGCACAGGATTATCTCGTCAAAAATCAAATTACAATGCAATTGCTAGTGCGGACGATCCGCTACGCCATTGAACGCGGACAAATTCTCAAGCAGCTGCACGAAAGCGAACGACGCTTCCGAGGGATTTTTGAGCAGACATTTCAATTAATGGGGTTGTTGACACCAGAAGGAAAGATCCTGGAAGTTAACCAAACAGTTCTTAACTTCAGCGGTCTTCAATTAGAAGATTATGTTGGTCACTTGATGTGGCAGACAAAATGTTGGAATTATTGCCAGGAAAGCCAGGATTGGTTGAAAAATGCGATCGCCTACGCCGCGAACGGTCATTTTGTCCGTCATGAGATCCAGGTACAGGGCGAACTGAATGTGATGCTGTGGATTGATTTTTCCTTAAAGCCCTTGACGGACGAAACGGGAAAAGTGGTGTTGCTGATTGTGGAAGGCAGAGATATTAGCGATCGCAAACTCGCAATGACAGAAATCCTCAAAGCCCTGGAACAGGAACGAGAACTCAACCAACTCAAATCAAACTTCGTTTCCATCGTTTCCCATGAGTTTCGCACTCCCATGACGACAATTCGGATGTCTGCGGAGTTACTTCGAGCCTACAATCAGAGCTTAACCGAACAGAAGAGAAATGAATACTTCGAGCGGATTGAAGGTGCCATCGGCAATATGCTCCACCTATTAGATGAGGTATTGATCTTGGGTCAAACTCAGGCAGGTGGACTTCAGTTTAAACCCGCACGACTCGATTTAGAAAAATTTTGCTGCGATCTCACAGCAACTTTACAAGCTAGTGCTACCAGACAGCACAACATTATCTTTACCTGTCAAGGGAAACGCCCCCAAGTTGAAATGGATGAAGTCTTGCTGCGGCATATCTTCACTAATTTACTTTCCAACGCGATTAAGTATTCTCCCCAAGGTGGCAATATCTACTTTAATTTAGTTTTCCAAAATGGAGAAGCTACTTTCCGCTTAAAAGATGAAGGAATTGGTATTCCTTTAAAAGATCAACAACGTCTGTTTGAAACCTTCCATCGCTGTAGCAATGTGGGACCAATTCAAGGAACCGGATTAGGTCTTTCCATTGCCAAAATGTGTGTAGATTTACATCGGGGAGAGATTCAAGTAGAAAGTGAAGTCGGTATTGGAACAACATTTATCGTCACGTTGCCATTCAATCACTCACCGGGACGGTTTCCTCCACAGGAACGCCATTTACATCACCAATCTTAGGGAATTTGAAAAAATTTTGCTTGACATTTCGAGCCTCCACCCGAAGATAAATTGGAGACTAAAAAAGTTGCGCGTAGCGTCTCTTCCGCTTTCGGCTTCGTTTAAGCCTATGTGGTCTTAACAAGATGTACTGGAATTTCAATCGTAAACTCTGCACCCTGTCCGGGGAATGAATGACACGTCAGTTGACCTTTATGCTTTTCTACTATAATCTCATAAGTCGTCAATAACCCTAACCCGCTGCCTTGACCTATAGGCTTTGTCGTAAAAAATGGGTCGAATAAGCGCGATCGCATTTCTTCAGCAATGCCAATTCCATTGTCTTTAATTCGGATAATTATCGTTTCCCAAGCACTAAACTCTGTACTAATCCAAATTGTTGGGCTGGAAGATTCAGAAAAGTCTTGCCCAATCCTCAATTCTAGAGCATCAATAGCATTATTTAAAAGATTAAGAAAGGCCTGGTTAAGCTGGTTAGCATAACAATTAACTAAAGGTAAATCTTCATATTTTTTGATCACCTGAATCTCCGGGCGTTTCCCTTCTCCTCTAAGTCGATGCTGCAACAATAATAAAGTGCTATTCAATCCTTCATGGATGTCTACAGCTTTAATATCTGATTCATTAAGGCGGGAGAAAATGCGTAAAGCCAGGAGCATTGTGCAGATTCGCTCTACACCCGTTTGCATTGAGCCTACAAGGTTTTGAATATCTGAATTCAGAAAATCTAGATCGATTTCTTGAATTGCTTTCTGAATGGAAAGAGTAGGCTTTGGGTACTCTTGTTGATAGATACGAACCAGATTTAGCAAGTCTTGAATATATTTGCGTGCTGGATCGAGATTGCCAGAAATAAAGCCAATAGAATTATTGATTTCGTGAGCCATTCCTGCGGCTAATTGACCCAACCCAAGCATTTTTTCTTTTTGAACCAGTTGTGCTTGAGCCTTCTTGAGATCGCCTAAGGCTTGTTGAAGTTGTGAGTTCTGATTTTTCAACTGAGTTTGAAGGCTTTGAATTGTTAGTTGATTTTGAATCCTCGCCAAAACCTCCTCAATTTGAAAAGGCTTAGTAATATAGTCTACGCCCCCAACTTGAAAAGCTTTCACTTTATCTAAAACATCATCCAAAGCACTTAAAAAAATTACAGGTACAGAGGAAGTTTCAGTATCTTCCTTTAACCTTTCGCAAACTTCATAACCATTCATGCCCGACATATTAATATCTAACAAGATTAGATCCGGCTGAAGTGTCTTAACTGCGGTTAAAGCCATTTGACCATTAATCGATTTACGAACGTTATATCCTTTATCTAACAGCAGGGAAGATAAAAAGCGAATATTGTCTGGTGTATCATCAACTATCAGAATATCGGCTTTGAAGGTATTTGCTAATTTGGAATCCATTGGGCTTTGAATTAAAAGGGTATCAAAATTGTCAACCTGCTGATTATCGCTGCATCCCAAATAGTTAATCTTTGGAAAAAAAATAGGTGCTATTTCAATTTTATTAACTATCTTTATTTAATTTAAACTTATATCTAGTAACATAGACTACACGTTTAGCTTAAATATTATTGCTGTGTATCCGATACGATTAAGTTTGTTGCTTTTTTTCCCTCTACGGGTTTGGAAAATAGATATCCCTGTCCAAATTCACAATTTAAGTTTCTTAGCTGAGATAGCTGTTCGCCCGTCTCAATTCCTTCAGCAATTACACTCATATTTAGAGTTTGAGCAATCTTCATAATCGCCGGAATCAGTCCCAAACTATCTGTTTTTTCATCTAAATAACTAATAAAAGAACGGTCGATTTTGAGAGTATCAACAGGAAAATTATATAAATAACTCAGAGAAGAATACCCGGTACCAAAGTCATCAATACATAACTGAATCTTACGTTCTCGAAGTTGCTGAATAATCGCTTTTACAGATTGAGTATTATTCATCAGAACACTTTCTGTGATTTCTAACTTCAAGCTTTGAGGATTCAGTTGGGTTTCCGCGAGGATTTGGTCGATTTGCTCAATTAAATCTGGCTGTGCAAACTGCCGCGCTGAAAGATTGACACTCATAAATAGGGGATGATCGAGCAATTTTTCCTGATACCATTGCTGAAGTTGATGGCAAGCTTCCCGCAAAACCCAATTGCCAAGTTGGTTAATCAAACCTGTTTCTTCTGCTACAGGAATAAACAATCCAGGCGATACCATTCCTCGTTGAGGATGATACCAGCGAACTAATGCTTCAAACCCAACAATCTTGCTGGTATCAAGGGCAATAATTGGCTGATAGTGGACAATGAATTCTTGTCGTTCGATGGCTCTACGCAAGTCATTTTCAAGCTGTAAAACTTGAATCACAGCATCGTGCATCTTTGGGTCAAAAATTTGGTATTGACCTTTTCCTAAGGTTTTGGCACGATACATTGCGATGTCTGCATCTCGCAATATATGTTCTGCTCGCTCGTAATTAGGATTGCTCATAGCAATTCCAACACTAGCGTTGATGAAAATTTCCTGTTTTTTTAGTTGAAACGGAGAAGCAAAAGATTGAAGGATTTGATCGGCGATAAGGAGTACACTGCTGATATTTCCAACGTCTGTCAAGATAATCGCAAATTCATCACCGCCCAACCGAGCCAAAGTATGATGTTGACTGAGTAATTTTTCTAAGCGACGAGCTAAATTAATTAACAGTTCGTTCCCAGCAAGATGACCGAGAGAATCATTGACTACTTTAAAGCGATCGCAATCAAGAAACAACACGGCAAACGCCTCTCCTGAATGTTCCTTGGTGCGTTTGAGAGCTTGTTCTAGACGCTCCATGAATAAAGCTCGATTGGGCAATCCTGTAAGATCGTCATAAAGTGCCATTTTTATGAGTTGTTCTTGAAGGAGCATCCGCTCGTTGATTTCTCGCCTCAGTTCTTGATTTGCTACTTCTAGCTGAAAAGTCCGCTCTTTAACTCGTTCTTCAAGTTGAGCATTTAGTTGTTGGTTTTGGATTTTTGCGGCTCTTAACTCTAGTTGATTCTGAACACGAGCTAAAACTTCTTCAAATTGAAAAGGTTTGGCAACATAATCTGCTCCGCCAACCGAAAAAGCTTTTACTTTATCAAAAGCCTCGCTGAGAGCGCTTAAGAAAATTACAGGAATTGCAACAGTTTTTGGATCGGCTTTCAGTTTTTCACAAACTTCATAACCATCCATGCTAGGCATCATAATATCAAGCAAAATTAGATCGGGGATAACAGTTTGTATCGCTGTCAGTGCCATTTGCCCACTTAATGCCTTGCAAATGGTATAGCCTTGCTTCATTAGCAGACCAGACAGAAAACGCAAGTTTTCAGGGGTGTCATCAACGATGAGAATATCTTCTTTTGCCATAACGAGGGAGAAATTATTTATTTCAATTCTTTCATCATCGATTTTGGAAAATTCGTTAGTTTAGAATATTATTTAAAAGTCATCTTTCTTCTATTTCCTGTTTGCAGTTAATGATAAAAGTTTAAAAACTTTTGAACTAATTGATTGCAGCGTTAAATATTATTTAACTACTTATCTTAGACATTCTGCAATCATCTTCCACAGGTGGGAGAGTAGAGGAAGGCAATGGGAAAAAACCTATTTGCCATCCTGCAACAAAATTTTTCAATATCTTACTCCTGCTGGGAATGTGATAGAAGAGGCGAAAAATTGAGGGAAGTTTGCTGTGAGTTTTTACCAGTAAGCTGTGTTTCAGTTGATTGAATTAATTCCATAATTTGCTCAAACTGAAAATTTTCGACCAAATTGGTCAAAGCATTTATAACAAACGAATTTGCTGGGGGAATTTCCTGAAGGAGCTGAAGGAGCAAGAAATCGCTGCCTTGGGAAGCTGCATAGTGTAGCTGTTGTATCCATTCAGAGGGCATAGTGGAAATCTGAAGGGGGATGTCAGAATCGGAAGTCTCTGGTAAATTTTCCTTCCTGCTTTCGGTGGGTAATGCTTCCTCCTCATAGAGATATTGCACCCCTAGATATTTATTCATTTTAAAGAGTAGTTCCTCTTCTCGAAAAGGTTTACGCACGAAGTCATCGCATCCCGCTGACAAGATAATTTGTCTGTCTTCTTCAAAAACGCTGGCAGTTAGGGCAATAATTATGGTTGCCTCACCTTTTAAGGAAGCTCTAATTTTTTTGGTAGCTTCATAGCCGTTCATCACAGGCATCCGCATATCCATCCAGATTAGATGGGGTTCCCAACTCTCCCAAATTGCCACAGCTTCTTGACCATTTTCAGCTTCTTGCACCTCAAAGCCCAAGTAAGTAAGAAGCTTAACTAGGAGGAGACGATTTGTGGGCTTATCCTCCACAACTAGAACACGATAGATGGGTTGGTCAGGAGCTAAACCAATAACTTTTTTATAGATAGATTGGGATGTTTCAATCTCCATCTGCTCAACCAAACCTGCCTGAATGTCAAAGGTAAATTTGGCTCCCTGACCTGGATGACTACTGACTGCGATCGCTCCTCCCCCCATCAGTTGGACAAACTTTTGACTGATCGGTAAACCCAAACCCGTGCCTTGACAGGACTTCAGCCCAACTGAGGTTTGTCCAAAAGCTTCAAACAACCGATCGAATTCATGTGGCTCAATACCAGGGCCAGTATCTTCCACTTCAAAGAGCAGACGGATAAAAGGTACAGGTGAGGAGTTATCTGCTTGCTCCCCGACATTCCTGCTTTCAGCCTCTCCTTCTTCCCCTGTAACGCGCAGGGTGACGCTCCCTTTGTCAGTAAATTTGATGGCATTACCGAGAAGGTTAATCAAGACCTGACGCAGCTTACTTTCGTCGGTTCTGACGTACTGGGGAACAGCAGCCGTGCATTCAAAGTTAAGCAAGAGTCCCTTGCTTGTGGCTTTGAGTTGTAGCATCTGTTCGAGACTATTGAGCAGACAATACAGGTCAAAGTCATTTTCATGTAGCGTGACTCGCCCTGCCTCGATTTTAGCCATCTCTAAAACATCATTAATCAATGCCAGCAGATGATCGCCACTGCGACTGATGATCTCCAGGTATTTCTGATGTTCGGCAGATAGGGAGGTATCAAGGCTCATCAATTGGGTAAAACCAAGGATGGCATTGAGGGGTGTCCTTAGTTCGTGGCTCATATTGGCAAGAAATTCGCTTTTAGCACTGTTCGCAGCATCGGCGGCTTCCTTGGCGATCATCAATTCAATTGACTGCTGTTGAGTTCGCGCTAGCAATTCTGCCTGTTGGATCGCAACGCCTAACTGTGCCCCAATTTGAACAACCATCTTGATTTCTGCCTCTTGCCATTGGCGAGAACCGGAATTTTGGTAAGTTGCTAGCAAGCCCCACAGTTGATTGCTATGGAAAATCGGAACAATGATATAAGCTCGTGCTTGAAAGCGCTCCAACAGTTCTAGGTAACAAGCGTCAAATCCAGCTTGGTAGATGTCTGGGACACAACGATAACTGGTTCCTTGGCGATAAGTCCCGCCTTGATTTGCTTGCAAATAAGTATCTTGGATTGGCTCCTCTGCACTTCCCAAAGTTTTGCCAGCACAACCCACCTGGTTAACGGCAACCTTGGGCAGCTGAGATTGATGAATTTGTTCGGGAACTAGCAAATTCCAGCCTTCTGCTACCGACTCCGATACAAAATCCCCACTCCAGTCGGGATGGAAACGATAGAGACCAACGCGATCGCAATTAATCGCATGGCGTAATTCTTCGGTTGTAGCGCTAAAAATCTTGTCAATTTCTAAGGTTTGACGCATTCGCTGAATCACAAAAGCGATCGCTTTTTCCCGTTCTGCACTCTCCCGTAATGCGGCTTGTGCTGCTTGACGTGCCTGAGTCACTGCAATGAATTCGTTGACTAATTTAAGCCAATTAATTTCTTCTTGACTCCAGACTTTGGAAGAACTTATGGCATCCAAACCCATAAAACCGACAACCGTACCAGCGTAAAGCGTCGGAACGGCAAGCCGAGACTGGATACACTGAAGTTCCGTCAAGGTTGGTTCGGCGGCTAAGGGTGGGCGTTCGGCAGGAAATTGAACCGTTTTGCCACTCAAAAGTTGGTTGTGAACCCAGTGATGATTTTCAACGGGTAAACCTTGAAACCGCCCGATCGCTGGCTGAATGCCAAAGCCGCACCACTCGTGGGTCATATTCCAGCCGTTTTGGCGATCGGAGTAATCAAACAGGTAAGTGCGATCGCACCCCAAAAACTCGCCAACGGCTTGCAGCGTGAAAGCGATCGCAGTATCTAAGTTTTCGTCAATCAGCATCCCAGAAATCCGGCTCAAGCAACTGTCCATCGCTGCTCGTTTTGTCAGCAATTCCTCCGCTAAGTTCCGCTCCAGCTCGGCTCCCGCTCTGGCAACAAAAATTTTCATAATCATTTCTTTGCCAGGATCGTGAGCCATTGGCTGCACATCCAACACCGCCAAATTGCCAATTGTATTGCCAGCCGAGTCTCTTAACGGAATTCCCCAGTAGCTTTGTGCGCCTAACTTCTCTAACGCTTGGAAGTCAGGAAAAAGTTCTTGTACCTCGGATGGATAAAAACCGCTCGTTCCCTTCAAGACGTTTTCGCAAGGACTACCCGCCAAGTCGTACTCGAAATTTTCGCCAAAGCCCTCACCCGTCCAGAAAGCCAAAGTTCGCACTCTAGTTTCAGTATCATCTGCAAATTGACCGACTACAGCGTAGCGGACTCCCAAAACTTGGGCGAGATAGCGGACACAAGAGCGAAAGAACTCATTGCCAGTTGCAGAAGCTGTTCCCTCAACCATTAAGTGCAGTGCCTCTTCCCTCTGCTTGCGATCGGTAATATCAGTATGGGAACCTGCTATGCGATAGGCTGTGCCGGTTTCATCCCACAATGCCACGCCACGGGTCAGAATCCAGCGCCAGCTGCCATCTTTATGGGATGCCCGAAACTCTACCTCGTAGTTGGGGATTTTCTTAGTTAAATAGGCAAGCATCACCGCTAACACTCGCTCTGAGTCTTCTGGGTGCAGAATTTGGTTGAAAGTATCGATGCTATTCGGAATTTCTAAGTCTTCATAGCCCAACATACTTTTCCAGCGAGGCGACAGATATACATAATTTGCTGGAATATTCCAATCCCAAATCCCGCCATTAACTCCTTCTACCGCTAAAGCAAATCGTTCTTCACTTTGGCGGAGTGCGGCTTCCGCTTGCTTTTGGTTCGTAATATTGCTGAGGGTACAAACAATTCGCTCTACACTCCCGTCCTCTGCTAGCTGCGGGTCGGCATTTACTAGCAGCCAGCGTTGATTATGGCTCTCAGGATGGTCGATTCTCACGACAATATTATGAATCGGTTGGCGCTGGGCAATGCTGGACTGCACGGGTAGCTCTGGCGTTGGGAAGGGTGTACCATCTTCTTGCTGCAACAGCCAATTTGCACCAAATACCTGATGCGATAAATCTTCTGCGTTGAGATTGAGGAGATTAATTGCAGCTTGATTGTAGGTGAGAATTTCGGCATTAGCATTGAGCAGTAATACTCCTACCTGCATTTCTCGGATCAGCATCCGAAAGCGGTTCTCACTTTCCTGTAACGCTTGCTCTCGAACTAACTGCGCTGTTAAACGCCGATCGAATAGAGAGGTTAATAGGGCTAAGCTCAAAATGAACAAGGTAGCAATCCCGATAGCGATCGCCAACCAAGACTGAGTGATGGGGGGAGACGGCTCTAGTGGAAAGACTTTGTGAGGGGTAAAGTGAGTCGCCCACATTCCCGTGTAGTGCATCCCACTGATGGCAATTCCCATCAGGAGAGCGCTGCCGAATTTCTGCCATAGCAAACCTTTTAAGGATTGCTCTTGTAGCCGAAATGCCAGCCAAAGCGCGGCAAAAGAAGCGATGATGGCGATCGCTACCGATAGGCTCACCAATCTCCAGTCATACTCAATCGTCGCCTGAACTTGCATGGCTGCCATACCTGTGTAGTGCATCCATGCAATGGCAATTCCCATACAAACTCCACCGCCGATGACCAGCGGGATTGAAACAGCGCGACTCAGCAGCCACAAAGCAATGCTTGAGGCAAGAATCGCGCACATCAGGGAGAACAGGGTGATCCACACATCGTAATTGACAGACTGTGGCAATTGGAAAGCCAGCATGGCAATGAAATGCATTGACCAAATTCCGGTTCCCATTGCCCCTGCTCCACCCAGAAGCCAGCGCCATCGTCCCCGTTCCACAGCAGACCGCACTCGTCCGGCTAAGTCTAGGGCTGTGTAAGAAGCTATTACCGCGATCGCAAAAGAAAGGATTACTAAACCTAGGTTATAAGTGCCAGCCATTGAGCTATGCATATCTTTTTCAATGTCGCGGATTTCTAAAAATCAATCGATATAAAAAAGTTTTTCAGCGAAAGGAATGCATTTGTGAATGGCTTCCTTAATCTCGCCCCACGAGTTTTCTTGAACTTACAAGTCCCGTTTCGATTCCTACCAATTCCTGCATAACGGCACGCATAGCCGTTCGCATTCGCGCCGCTACCTAACGGTAGAAAAGAGAGGGAAATATAGCCAAAAACCCTCCTAAAAAAGGAGATTTAGGGAAACCTCCGCGTAAGTCCTATCGGCTCGGCCCGCCTAAAGAAAGAACTTCGTCTGTTTTTAGACGAATCAGTAAACATTGCCCGAATCGGACAATTAAATTTTTTTGAGAATTTGCTTTAAAATCCGTAAGTTTGTACTTGATTTTTTTGATTTCATAAGATACTACTTCAAGTAAAGCGTTGGATGGAGGCAGTATAAAGTTCTGTCAACTACCTAAACTAGCATTCTTTAATTAAATATGCCTTATTAAGAATCACTTACAGATAGGCGCTAACCTTATTGCTTTAAGCGATTCGTTTACAAGCCGCGCAAACAAAGGATTTCAGCAGTTTTCCCAGTTCAAGCAAATAAATTACTAAGTATAATTCCCTACTTTTCCTACTTTTCCTACTTGCTGTTTGGGTCGAATATAATCATCTATCAAAGGTCAAGGGTTGCGATCGCGCTTTTATCATGTATCAATTATTAGGTTACAGATTCTTGGCAATTCCATAACCTCCACCTCCTGGTGTTTCGATAACAAATACATCGTCACGCTGCATTTCTACAACCCCTGTACTGCCTAATTCCTCTATAGTTTCATCAGTACGCTGCACATAATTTTTCCCGACTGCACCCGCTTCACCACCATGCAAACCAAAGGGAGAAATGACACGACGACTTGATAAAATTCCAGCAGTCATGGGTTCAAGAAAACGCAGGCGACGGATAACACCATTCCCTCCATGATGATGTCCATTCCCGCCGCTATTGGGACGAATCGCAAAACTTTCTAAAAGGACAGGAAATCGCCATTCCAATACTTCTGGATCGGTAAGACGGGAGTTTGTCATGTGAGTTTGTACGGCGTCGGTGCCGTCGAAGTCAGCGCCAGCGCCGGAACCGCCACAGATGGTTTCGTAATATTGATAGCGATCGCTTCCAAAGGTAAAATTATTCATTGTTCCTTGGGAAGCTGCCATTACCCCCAGCGCCCCATACAAAGCATCGGTAATGTTTTGCGAAGTCTCTACATTTCCCGCCACCACAGCAGCAGGATAACGCGGATTTAACATACAGCCTTCGGGAATAATAATTTCCAAAGGTTTGAGACAACCCGCATTGAGGGGAATATTGTCATTCACTAAAGTGCGGAAGACATACAATACTGCTGCCTTGCACACGGCTGCTGGTGCGTTTAAATTACTCGGTTGCTGAGGAGAAGTGCCGGTAAAATCTATTTTGGCGCTGCGAGTCGATTTGTTGATGGTGATGGTAACTGCGATCGCGCTGCCATTATCCAGAGGACAAGTAAAACTGCCATCTTTGAGAACTTCGATAACCCGACGTACCGACTCTTCCGCATTGTCCTGTACAAAGCCCATATACGCTTGCACAGTCTCTAAACCATAATGCTCCATCATCTTGTGGAGTTCTTGCACGCCGCGTTCGTTCGCCGCAATTTGTGCTTGCAAATCTGCAATATTTTTACTGGGATTTCGGGCTGGATAAGCGCTGGATGCCAGCAGTTCCAGCAATTCTTTTTCTCGAAAATGTCCTCCCTCTCCTAGTTGAAAATTATCAAGTAGCACTCCTTCTTGTTCTACCGTGGTGCTGTTTGGAGGCATGGAACCTGGGGTAATCCCACCAATGTCTGCATGATGTCCCCGCGAGGCAACGTAGAAGAGGGGAAGCGTAGGAGGGGAGATTGTAACGCGATTTATCGCGTCTGGAGAGGAAGCAAATACAGGAGTAATTACGGTGATATCGGGTAGGTGCGTGCCGCCGTTGTAGGGATTATTTGAGGCAAAGACATCTCCAGGTTGAATCGTGTCGCCACAGGCGTCAATTAAACTTTTGACGCTTTCACTCATGGAACCCAAATGTACGGGAATATGGGGAGCGTTGGCGACTAACTGCCCGTGTTGGTCAAAAATTGCACAGGAGAAATCTAAGCGTTCTTTGATGTTGACTGAGGAACTGGTATTTTGCAGAGTGATACCCATTTGTTCGGCGATCGCGCGAAACAAATTATTGAAAATCTCCAGCATCACCGGATCGGGACGATTGAGGATTCTAGATTCTGGATTTTGGATCGAGAATTGTAAATCTGCCGAACGCTGCAAAATCAGATGATTGCGATCGCTTAGCTGTGCTTGCCAACCGGGTTCAATCACATTCGTACCCGTCGCATCGGCAATGATAGCAGGGCTAGAAATCCAGTCTCCGGGTTGCAAATCCTCTCGCTTATACACTGGCGTCTCGTGCCACCGATCCGCCGCATACATCTGTACAGTTGCCACCGGCGAGGGAAGTTCATCACTGCGACGCTGAATGACTGCTTCCTCTACTCTCTCCGTCTTCGCCACCACCTCAACCGAAACCGCCTCTACAATCAGCCTTTTATCTTCCACAATAAAGCCGTAACGCTGCCGATGCAACTCCTCAAACCGCCCCCTCATCGCCGCCGTATTCCCAAAATCCACAATCAGCGCCGAATCAGTCCCCTCATACCGTAAATGCACCTTCCGAAAAACCTCAATCTCAACATCCTCCCTTATCTCTTCTTCCTCTCTTTCCTCTGCGTCCTTGGCGTCGTGGCGGTTTAATTCCTCCTCCCCCTCCCTTGCCAACTGGCTTAACATCCCCTCCAAACTCAGCACTAACTCCTCACTCAGATGCGCCTCCACCGCCCGTTCTCGCAGCACCCGCATATCTGCCAAACCCATGCCATAAGCCGATAACACGCCGGCATAGGGATGCAGAAACACCTGCTTCATCCCCAACGCATCGGCAATCAGACAAGCGTGTTGTCCTCCTGCGCCCCCAAAACAGCACAAAGTATATTCCGAAACGTCATAACCGCGCTGGAGAGAGATTTTTTTAATTGCACTCGCCATTGTTTCAACTGCGATCGCGAGAAATCCAGCCGCCACTTGTTCCGGCGTCCGATTGTCCCCAATTTCTGCCGCCAGTTCATTAAACTTTTGCCGCACTACTTCTGCATCTAGCGGCAAATCTCCGTTCGATCCAAACAATTTCGGGAAAAACTCCGGTTGCAACTTGCCCACCATCACATTGCAATCCGTCACCGTCAGCGAACCGCCTTTTCCATAGGCAGCGGGACCCGGATTTGCCCCCGCTGATTCGGGTCCCACGCGATACCTCGCCCCATCGAAAAAGAGAATCGAACCGCCACCAGCAGCAACCGTATGAATTGCCATCATCGGCGTTCGCAGTCGTACCCCGGCAACTTCCGTTTCAAAGGTGCGTTCGTATTCGCCGTTATAGTGGGCGACATCCGTAGAAGTTCCGCCCATATCAAAGCTGATAATTTTGTCGAATCCCGCCATCAAGCTTGTCTGTACCGCGCCGACGATGCCCCCAGCAGGGCCAGATAGAATACTGTCTTTCCCTTGAAACTGTTGGGCATCAGTAAGTCCACCGTTGGACTGCATGAACATCAACTGGGGAGAGTTTTGAGTTGAAAATTCCGATTCCAAACTGGCTAGCTGACTGGCAACTCGATCTACATAACGCCGTAAAATAGGCGATAAATAAGCATCAACAACGGTAGTATCACCGCGACTCACCAACTTCATCAACGGGCTAACTTCGTGCGATACCGAGACTTGGGTAAATCCAATTTTCCGCGCTGCATCTGCTATTTGTTTCTCGTGTTCGGGATAGCGATAGCCGTGCATGAAGACAATGGCACAGGAGCGAATCCCGTCGTTGTACGCTTCTTGTAGAGATGCGATATATCCTGTTTCTACGGGGATTAATTCTTCGCCTTGGGCGCTGTAGCGTTCCTCGACCTCAATCACTCGCTCGTAGAGCATCTCTGGCAATACAATGTGACGGGCGAAGATATCGGGGCGATTTTGGTAGCCGATGCGAAGGGCATCTCGAAATCCCTGAGTAATGACCAGAAGAGTGCGATCGCCCTTGCGTTCCAGTAGCGCATTCGTCGCCACAGTGGTTCCCATCTTGACAACTGCAATCTGTTCCGATGGAATAGGTGCATCTGCCGCAACTCCCAAAATGTCTCGAATTCCCTGTATTGGCGCGTCAGTATACCGTTCGGGATTCTCCGACAGCAGCTTATGAATCACTAGTTGTCCATCCGGACGCCGCGCCACAATATCAGTAAACGTACCACCCCGATCGATCCAGAATTGCCAGCGGTTATTTACGTGGGAAGGTAGATTGGAATGCATAATAAAAAATAATTGCGCGATGTTGATGATAAAATCTTTCTAATTAATTCTTATTATAAATACCGTTGCTAGTTTGTCCGGTTTTAGTTTAAAAACATCCAAACTATTTTAATGAACATGTTTTTTGATATAAAAATAGCTTTTGTAGCAGAAGTATTTATAAATATTAATTGCTGTAACTTCTGAACTTAAAATAAACAATCTAACCTTTTATTTAACTTTTATTTACAAAAAGGATGTTTTAGAGAATGCTTTACTTCACAGAAACAGAGAAAGCTAAAGTTCTAATTAATGAATATTCAAAACGCCAGCTTTTGTACTTAGATACGGAAGTCGCCGATTATAATACTCGCAAGCCTAAACTCTCTTTGATTCAAATATTAGATGACTTTACCGATGTAAGCGGAAATAGCGTTTGCATCTTAGATGTTTTAGATAATCCTGAAATTGCAGAAATCTTTATTAAAGAAATCATGGTCAATCCTGCAATTGAAAAGGTCTTCCACAATTCCAGCTATGACCTGAAGTTATTAGGTAAAACTAAAGCTAAAAATGTAAGTTGCACCTTAGAGATTGCCAAATCAATTCCTTACTATTTATTGCCAGTACCAAATTTACAATTGAGAACTCTGGCAGAAAAGCTGTGCTATTTTCCCAATATAGACAAAACCGAACAAAGCAGCGACTGGGGACAGCGACCACTGACAGAAAGTCAGCTACAGTATGCAAAAATGGACCCGATTTATCTGGCTCACGTGCATCAGCGGCTGTTGGAATTAACTCAATTGAGTAGTCCAGATCCAGAACAGGAAGATGTAACAGCTCTAGCTCAACGCTATCGAGAAATTGAGCAGGAATGGAAGTTGCTAGATACCGAAATTGACAACATCCAAAATAGGCTCAAAGCCGCGATGCAAGCACAAGAACTATCAGAAACGAAATATTTCCAATTATCCAGTTATGAGCGAACCATAAAAAAAATTCCGTTTAACCAGTTGGCAAGAATGGCGGAAATTCATGGAATTGATTTAGAGTTTCCGGTGACACTAACCCAAAATCTTCAGAAAGACTTGGGAGAATTGATCGCGGAACTTCCAGTGGAAGAAGAGAAAACTACTATCTGGCGGTTGAATCCCAAAGAGCAGGAAGATGAAGAGGATGATGGGATTCCATTTTAAGGAATATTCTGTTAATTCAAGTAACTATCTCTTTCTTCCCGTCTTGAGATTCACCTTTTATCTGGAATAGCAGTCTGTTCTCGTGTGTAAAAGCTCGTAGCTAACCTTCGTATTCAAGGGGTTTCTGTAATGCTTCCTGATTTATTGCATCGCAAACAGACACATTTCGTTTTGTGGCGTCCAGGAGATATTCAACCCCCTCCAACGCTTTACATCGGCAACTTCGCTGGAGATAATCCAAGCTCATTTGAAAATTTTCAAGAATTCGACTTAATCCAATCAACAGATTTTCCAGAACTTTGGGAAATACCAGCAGAAAACTGCAATTTAACAGACGGAGAGGTTTATTTTTACTGGTTTAAAGTCCGCGACACTGACGCCTACACCAACACCCATCGAATTCTCTACTGCACCGATCCTACCGCTTACACGGTGGATCGGCGTTTCTCTGCACCGAAAATCCTTTCAGAAGAGGGAATGTCCGACCTAGATCCAGCTAGCGTCATCCTCTACCGAGATAAAATGCTGGTTCCGTGCGATCCGAAGGGGCAAACAGCGGACTGGGAAGGAGATACGATAGAAAACCTACAACCGAATAATCGGCTAGTGATTTACGAGTTGCCCACTCGCTGGACTCGAATTCGTTCAACTGGGGGAATTCAAGAAGGAAACGGGACTTTTCGAGACGTAGTTTCTCTATTGGTGGAAGAAGCGATCGCACCTACTTTTTCCTCAGTCCGCGCCTTACAAAACCGCGCTCATCTGGTGGAATTAGGTGTCAATGCTTTGGAACTTTTACCGCCATCTGATAGCGATCAAACAGATAATTGGGGCTACGGTACGGCTAATTATTTTGCAGCCGATTATGACTTAGGTCGCCCGGACGGTCAAGAAGCACCTACGGCTTCCATTGATTTAATCAATCTCATCAAAGTTTGTCATCAACACGGCGTGCGCTTTTTTGTTGATGCGGTAATGGCTTTTTCTTACAACAATCCTTACCGCAACGTTAATTATGTAGAATTTTATATCAAGTTTAATAGTGGCGATCCAGAACAAGGAAATCGGGACGGATTTGGCGGTGATTTGTTTAAGTACAACTATTGGGTAGAAGGGTATCATCCGCTTGCAGGTACGCGATCGCGTTTTGTTCCTGCCCGCGAATATATGAAAGCCTACATCGCCCACTGGATGGATTACTATCGGGTAGATGGTTTGCGCCTCGATAGCGTCAACAATATCGGCAATTATGACTTTTTACAGGAATTCAAAGATTATGCGCGATCGCTTTGGCAGGAACGGGAAGGAAGCGGCGATAAATTTCTCGTAGTCGGTGAAGAATTAAGCGTACCTCTCGCTTTAATTTCACAGAATCGTCTCGATGGGTTGTGGAACGAAAAGTTTAAGCATATTATCCGTAGCGTCATTCTAGGACAAAATTCGTCTGATGAGCCTAGCTTTGAATGGAGCGTCCGCAAACTCATTGACTGTCGTAATTTAGGGTTTGCAGATGGTTCTCAAGCAGTTAATTATCTGACTTCCCATGATGTAGGAGGCTTTGGCAACGAACGCTTCTACAGCTACCTAAATAATAATCAAGTTTTTGATACAGAAAAGCGCATCAAGCTAGCATTTGTTTGTTTGCTCACTGCTGTCGGGATTCCGATGATTTTGGCAGGAGATGAATTCGCCGATCAAAATGACTTGCCAACTTCAGATGACCATAAAAAACAGGTTGATCCGGTTAACTACAGCCGTCTGACAGATGATTGGCGACAGCGTATTTTTAATTATGTTTGTAGATTAGTGAAGTTTCGGACTACTTCTGATACTTTAGCTGTAAATGACACTCATTTTATCCATTCTGACTTCAATGAAGGTAAGCGAGTTATCGTCTGGCAGCGAGGCAAAGACGATCGATTAGTGATTGTGGTGGCGAATTTCTCTGAGTACGGGACCCCTCCAGGTTCTGAGTATAAAATACCTAATTGGCCTGCAACTCCGGCAGGTAAACAGTGGAAAGAGATCGCGCAAGATCGTATGGTTCCTGCTGAATGGGTAGGCAGAGAAGGCATCTTCCCGTGGGAAGCGAAGGTTTACGCGCTAGTTTAAACTTATTCACCCTCAGAGGTAGAGACACGGCAGTGTCGTGTCCCTACTTACTCAATACTGGTCTCTAAACGCCAATACACACCATTTTCCCGCTGCATCAGTTTAGAAGCTATCAACTCTCGTCGCAGAGTGGCGGAGTCAGGATGGTGGCGCTTGATGATTTCATTCACCTGAAGTTCTGGGTAATTAATCCCGATTTCAAATTGGTTTGCCAACCACTTGAGAATCACTTGGCGTTTTTTACGACTGGCAGGAATTTCTTTCAAGCGAAGGACGCGATCGCATCCCGCTTCGCTAATCTCCTCAAAAAAGTTCTTCAATACCTTGCTCTCCCATGCTTCCCCTTCTACATCTTCGACGAGAGAAGCCATGTTATCTGGAGTGAAAATCTCTTTGCTAAAGTTTTGCAGCGCCTCGCTATTGAGTCGATACAAATGAGTATTGCCGTCAGGGCGCATATTCACCAAATTGAGTTCTTTCAGTTTACCCAAATGATGGGAGACAGTCGGCTCCTTCAGTTTCACAATCGCGGCTAATTCTTCGACGCTGCATTCCCGATTCGCCAGAATCCCCAAAATCTTCAATCGGCTTTCGTCAGCGAGAACCTTGAAGAAGCGTAGCAGGGTTTGAAATTCCGCTTTTTCCATCGTTTTACTTCTAATTAGATACATATCTAACTAGAAGTTTATCTAATTAATTGTGCGGTATGCAAGTCATCTTTCACAGACGGCTAATACCGGAAGCCAAACCGCGACAGACGCCGGTCAGAAAGTTTAAATCCAGGGTTTCTATGGTGTCGCTCGGTTGATGGTAATGGGGATTTCGCATAAATGCTGTATCTGTCACCATCATTGCTTTATAGCCTAAATCCCAGAAGGGCGAATGATCGCTCAGTCGCGTTGAGCTGACGATTAAACCTTTATTCGGCACCGGCAACCATTCGCTTGGAACTCCAACTTTACGAATGTTGCGACTCAGGTGAATTAGATCGGGAATGCTCGGTAAATTGCCAATCAAAGCAATGTAATCACCCCGATTTGGGTAAAAACGTTCTAATCCGGCCGGATAGCGTTGCGAACCAGGGGCGGAGTTGCAATATCCCAGCATTTCTAAGGAAAGCATCAAACGAAGTGATTGTCCTTGTTGCTTTAAATCAGATGCATATTGCTGACTCCCTAGCATCCCGTATTCTTCCATATCAAAAGCAACCAATCGCACCGGGTATTTTGCAGGTTCTGCTGCGAAAATTCTCGCCAATTCCAATAGCGCGGCGACACCCGTGGCATTATCATCTGCGCCTGGGGTTCCAGGTGCAGCGTCATAATGTGCGCCAATAAGAATCGGTGGCTTCTGATTATTTGTCGCCGCTGGTAGATTCAGAATGAGATTCTGATGATTTTGACCGCGAATGCTGAACTCGTGGGTTTCTACAGTTCCCCATTGTTGCAGTTGTTCGCGGATGTAATGCTGTACGTAGAAATGCCCCGAACTGGCGAGATAAGGGTCGCGATCGCGTACTATCTGGGTGAGATGCGATCGCAAGTTTTCTTTTAAATCCAATTGTCTATTGCTCCTAAGTTTCTAACCAAGCGCTCAAATCATTTACAGAGGAGAAATCCAACAGCGCCTCGCCCAAATCTTCTTACTGGGGAATGGATAATTGCTGAATTCTAGTTTGTAGTTCGGGAGCGATCGCGCCAAACCGACGGGTAAGCTGATGCATAATCAATGCTACCCTTTCTCATTGCTGTCACTTTTGGCGGATATTTTGATAAATTACCGAACCTTGCATAATCTCCTCTCTAAATAATTGGCTAATCAAATCTTTTTCAAAGCCTGATACTGTTTATAGTATCTACCGCCAATCCTGAGCATGGAGATTCATCTGATGACGACTTCCGCTCACCGCTCATCGAACGCTGTTTGGCTCCCTTTGTCACTCTCAGCTTGGCAAGATACCTATCAAACGCTGCATTTGTGGACACAAATTATTGGTAAAATCCGGTTAGCATTAGCCCCGAAAATCAACCATTGGTGGCACTCGACGCTGTATGTCACCACCCCAGGACTTACCAGTGGTTCAATTCCTAACGGAACACGTAGCTTTCAAATCACCTTTGATTTTCTCGCTCACCAACTCAAAATCGAGACAAGCGAAGGTACAACCAAAAGTCTGGCACTTGCTCCTCGCTCGGTGGCTGATTTTTATCAGGAAGTGATGAACACCCTGAAGGATCTCGGTATCGAAGTGCAAATCTGGACAATGCCCCAAGAAATTGCCGATGCGATTCCCTTTGAGCAAGACCATCAACATCATGCTTACAATCCGGAATCTGCTCAACGCTTCTGGCAAATTCTGGTACAAGCCAATCGCATCATGACGGTGTTTCGCTCCCACTATATTGGAAAGTGCAGTCCTGTCCATTTTTTCTGGGGCAGTTTCGATCTGGCTGTGACTCGCTTTTCGGGACGAAGGGCACCCGAACATCCAGGAGGTGTACCCAACATGGCAGATTGGGTAACGCGAGAGGCTTATTCCCATGAAGTCAGCAGTTGTGGTTTTTGGTTTGGGGGTGGTTCAACAGAAGCCTTATTTTATGCCTACGCCTACCCAACACCAAGAGGATTTAAGGATTATCCAATTCAACCACAGTCTGCATTCTATAGCCCGGAGCTGCAAGAATTTGTCCTGCCCTATGAGGCGGTGCGACAAGCAGACGATCCAGATACAGCCGTGCTGCAATTCCTACAAAGCACTTATGAGGCAGGGGCGAATTTGGGAGATTGGGAGCGAGCTGCGTTGGAAGATATTCCAGTAGCAAGTGAATAAAGTGAGTCTGCGATCGCTTCTATTGGTATATGGGATGACACTATCTGTGCTTTTTTCCGCGTCACTTCATAGAGAATTGGTATCACCAGGCGATCTAATTATTGACAAGAGAAGAAATCCAACCGCGCCTCGCCCCAATCTTCTCACTGGAGAGCAGACCGACGTGATTGATAAAAAAAGGGATACGGTAATGCCGTCCCCCTTTTTTAGCCTAAAAAAATTGAATTTCAAACGCCAGAATTGAGAATAAATTACCTCAGCTTAGGGGCAATTTTAAACAGACAAAGCGGAGGAAAAAGCCTTGGACTGAGTAGGCTGGAGTAGATACTCAGAGTCAACTTTTTCAGCAGTCAAGGGCACCAGTTGCACCGCACAAGCTTTCAGTTCCGGTTGCAGTGATTCGGGACAAGATTCGGCATGGGTGAGGACGTTCGCTTCGGCACCATCCGCCCAAAGAGCGCCCCAGTGCATGGGGACAAAGGTAACACCGGGAGCGATCGCCTTGGTGACTCTGGCAGGGAATCGCGCCGTGCCCCGACGGGTTCGCACTTCCACCCAATCATTTTCCTGAATCTTCAGAGAAGCCGCATCGCGGGGATGAATTTCAATGAATGGCTGCGGGTGCATCTGCCGAATTTTATCAATTCGTCCGGTACGGGTTTGGGTGTGCCAGTGTCCGTAAAGTCTGCCCGTCGTCAGAACAAAAGGATAATTGGGATCGGGCGGTTCTGCCAGCCCCCGCGAATGATAGGCTCCAAACCGCGCCCGTCCATCCGGCGTCGGAAAGTGAAAATCCGTGTAAAGCCGTTTTGAGTTTTGAGTTTTGTTAGCGTAGCGATGCGTAGCACATTTTGAGTTTTGAGTTGAAGAGTTTAACGGAGAACTCAAACTTGGGGTATCAAAACTACGATCGGGACAGGGCCACTGAAGCGGACCTTCTTGCGCCAGTCGTTCGTGACTAATGCCGCTCATATCACAGACGCGATCGCGTGTCAACTTCACATATTCGGCATAGATAGACGCTGGCGTCTCGTAGGGAAATTTTTCAGCAAAACCTAAGCGCCGTGCGACTTCTGTAAATATTTGCCAATCGGGTTTGGCTTCTCCTGGGGGAGTGCGAAATGCCTGACACAGCGTGACCACTCGCTCGGAGTTAGTCATCGTGCCAGTTTTCTCGCTCCACTGCGCCGCCGGGAGCAAAACGTGAGCAAAGGCGGCGGTTTCAGTGGGGTAGTAGGCGTCTTGATAGACCGTAAAAGGCGATCGCTGCAATGCGGCTTTCGCACGTTCCAAGTCAGGTAAACTGACAGCCGGGTTCGTAGCGGCAATCCAGAGAACGCCCACATCTCCGGTTTCCAAACCCGTGATAATGTCCCACGCCGTGCGACCCGGATAGGGCGAAATTTGTCCGGCGGGGAGTTGCCAAAACGCTTCAAGTTCCGCTCGATGTTGGGGATTTTTGACCACTCGATATCCGGGCAGAATGTGGCAAAGACCGCCGGTTTCCCGACCGCCCATCGCATTCGGTTGACCCGTCAGCGAAAACGGCCCTGCACCGGGTTTGCCAATCTGAGCCGTCATCAGGTGCAGATTCACGATCGTTCGCACCTTGGCAGTGCCTTCAGAAGACTGATTCACGCCCATCGACCACAGAGACAGCACGCGCTTCGACTGTGACCAGTATCGAGCTGCTGTTTCCAGGTCAGAGATGGAAATACCGCATCGTTCGGCGACCACTTCCGGTGGATAGTGCTGGATGACTTCTGCAAAAGCTGGAAAATTCGTCGTGCAGTCCTCTATGAAATAAGTATCAATTGCGCCCCAACGCATCAGCAGGTGAGCGATGCCATTGAGTAGATCCATATCGGTGCCTGAGCGAATCGCTAAGTGCAAATCTGCTGCCTCAGCCGTGTTCGTCCGGCGCGGATCGACCACAATCATTTTGACGTGAGAATTTTTCTTGTGGTGTTTCCGCAGGCGGTTAAAAATGATGGGATGACAGTCGGCGGTGTTGCTGCCGATGATAAAAGCACAGTCGGTTAAGTCTAAATCTTCGTAGCAGCAAGGGGGGCCATCCGAACCAAAGCTTTGCATATAACCCGCAACGGCGGAGGACATACACAAGCGCGAGTTGGAATCAAAATTATTCGTGCCCAGACACCCTTTGAGTAGTTTCTGAGCAACGTAGTAATCTTCAGTTTGCAGTTGCCCGGAGCCGTACATACACAGGGCGTCCGATCCTTGAGTTGCCAGAACATTTTGAATCTTGCTCGCGACGAGATCCAAGGCTTCCTCCCAGGTGGCGCGCCGGAAAGGTTCATCCAGGGAGTCGCGGATCATCGGATGGAGAAGGCGGTCTTTGGAAAGGGACTCGGCAACGGTAGCACCTTTGACACACACCATCCCGTGACTAGAAGGGTGCGCGCGATCGCCCTGCACTTTCCAGATGGGATTCCCTTGAGCATCCCGATGCGTTGGCTTACCGGCTTGCGCTGGAGGTGTCACCTCCAATCCACAGCCGACGCCGCAGTAAGGGCAAAGGGTTTTTGTACTGTCAGTTGTCATTCGTCAGTCGTCCGTTGCTAATTGCTAATTGCTAATTGCGATTAGCCATACTTTCATCGCTTGTTGGGGATTACCCATTGGATAATACCTAACAAGCGATGACTAATCATCATCATGAGCAAATCGGTTGAACAGGAAGTCGAGGGCGTAGTTTCGCAGGTTGTAATATTCCGGATCTTCCATAATCCGGGCACGATTGCGGGGACGGGGGAAAGGAATCTTCAAAACTTCGCCAATGTTTGCCGATGGCCCGTTGGTCATCATCACCAGCCGATCTGCCAAGAAGAGTGCTTCGTCGATGTCGTGGGTAATCATCAAGACAGTAACTTGATGTTCGCGCCAGATGGTCAGCAACTCCTCTTGTAATTCTTCCTTGGTGATGGCATCCAAGGCTCCGAATGGCTCATCCAGAATTAATACTTTAGGGCGAATCGAGAGCGCACGAGCGATCGCGACTCGCTGTTTCATCCCTCCAGACAGCTGAGATGGTTTTTTATCTGCTGCTTCAGTCAGCCCCACCATTGCGAGGTGATCCCGAACGATGGTGACTTTTTCCGACCGGGGTTTACCGGGATAGACAGAATCCACTGCCAGGTAAACGTTCTCGAAGGCAGTCAGCCAGGGAAGCAGGCAATAGTTCTGGAACACCATCATCCGGTCTGGGCCAGGTTCGCGGATTTTCAGGGTTTCCAGGCGCACTTCACCGTCAGTTGGCTTGTTGAAACCTGACACCATGTTTAACAGGGTGGATTTACCGCAACCAGAGTGACCAATCAGGCAGATAAATTCGCCTTCATAGACGGTGAGATTTACCCCATCCAGAACGGTATACGGCCCGGTAGGAGTGGGATAAACCTTGGAAACATCTTCAATGACCAAAAACGGGTCGCGGTTGACGGTTTCTTGGGTTAGTTGGGTGACGACGCCAGTGTTGTTCAAAGTGTGCATGGGGAGGTGAAGGTTGTTAATAGCTAATCGCGAATTGTTCTTGCCATAGTTCCATTAGCGAATGGCTAATGACTGATTACTAACGACTCGCAACTAAGGGGTCGATGTTAATCTCTTCGATACGAATTGGACGCTTAATTTCCAAGCTATTGAGGTACTTAATGGGATCGTCGGGATTGAAAATGGTGCCATCAAACATTTGCATGGGTGCGCGATCGCGTCCGATATCCATTAAGCCGAGTTCCCGCGCCGCTTCCCTAAATACATCGATGCGCCGCACTCGTTCTTGAATTTCTAGCCAGTTTTTGGGGAACGGAACAATTCCCCATCGTGCTAGCTGAGTCATCACCCACAGTCCTTCCTCCGGTTCTGGAAAGTTCGCTTTATCGACAAAGAACTGGTTATAACGCAACATCTGTTCGGGTGCTGCGCCCGTCCCGCGAATGTAGGGATCGATAAAGCCGGGACGGGTGTATTCTGGGGCGGAGCCGATGTATTGCGGCTGACACAGTAAGTTGACAATTTCTTCCCGATTGCGTCGGTCATCGCAGTATTCGCAAGCTTCCAAAAGCGCTTTTATCAATGCGATATGAGTTTGCGGGTACTTATTTGCCCATTCTTCCTGGCATCCGAGTACCTTCTCCGGATGTCCCGCCCACAACTCCATATCGGTGGCGATGACAAAACCGAGTTTTTCATGAACGGCGCGAGAGTTCCAAGGTTCGCCGACACAGTAGCCATCAATACTTCCAGATTTCAGATTGGCGACCATCTGGGCGGGTGGAATCACCGTCAAACTGACATCTCGGTCGGGATCGATGCCGCCACTTGCCAGCCAGTAGCGCAGCATCATGTTGTGCATAGAGGCAGGATGCACCACTCCGAGCGTATGGATCTTGTCGGGAGTTTGCGCGATCGCTTCCTTGAAATCTGCCAAGGTGCGAACGCCGCGATCGTACAAATCCTTACTGAAGGTAATCGCATTGCCATTGCGCGATAAAGTCATCGCCGTACACACGGGCAGTGGCGGGCCATCGGCTCCCAAGGTCATTGCCATCGGCATTCCGGCAACCATCTGGGCAGCGTCTAGGCGTCCCGTCGCCACCCCTTGCGCGATCGCTTTCCAACTGGGTTCGCGATTCAGCGTCACATCTTCTAACCCGTGCTTGGCGAAGAAACCTTTTTCTTTTGCCACCACTAAAGGGGCGCAGTCAGTTAGGGGAATAAAGCCAATTTCCAGATTGACTTTCTCCAACCCATTCCGGGCAACCACCGCCGGTTGCGTTGCTTTGCGCTGCTTGGCTTTTTTCTGCTGGTTGAGGAAGTAAATCATCTCATTCCGCAAGCCGTAGTAGCTGGGATGATTGACGACCTCCATGCGCTTGCGTGGGCGAGGGATGGGAACGTCCAGAATCTGTCCGATATGGGCATCTGGGCCGTTGGTCAGCATCACAATTCGGTCAGACAGTAGCAGCGCTTCGTCCACATCGTGCGTCACCATGATCGCGGTGACTTTGCTTTCCTGGCAGATTTGCATCAACTTTTCTTGCAAGCCGCCTCGTGTCAAAGCATCCAGCGCCCCGAACGGTTCATCGAGTAGCAGCAACTTGGGACGAAGGGCGAGGGCACGCGCGATCGCTACCCGCTGTCTCATTCCCCCCGATAGCTGACCGGGTCGTTTATCCGCAGCGTGCCGCAATCCCACCAAATCGATGTGATGCTCCACAATCCCCTTGCGCTCACCTCTGGGCCGGTCCTGTAATACTTCATCTACCCCCAGAGCGATGTTTTCCCGCACGGTGAGCCAGGGAAGCAGCGAATAATTTTGGAACACGACCATTCGGTCTGGTCCCGGCGAAGTCACCTGTCGCCCTTCTAAAATCACACCCCCACTCGTCGGTCTATCTAGACCAGCCACCATATTTAGCAGGGTTGATTTGCCGCATCCAGAATGTCCAATTAAAGAAACAAATTCACCTTGTTTGATTTTCAGGTCAATATTCTTGAGTGCCACATAAGTACCGCCATTGGCAAGCGAGTACACCCGGTCAACATGGTCAATTTCTACAAAGACAGACATAGCAATAGGGCTGAGGTATGAGGACTGAGAGAAGTGAGGACTGAGGTATGAGGGCTGAGGACTGAGAGAAGGAACTAAAAGAGGAGTCAGGGATAAGGATTGAGGATGAGTTGAGAAGTTAAGGGCGAAGAGTTTACTTAATACTTCCTACTCAGTCCTCAGTCCTTACTTCTGTTCCTCTGGTACAACTTTGGAGGCGACGAAACCGACCAGCCTATCTAGCAGCAGACCTACAATGCCGACATAGACAAGCGCGAGAATAATTTGGCTTAGTAAAGAGTTGTTGTAAGCATCCCAGATGAAGAAACCAATTCCCACACCGCCTACCAACATTTCAGCTGCAACAATTGCTAACCAAGATAAACCAATGCCAATTCTCAGTCCAGTAAAGATATAAGGAACCGCTGCGGGAAAGAGAATCTTAAAGAAATACTTCTGCTTAGAAAGCCGCAATACTCTAGCAACGTTTCGGTAATCTTGAGGAATCTGCTGCACTCCCACGGTGGTGTTAATAATAATGGGCCATATCGACGTGATAAAAATTACAAAAATAGCTGAGGGATTGCTTTGTTGAAATGCTGCCAGAGAAATCGGTAGCCATGCCAGAGGGGGAATGGTACGCAGAACCTGAAAGAGGGGGTCTAAAGCGCGGTAAGTAAACTGATTGGTACCAATCAAAATCCCCAACCCAATCCCAACTAAGGTAGACAGAGAGAAGCCAATCGCTACCCGTTGTAAACTGGCGAAAATTTGCAACGCCAAGCCTTTATCCGTACCGCCATTATCAAAAAATGGATTGATAATATAGGGGTTCCAAGTTTCTCTTAGTACTTGGATTGGCCCTGGCAAACCTTTAGAACCCGGAGGGCAGAGGATTTGCCAAAGGATCATAAAAGCTGCAAGTGCTAGCAGCGGTGGCACAATGTGTTTAAGTTTCTTCTGAAAGAAGGTTCCGATTAGCTTCTGGGAATTATTACTTGAAAGGCGATTCTCAGTTCTAGCAGTCATTCTCGCTCCTAATTGTTAATCATATTGATTCGTCATTGGCTAGCAAACAGCGAATAGCCGATTCCTCTGGAACTATTCGCTATTCGCGATTTATGCCTTCTTAATCTTGAGACTCTTCAAGTATTCCTCTGGCTTTTCGGGGTCAAATTTGACGCCATCAAAGAATGTTTCAACACCACGAGAACTGCTAGTCGGAATTTCTGAAGCAGGAACGCCTAGTGCTTTGGCTGCCTCTTTCCAGAGGTCTTCCCGGTTCACTTTGTCAACGAGTTCTTTAACGTTGGTGTCAGCAGGAATATTCCCCCAACGGATGTTTTCAGTTAGGAACCAGGTGTCGTGACTCTTGTAGGGATAAGAAGCGTTATCTGACCAGAACTTCATCAACAGCGGACTATTTTGCACCACCGGACGACCATCGCCGTAGTCAATGTTGCCCTTGGAACGCTCAATAATATCTTTCGCTGGCACCTTAAACCACTTTGCTTGGGAGACAATTTGGCACATCTCTTCTTTGTTTTCTGCCTTGTCGCACCACTGCTGGGCTTCTTGGATTGCCATTAGCAGCGCTTTGGCAGAATTTGGATTTTTATCTACCCAATCAGCCCGCATCGCAAAAGCTTTTTCGGGATGGTCTTTCCACAGTTCTCCCGTTACCAAGGCGGTGTAACCCTGCCCTTGGTTCACCAGCTGGGCGTTCCACGGTTCGCCTACACAGAAGGCTTCCATGTTGCCCGTTTTCATATTCGCCACCATCTGAGGCGGTGGTACGGGAACTGTAGAAATATCCTTGTTTGGATCGATGCCGCCTGCGGCTAACCAGTAGCGCATCCAGAGGTCGTGGGTGCCACCAGGATAGGTAATGGCTGCCTTGAAGTCATTTTTGCCCCCAGCTTTGGTAAAGGCTTCTTTAAGTCCTTTGCTGTCTAAGCCGACTTTGGATTCTTTGTAAGTATTGGCAACAGAAATTGCTTGACCATTGGTATTCAACCGCGCCAGGATGTACATCGGCACTGGCTGCTTGTTCTTGGTTTGTCCCAAGCTCATAAAGTAAGGCATGGGGGATAAAATATGCGCCCCATCAATGCCACCGGCGTTACCGGCTGTGCCTAGCTCCAAGTTATCGCGGGTGACGGGCCAGGAAGCTTGCTTGACAACCTCAACCTCTGTCATGCCGTATTTGGCAAACAACCCTTTTTCCTGGGCTACAACTAGGGGCGCGGAATCCGTTAGAGCAATAAATCCTAGCTTGGCGGTGGTTGTTTCTACTTTCGGCGCGTTGGCTGCCGTGCTGGTGGCAACGGGGGAGGATTTTGAAGCGGACTTGGCGCTATCGGTCGGGCCGGAACTACAGCCATGAGCTAGCAAGCTTCCGGCTGTGGCTGCGCCTGCTGTAATGATAAATTGCCGTCTAGAAACTCTGCTCATATTTCTCTTGGAAGTGGTAACTCGGTGGTACGTAGTCGGGAATTAGTGGTAGGGAGTCGCTAAAAGCTTCTTTGCAATTCCTAGAAGCGAGGAGTCGCCCCAAACTGTTCGATCAATAAATTCCGCAATACAGGTTTGAGGTCTTCGCAGGGAATGCTTTTCTGGACGCAGGTACCCAAATGGGCTTCTTTACCAACTGTGCCTCCCATGTAAAGATCGACACCTTCTAAGGTTTTGCCGTTTTTGCGAACTTTTGTCCCCATCAAACCGATGTCGGCTACTTGAGGCTGACCGCAGGAGTTGGGGCAACCAGTCCAGTGAATCCGCACGGGTTTAGTTAGAGATAATTCTGCTCCCAGTTCTTCAATCGTTGCCAGGGCACGGTTTTTAGTTTCAATTAAGGCAAAGTTGCAGAACTGCGATCCGGTGCAGGAGACTAGCGATCGCGCTAAAGGATCGGGATTGATCGAGAATCGCTCTAGAAGCGGTTCGGCTAAGCAGACGTCTAAGCGCGAGTCGGGAATATTCGGGATGATGACATTTTGCTCAACGGTGAACCGCATTTCGCCGTTGCCGTAGACTTCAGCCATCCGAGCCAGGTCAAGCATATCCTGGGCATAGAGACGCCCCACGGGAACGTGTAAGCCGACGTAGTTTAAGCCGGGTTGCTTTTGGGGGTACACGCCGATGTGGTCGCGCTTTTCCCAGTCAATTTCGTCTTTTTCGGCGGCTGGTTGGAGAGGCTTCTCTAGATATTCTTCTACCAAGGCTCGGAATTGGCCTAACCCCAATTCATCAATCAGCCACATCAGCCGTGCCTTGTGCCGATTCGATCGGGGACCGCGATCGCGAAAAACTTCTAAAACGGCTCGGCATACCTCTACAACATCGTCAGGATGCACCCAAGCATTCAGGGGAATGGCAACATCGCAACGCTTGGCAGAGAACAAACCACCGACGAGAACATTAAACCCGAAGACGCCATCTTTGTAGGCGGGGACGAAGGCGAGGTCGTTGATTTCAGCGTGAACCGAATTGTCGCGGCAACCCGCGATCGCAATATTGAATTTCCGGGGCAGATTGCTGAAAGCTTTGTTGCCTTCCCCATGATTCGTAATCATGTCCTGGACTTGCTGCACCAGACTTCGCGTATCAAACAATTCATCCGCATCAATCCCCGCAACTGGCGAACCCGTGATGTTGCGGACGTTATCCATCCCCGACTGAATGCTGGTCATCCCGACTCGCTCTAACCGTCGGAAAATTTCTGGCACATCCTCGATTCGGACTCCCCGCAGTTGGATATTTTGCCGGGTGGTGATGTCGCCGCTGCCATCTTCGCCGTAACGCTGCACAATCTCGGCGAGCATTCGCATTTGATCGCTGGTGAGGAGACCGCTGGGCATCCGCATCCGCATCATAAATTTTCCGGGCGTAACGGGTCTGAAGAAAATCCCTACCCACTTGAGTCGGTGGTCGCGGTCTGTTTCGTCCATCGCCTCCCAGCCAACCTGGGCAAAATGTTCAATTTCTGCCTTTACCGCCAGACCATCTTTCTCTGCTTTGAATTTTTCAAATTTATTAAGACTTGCTGTGGGCGTGGCTGTGCTTGTCATGGGTGTGTCCTCATTACGTGGCGCTCGAATGCCCGCAAACGGATAATCTTGTGTTTGTCAATTGCTCGTTGATGATAAGTTATGCAAACTGAACTGTGAAATTCGTATAAGAAATTACAAAATGTTAATACAAATGAAGTTTTTGCATCGATCGGATGCCATTTAGTCATGACATCCCCCTTAAGGAGGATTAATGATTGACATAAGAAATTCTTGTGGCGAGGGGTTTTGGAGTCGCGATCGCTTCCCCAAAACCCTTATTAATGCAACCATTGAGTTTCCCTCAACTCACAGCCATCCAATACTAGAACTCACAAAAACGTGATTTTCCTCCTCTTGAACGTGGAGTTAAGCAATTTTGTGAGAATTTACAATCGTTAAAACCGGATTACAAGGAAATATTCAAACCGTTAGTAGGGAACGCTCTTTTGTACGATAGGCATAGAACGGGTACGAAACTCGGCAAATTACTAAATGATCATCCCGACTTCTGTGCTGGCAGATTTGCTGCAAGTCCTGCCCCAGCTGCGACCTCAAATGTATTTCAAGTCTTCCTTAATCGCCTTATCTCATGCGATGGAAGACCAGGTTCTGGCATCTTTAGACCAGCATCTGGTGATTGCCAGTTTCCAGCGAGAGCGCTTCTATCGTCAGGAAGCTCACCGTTATCGACGGATTGCAGAACGGACAGAGCAGTTATATGTGCTGGCAGCCCCAGAAACCGACTTTAGCAACAGTTCGGAAGCTTACGAAACTGTTGCTTTTGAGCCGACCGATGGTTTAAGTCAAGAGTGGCACTTAGTGGTGATCGGGCAGAATTATGCTACCTGCTTGGTTTGTCGAGAACGAAACCTAACAGAGGATGGGCGATCGCGTCAGGGTGTAAGAGGAAAGACCGCAGCTAGAAAAGGAATCGCACCCGCGATTTCCCCTAGCCGCCGCACTTCTGACCTTCCTCGAACCACCTCCCGATTGCGGATGTCATCGTTTGAAGGGATAGACCCCGCCCGCCGGTTTGAGGGAATCTGGACGTTCGATCGGCAAGTCAGTTGCATCGTTGCTGAATTATTACTCAATCGGATTTCGCAGTACCGTCCGGAGTTGGCTCAAAAGCTCGCTCAAGCACGAAATATTTACGGCATTCCTTCGAGGGGAGAGTTTTTAGAAACTTCCTTTGGAAAAACCGATCGGGAAGCAGCGAATCGGCAGAATTTTTTAGTTCAAAACTCCATACAGCCACAGGCGGCAAAGGAACCCTCCGCCCAAACTCCAGAGTCTCTAACCGACAATCCCGACCCCTTTGTTCAGTGCCTAGTCACTTACTTGCAAGCGGGGCAGTACAAGCTGCTCAAAGCTTATCGCTCAATTTCCGCCCAAGAACGCAAAGAACGCCTAGTCAACTCGATTACGGCTGCCATCCGGCGGGGTAGCCATACGGGACAGCCGTTACACCCGGATGAAATTCTATCCATTGCCGTACAGGAATTAGGACAGGCATTGTTTGCTTGCCGGTGTCTGATTTATCGTGCCGGGGAAATCGATACTTCTGCCACGATTAACCATGAATTTTTGAAAGTGACCGATAACGGGAATTCTCGACTTGCCTCTGCACTCGGTCAGGATTGGCCTTTACAGGAAAATCTTCTATTTCAGGAAGTTGTGCAGAACCGAGAGCGAGTTTATGTTGCCGATACTCATATCGACCCTCGCATTGTAGGAGTGTCGGCAGGAATATCGGTAGGAGTGTCGGAACTTCCTTCCAATCGCCCACTTCAAACTCTGGCGAGCCGCTTTGCTATTCAGTCTTGGCTGATGATGCCAGTGCTATATCAGGATCGACTACTGGGGATAGTAGAGCTGCATCATTGCGGTGCTACCCCCTACGAGTGGCAGGACGACGAACTAGAACTTGTAGAAGCCATTTCTATTCAAATCGCCGGGGCGTTGATTCAAGCCGAAGCCTACGCGAACCTGGAAGACCTCAACCAACAGCTAGAAGCTCTCGATCGCACTCGCAGCAACTTAGTCGCAATTACGGGTCACGAACTCCGCACCCCCCTCTCTACTATCCAAGTCTGCCTGGAAAGTCTAGCGAGCGAACCTGATATGCCCCCGGAGATGCGGCAAGTGATGCTCAGTACCGCTCTCACCGACGCCGAGCGGATGCGTAAACTGGTTCAAGATTTCCTCACCCTTTCTCGCCTAGAAAGTGGTCGGGTGCAATGGCATCCAGAACCCCTAGCGCTGCCAGAGTGCATCGATCTTGCCCTCAGCAGTATCCGCGCCCGCAATTCCGATGGTCAGCTACCAAAGATTATTACTAAAGTGTCTGATTCGCTGCCTTTAGTACGAGCGGATGGGGAGTGGCTGGTTGAGGTGCTTGCCAAACTGCTGGACAACGCTTGCAAATTTACAACGCCTCAAGGAAAAATTACGATACTCGCTGAGTGTAACGACAGCTCAATGCTTGAAGTTACGGTTGCCGATACAGGTCGTGGCATTGAACCCAACCGGCTGGAGGCTGTCTTCGATCGGTTCTATCAGGAAGAAGGCGCTCTGCGGCGAACTACTGGCGGTACTGGTCTGGGACTTGCGATTTGTCGCCAAGTTGTCACGGGTTGGGGCGGTGAAATTTGGGCTGAATCCGCCGGTAAAGACCAAGGTAGTCAGTTTCACTTTACCGTCCCTATCGCGGCAAGACAGTCAGCAGTCAGTAGTCTTTGATGAAATTAGTCAGCAATTAGTAGTCAGCAGTGCTTGACTAATGACCCATGACTAATGACTAAATGACTCATGACTAAATGGCTAATGACAAACTGTTACAGTTCTTGACAGACTCGCAAGACAGGCCTTGCCTCGGTGATAGGATGCCCTAAAACGTTGGGAGAAAAATCTATGCCAGAAACTCTTACTGGACAAACCCCCATATTTGGCGGCGGTACCGGCGGTTTGCTCACCAAAGCTGAACTAGAAGAAAAGTACGCCATCACTTGGACAAGCCCGAAACAGCAAGTATTTGAATTGCCCACTGGTGGCTCTGCCATCATGAACCAAGGTGATAACGTGCTATACCTAGCACGTAAAGAATACTGCATCATGTTAGGCGGTCAGGTACTCCGAGCCAAGTTCAAAATCAACAACTACAAGATTTACCGTGTCTTCCCGAACGGTGAAATGGAGTATCTGCATCCGAAGGATGGCGTCTTCCCAGAGAAAGTCAATCAAGGTCGTCCTTATGTGAATAAGGTAGAACGGAACATTGGTAGCAACCCGGAACCGCCAACGATTAAGTTTAGCGGTCGTGCGACTTACGACGTTTAGCACCTTTTTAATTATTTAGCATTAGTAGGGTGGGCATCCACCCTACTTTTTCGTTAAAGATGATGCGATAAATGGGCGAAGCAAGGGCAATTCTGTTGGGTTAACAGTTTGAATTCAGATATCGCAATTCTCATTTGGGTGCGATACATCTGTAGGAGCATGACAATCCAAAAGCCCCTATCAAACATTAGAACCGCAAGATATTCCACCCAACTGAGAACTGCTATATTTGCTCCCCACGACTTATCCTCCAAGACTCCCCGATAAGTTGGGGGAAATTAGATAAAACAAAAATACGAGAGTCTAAAGGAGAAAGATGAAGGATGAACTAAAGCGTCTGTTTCTTCCCTTTTCCCATTTGCGCCCATTTCTGTTTTAACCTGGATGAATAATGGCGGCGCTAGGGCGAATCGCCTCGATCCAGAACGCAAGAAAATTATGATTTTTCCTGATTTTTCCCAATTTTCCGATCTGGCTAAACAGGGTAATTTTGTGCCGGTGTATCAGGAATGGGTGGCAGACCTAGATACACCCGTGTCTGCTTGGTACAAAGTCTGTGCTGGACAGCCTTATAGCTTTTTACTGGAATCCGTGGAAGGTGGGGAAAAAGTAGGTCGCTACAGTTTTGTCGGCTGCGATCCTTTGTGGGTGTTGGAGGCGAGAGGAAATAAAACGACGCAAACCCACCGTGACGGGAGAGCGATCGCGTTTGAAGGCGATCCGTTTCAGGCATTAGCTTACTGCCTAAAGCCGTTTCACCCGGTAACGTTGCCCCAATTGCCGCCCGGAATCGGCGGATTATTTGGCTTCTGGGGTTATGAACTAATTAACTGGATAGAGCCGCGCGTGCCGATTTATCCCGCCTCAGAGGACGATTTACCGGATGGATTGTGGATGCAGGTAGATAACCTGATTATTTTCGATCAGGTGAAGCGGAAGATTTGGGCGATCGCGTATGCAGATTTGCGCGACCCAGATGTGGATTTGGCTCAGGCATATCAACAAGCGTGCGATCGCGTTACTCAACTGGTCAGCAAACTCCAGCTACCTCTGTCAGGAAAAGATACTTTGTTGCAATGGACACCCCCCGAAAATCGGGAGAAGCAACTCACCTACACCAGCAACACCGGACGCGAACAATTCTGCGCCAATGTCGAAAAGGCAAAAGATTATATTCGCGCTGGAGATATATTCCAAGTCGTCCTGTCTCAGCAACTCTGTGCCGAATATAGCGGAGAACCCTTTGCCTTATATCGCTCTTTGCGCCTAATTAATCCCTCGCCTTATATGGCTTATTTCAACTTCGGCGATTGGCAGATTATTGGTTCTAGCCCGGAAGTAATGGTGAAGGCGGTGCTGAGTTCTTACGGAGGCGATGCGGCGCTAACAGAGGAGGGAATGAGCGCGACCGTGCGCCCGATTGCAGGGACGCGCCCGCGAGGGAAGACGCCTAAAGAAGATGACGCCTTTGCCGAGGACTTACTTCAAGACCCAAAGGAAATTGCCGAACACGTCATGCTAGTTGATTTAGGTCGCAATGATTTGGGGCGCGTCTGCACCAGCGGCACGGTGAGAGTCGATGAATTGATGCTAATCGAGCGTTACTCTCATGTGATGCACATCGTCAGCAACGTACTGGGAGAACTCGCGCCCGATAAAACCGCCTGGGATTTACTCAAAGCCTGCTTCCCCGCCGGAACCGTCAGCGGTGCCCCCAAGATTCGGGCGATGGAGATTATTCACGAACTCGAACCCTGCCGTCGTGGCCCTTATTCAGGGGCATATGGCTGGTATGACTTTGAGGGGCAATTAAATACAGCGATCGCGATTCGCACGATGGTTGTTCGTTCTCAAGCCAGTGGGAAACATCAGGTGTCAGTCCAAGCGGGTGCGGGTCTGGTTGCCGATTCTCGCCCCGAAACTGAGTACCAAGAAACCCTCAACAAAGCTAAGGGATTGCTAGAGGCTATCCGCTGTCTTGAATAGAGGCTAAACCGTTAATGGAGTGTAGAGACGCGATTAATCATCGCGTCTTTTTTTCAAGAACAGCCCTCGATCGAGGTTAGAGCGGTTTCATCACCACGGCTTCATAGGGAATCACGCCCACCTCTTCACTCTTAACGCAGCGAGCGGCTCCCCGCGACAAATCCAGCGTTCTCGGCGGAATGTAGGGACCACGGTCAGTCACCCGCACGATGACAGCATCCCCATTTTTCAAGTTTGTTACTTTTAGAAAGGTATTAAAAGGCAGAGAAGGATGAGCCGCCGTAAGTGCATCCTGGTTATAGATTTCGCCGTTTGCCGTTTGGCGTCCGTGAAAATAGCCCCCATACCAAGAGGCTAAACCCTCCAGTTTGGTATCTGTCTGGATTAATCCGTGCATTTGGGCTTGAGCTTCCACCAAGGTTAAGGGCTTTTCCCCCAAGGCGACACGGAGATTATTTACCCATTCGATTGCTAAGAGTTGGCGATCGCGATTGAAGTCGGTAGCGATCGCGTCGTCAATTACGAACAACTGGTTGTTGCCTAGCTTACCCCCTGGCTTCCCATCCACCAGCATTGGTTTCAGTTGCGAAGCGTCAACATCGGAGTTTTGCAGGAGTTGCGCGACGCGCTTGGCAAATCGCTCAGCTTGGGGTTTTTCGGGGATTTGAGCCACCAAATGTCCCTTCACCCAGACTTGAAACTGCTCCGGTTCTCCGCCGGATGTGGTGACGCTCTTGGTTTTGCGCCCAGCCAAGGACATCCACAGACCTTGCCGTTTTCCAATTTTTTCATTGATTAAGCGATCGCCCAATGCGCCTTGGTCGCGAATCTGAACGACTGCAACCGGCGAAGGCTTTGTATCGCGAGATTCAGCCCAAGCAGGCAATTTCAATAAATTCTGCATCACCTGCATGATTCTGTCTGGAAAACTCGGCTTTGACGCTCGACTGACAGGAACTTCAACCCATGAAGCCGACTGAGATAGGATAGTTGGTGCTACTGGCGCTTCCTTTGTGGGTGCCGAGCCGGGGCGGCAAAGCACATTATCCACCGTCTCTAGCTTCCGCCTAGATTGTTCGGGCGTTTTGGCTTTGTTTGATGAAGATTGGCTCTGATTTCCTCCTAGTTGGAAATCCCAGGAAGGCAAGAACGCACTGAATTTTTGAGAATGTAAACCGCTTAAATACGAGTAGGGTTTCCCCGTTCCTACAGCCTGAACAAACAGAGGTTTATCGCTATCCAGGGGATTATTGACAGATGAAAAAACCTTGGCTGGAAGTGTTATCGAGAGGTAATCAGGTATACTCGACAACGCCTGGTTAGAGAAAAAACAGCTGACCCAAGAAGTTACCCAAACAAGTCCGAAAAATGGCATTGGCAAAAAAATCTTTAGTTACAATGCACTCTGGATTTGCAAACGTTCTCTAGTATACCAACCTCCTTATTTGGTATATCTGCCCTCTGGCTGAGTTGTGCATTTAGACGCGATCCCAGCCTCTAGCTAATAAACCATATAGCAGCGATTTTGACAAGTATGAAGCGACTTCACTTTTACATTGTTGATGTATTTGCCGTAGAAAAATACACGGGTAATCAACTAGCAGTCTTTACGGATGCCGGTGAGCTTTCTGATGTTCAAATGCAAAGAATTGCTAAAGAAACGAACTACTCGGAAACCACTTTTATAACCTCCCCAGAGGTTCGAGATGGAGGTTATGATGTGCGGATTTTTACGCCTGAGCAAGAGTTACCGTTTGCAGGTCATCCTACTTTAGGGACTGCTTATATTTTGCAACAAGAAATTATTAATCAGCCGGTTGAAAACTTAATTTTAAATCTAAAAGTTGGACAAATTCCTGTATCGCTGCATTACGGAGAGCAAGCAGTAGAATGGTTGTGGATGCAGCAAAAACCACCTATTTTTACCCAAACCTTCGAGGGAGAGGCACTCGCCCAAGTTTTGAATTTAGAACCCAGCGAGATAGATCCTCGATTCCCGATTCAAGAAGTTTCTACGGGAGTTCCCTTTATTATCGTTCCCTTGAAAACGCACCAAGCCTTAAAGCGAATCAAGGTAAATAAGGATAAATATTTTGATTTAGTTAGTCATACTCAAGGCAAATGTATATTGGTTTTCTGCCCTGAAACTTATCATCCAGAGAATAACTTGAGCGTGCGCGTGTTTGCCGAGTATGCAGGAATTCCCGAAGATCCGGCTACAGGAAGTGCAAATGGTTGTTTAGCTGGTTATTTGGTTCAGCATTCCTATTTTGGAGCAGAGACAATCGATCTCAGGGTTGAGCAAGGGTATGAAATTGGCAGACCTTCTTTGTTGTTATTAAAAGCTCACAAAAAGTCTGATTTCATTGAAGTATCGGTGGGTGGTAAAGTAATTTTAGTTGCCAAAGGAGAATTCGTCTAACGGGTAAGATTTGCTTTGACTCAATCCGGTTTGGTTTAGCATAATTATAGATTGGCTTCGGGTTAGACAAACCCATAAAATACCTTTCTATGGGTGGTTACAGGCTTCAAGGCAATCTACACAGGGAAAGTTTTTAGTCTTAAGCCAACCGGATTTTGCCTCTATTTGTGCCAGTAAAAAAGATTTTATCTCTTACCAATTGAACTGTAAAACTAACAATTTTTGAGAAATTTTATGAGTATTATTTTGCACATCACGAAGCGCGAACAGTGGGAAGAAGCAAAATTAACTAAAAAATATTGTGGCGATACGCTGGAATCGGAGGGTTTTATCCACTGCTCAACTCCAGAGCAAGTTATTAATGTAGCGAATAGCTTTTTTCATTCCCAAAGTGGCTTAGTTCTCCTGTGCCTCGAATCGGAGGCAGTTGAGGCAGAAATCCGATACGAGGCATTAGACGGAGAACGTTTTCCTCATATCTATGGGGCTTTAAATATCAATGCTGTGGTGCAAGTGCTGGACTTCTCTCCAGGGGAAGATGGCTGCTTTAAATTGCCGCCAGAAATTGCTGATGGTGCTGACAAGGCTTGAAGAACGAGAGCGATCGCATCCTCATCTAGCCGCATCCGTTGCCCGTTAGAGGCAACCTGAGCCGCATTTCTGGTTGATTTGGGGCTATCAAAGGATTAAATAGGAGCAAGTCCGTTTATCGATTGCTCAATAAACGGACTTGAAATCGGGAATGGCTAATCCCAAAAAACATAGGGTTTACAGACGTGAGTTGATTTTCCTCTGGTTGTCGCCAGCGCCACAAGTCGCCAGCGCCACAAGCCGCCAGCTCCACAGAGTTATAGCACCTGCGCCCTCAACCAAGCCGCTGGCAAACTCAGCAGCTTCCGGGAAGTCGGGACGTAAGCTCTGGTGCTAAATACATCGTATTGATTGCGTTCAATCCGATCGAGAATTTGGCTATAGAGCATTAAAGCCGCCGCAACGGGCCAACGAGCATCGGGACTAAGGGCACCAATTCCCTGTTCGGCTTCAACGTAGAATTTGCGTGCCCGTTGAATTTGGAAACGCATCAATTCGCGCCATCGCTCATCGACTACCCCATTCATCAGATCCTGTTCGGTGTAGTTAAATAACGCCAATTCTTCGAGGGGCAGGTAAATGCGACCCCGACGGGCGTCTTCTCCGACATCTCGCAGGATGTTAGTGAGTTGGTTAGCAATGCCAAGTGCGATCGCTTCCGAGGTCGGAATATAAATCTCTTGATTGCGTTTCCAGGGTGCTGTATACGGTTCCGTATCGACACCCATCACCGCAGTAGACATCAACCCCACCGTACCGGCAACCCGATAGCAGTAAAGATTGAGTTCTTCAAAGGTCTTGTATCGGCTCCGGTAGAGATCCATCCGCTGACCCGCAATCATATCCCGAAATGGTTCAATATCCATCGGGAAGCGTTTCAGCGTATCTACCAAAGCCACATCCGGGTCGTCTAGGGGTTCGCCAGCAAAAACAGATTCTAGCTGTTTTTCCCATCGATCCAAAGTTTCAGGAGTCGTAATCGCAGCTGAGGCACCGTCTACCAGTTCATCGGTGCGACGACACCAAGCATAAATTGCCCAGATGGCACGGCGCTTGGCTGCTGGCATCAGCAGCGTACCCAGATAAAACGTCTTTGCGTACTTAGCCGTAATCTGGCGACAGAGTTGGTAAGCGTCCTCTATTGAAGCCAGCGTTCTCATGCGCGGGAAATTAGACAGTTGCAGCATTCAGTACAGGCACCAGAGATTGTCAGTTTTCCGTTGTCAATTGTCAATTGTCCTGAGTCTGTTGTTCTTTGGTAGCAGGTAATAGATAGTCAGATATTCGGGAGTAGACTCTTTCCCCCTAACCATTACCCACTAACGACTAACGCCTGATCGGTGACCGTTGACGATTGATCGGTGACTACTGACGACTGACTGCTCACAATTGCCTGCGCTGTCAGCTTACCAGAAAGTACGGCACCTTCCATACTCGCTAGGTAACGCTGCATGGTGTAATCACCCGTCAAATAGAAATTCGCAATCGGTGTTTCTTGGGAAGGACGATATTGCTGACGCCCTGGAGTTGCCTTGTAGACTGAACGAGGGGTTTTGACAACGTGATATTTCAGTAACTTGGCTGGGTTCTCACCCCCAAAATGATCGGGAAAAAGTTTTTCCAATTCTGCAACGGTGGCGTCTACAATTTCCCCATCCGATTTGCTAATCCAATCTTTTGCTGGTGCCAGCACCAATTCCAACATTGAGCGGTCGGGGTTCGCATATTCGCGACAGGTGTTGCTCATGTCCGCGTAGACACTAAGCAAGGGCGATCGCGAAAACAGCAGATGGTCAATTTGAGTTAATTTTCGGTCAAACCACAGATGCACGTTGATGACCGGGACACCCTCTAAGCCGTCTAGCTTTTGGAAATACTCCATCTGACGCCAAGATTGGGGCAACATCACCTTCAGGGGATCAACCGGCATCGCAGATACATAAGCATCCGCCGTAATAATTTCATCCGCAGCACCATTTAACCCACGAATCAAGAATCCCCGCACCGTGCCATCGGCATTGAGCAAAAATTCCTTGATCGGCATATTCAACCGCACTTCCCCACCGCGCTCGGTGATGTAATCTACCATTGGCTGACACAACCGCTCGGTCGGGGAACCATCCAAAAATGCCATTTTTGAGCCATTTTTTTCCTGAAGGAAGCGATTGAGAGCGGTCAGCAATATCGTGGCAGAAATTTCATCTGGGTTAATGAAGTTCAGTGCTTTGGACATGGCAATGAAAACTTCTTTTTCTACCCGTGGGGGGATGTTTTGCTTTTTCATCCATTCCGACCACGAGTATTTATCCATCTCCTCAACGTATTTTTGCCCCTGAACCATCGCCGGAATTAAACCAATCCCGAAGCGAATTTTTTCAGGCCAAGTCAACATATCGTTGTTGCCCAAAATCGCTGTGACGCCATTAAATGGTGCCGGAATGTCCGGAAAGTCAAAGCGAGAATAAGTACCGGGGGCATCGGGCTGGTTGAAGATCATTGTGTGTTCTTTCCACTGCAATCGATCTTCAATACCGAGTTCCTTAAATAGCTGCAACATATTGGGATAAGCCCCAAAAAAGATGTGCAGTCCGGTTTCGTACCAGTCGCCGTCTTCGTCTTTCCATGCTGCCACCTTACCGCCTAGAACGTCCTGACGTTCTAGAACGATGGGAGTGTGACCGGCATCTGTCAAATATTTGGCGCAGGAAAGCCCTGCTAAACCCGCCCCAGCGATCGCAACTCGCATCTGATGGTCTACCCTTATAGCTGCTTGCGTGTTTGGTCGCTCTCATTATACGTTGCATTTCGTTACAGAAGATAGCGCTACCCCACTGCAAATCTCTGTAAAGTTGTCACCCTCTCCCGATCGATGAATATTAGCTGCGATCGGAGCGGGGCAATAATGAGAAATTATCGTCCGAGCTGAACCCGCAGGAAAGACCGATGAGTCAAGACAATCCCGATGCACCTCAACCACTCAGCGAACGAGATAGGGCACTGGCAAAGGAGCTTGCAGCAGTACGCGCTCAAAGACAACGTCTGTATGAAAAGCTAAATGGTTCCCTAAAAGCATTGTTTAGCCATTGTGAGTGGAGAATCACTCATCACGACACTGGAATGACAGAATTAGTTGTCATCTGCCCTAGCTTGGTCATTTATCAACGGCTATTAAAAAAAGTAATTTCCATTCAAACTCGGCTTGAAGATGCTATTGAAATTAAACAGACTAGATTTATTCTCTGTTATCCTCCAAATCCTCAAGCTTTTTATGAGCATGAAGTGACAATACAACAAGATTTCAATCCTGATCCTTATTTAGATTTAGATGAGAACGAGGAGTTTTAGGAGATCAGGAGAGAAAACTTAAACCGCAAGGGTGCAATCGTACCAAATCGTAGCAATGACAATAAGGAAAAAATAGATGCTAATTGTCCGCATTGCGAGCTTTGTTTAGCTCTAGCATTCAATGATGCGGACAATATTTTATCTAGCGAGGCCAGGGAATTCTAGTATCGGCAGCAATTTGGCGACCGATGACAGCCGCACCATAGCGATTTAAATGGCTGGGATCGGCAAAATAGCCATTTTGGTTTGTCCACTGTCTGGATAAGTCGAGAAAGATGAATCCTTTAGCACTAGATTGGCGAACCATATAAGGTCTAAATTGTTGCTCAGCTCTAAGACGAGTTCGGTCTAAATAATCTCTACTTAAAGGCAGGTTGATGAAGAATACTGGAATCCGACGCTGCTTGGCAAATACCATTAAATTATTCAACGCCGCCTCCTGCTTACCTCCGAGTTGGAAGGCACTGTAATCACTGTCATAAGCGCCTGCAACTCGCGGCTTTTGTCGATAGTAAATAGCAGGATTAAAGCGAATATTTACGGGAAGAAATCCATTGGCGTCGATTGCCGCTGCCGAGTAGTCGGGAGTCAATCCTCCTAGAGTATTTTGAGCCAGTATTGTCTCGCTGGACGGCTGAGAATTCAAAAGGGTGATATTAAACTGGCTTTCGTTCTGGGGAATTTCGTCTAGGTTGGTATCAGCAACTGAGTTGAGGTTTGGAGGTGGGGTCGCTGTTAAGAGTGTATCCGGGCGGTTAGAGGGTGTAATACCACTTAAGGGGCGATTGCCCGTTAATAAGCGCTTGTAGCCTGGAGAAGCCAAAATCAAGTTATAAGTCCGATCTACACGCCCACTGTTAAAGGCTCTCACTCCATCCGCCCACACAATGAGTTTCGGCAACTGCTCTTCGGTTAAAATTTTCCGCAACAACAAATCAATCACTTGGACAGTCGCACCATTCACCCCGAAGTTAAAGATTTTCAATCCCCCAAAACCTTTACCCGCTAAAGCTTGCTGCATCTGTTTGGGATCGACTCCCTGCAAAGAGCGGGAACTGCCTACAATTAAAATATCGGGTGGGCCAAGGGCAGCGATGTAGGACAGATAAAGAACTAGCTGATTATCAAGCAATTGGTTGTTAAAGGTGGGGTATTTTAACTGAAAGCTGGTTGCAGCGGCTCTTTGTTGGGCTACCTGCAAAAAAGCCATATACTCGATAATTTTCTTCTGGGCATAGACTCGTTGGGGACTGTCGGGTGGTATGGCTTGCAGGGATGCGATCGCGCTTAGCCATGTTTGGGCAACTTCATCCCAGTCCGCCGCCGATCTAGCCGTTTGAGCCAGGGTAGCAGCCCTGTTAGCGTAGTTAATTGCCTCCGACAAGGAATCGCTCTTAGTCGCTGCTGTTGTGGCAGCTAAGGGCTGAACCAGCAGGTTCCTATGGGGAATTTGGGGTACTAGCGTTGTCGAACAGCCAATCGCCAGCAAACATCCTGCCACGACGGCAGTAAAGCGGGACAAGAAGCGATGATTCGCAGCAAAAATAATAAAGAGTCGATATATCATTGAGTTTCTCTCTTGCCTGATACTGCTCATTCCTGACAGCAAGATAGAATAAATCCAGCAAATTGTTCTCAGTATATTAAGTTAGGTAAGGAGAACACGAATCGCATGGGCAAGGTAGTCGGCATTGACCTCGGAACAACCAACTCAGTCGTAGCTGTCATGGAAGGCGGCAAGCCCGTTGTCATTGCCAATGCGGAAGGCATGAGGACTACTCCCTCCGTGGTAGGCTTCAGCAAAGACGGGGAACGCCTAGTTGGACAAATGGCACGGCGGCAAGCCGTTCTAAACCCGCAGAATACGTTTTATGCGGTAAAACGGTACATCGGACGCAAGTATGCGGAACTCAGCCCCACCTCGAAGCAAGTTCCCTACACGATTCGGCGGGATGACGAGGGCAATATTAAAGTCAAATGCCCCAGACTGAAGCGGGAATTTGCTCCAGAAGAAATCTCGGCAATGGTGCTGCAAAAGTTGGCAGATGAGGCGAGTCGTTATCTGGGACAACCGGTGACGGGCGCGGTGATTACAGTTCCGGCTTATTTCAATGATTCCCAACGGCAAGCGACGCGAGATGCTGGGCGAATCGCCGGGTTGGATGTATTGCGGATTCTTAACGAGCCAACGGCTGCATCTTTGGCTTATGGTTTGGATCGCAAGGATACTCAGACGATTCTGGTGTTTGACTTGGGCGGCGGTACATTTGACGTTTCCATCCTGGAAGTGGGGGATGGAGTGTTTGAGGTAAAAGCCACCAGTGGCGACACCCAATTGGGCGGGAACGATTTTGACCGAAAAATTGTGGATTGGCTGGCAGAGCAGTTTCTGGAAAAAGAAGGGGTAGATCTCAGACGCGATCGCCAAGCCTTACAACGCCTCACGGAAGCCGCCGAAAAAGCCAAAATTGAGCTGTCTGGCGTCACGGTCACAGATATTAACTTACCTTTTCTCACTGCCACGGAAGAAGGTCCCGTACACTTAGAAACCAGGTTGACGAGGGCGCAATTTGAAGGATTGTGTGGGGATTTGGTGAGCCGATTGAAGGCACCCGTCAAACGCGCTTTAGTGGATTCTGGTCTGAACCCCTCCAAGATTGATGAAGTGGTGTTAGTGGGCGGTTCTACTCGCATTCCCTTGGTGAAACAGCTGGTTCGTAGCTTAATTGACAAGGAACCAAACGAGAACGTTAACCCAGATGAAGTCGTGGCAGTGGGTGCCGCAATTCAAGCAGGAATCCTCGCCGGTGAAGTCAAAGACGTGCTACTACTGGATGTCACGCCTTTGTCCCTAGGATTGGAAACGATAGGCGGCGTGATGAAGAAACTCATCCCCCGAAACACGACGATACCCGTGCGGCGTTCGGATATCTTCTCGACCGCTGAAAATAACCAAACCTTGGTGGAAGTTCACGTCCTGCAAGGGGAACGGGAAATGGCGGCTGATAACAAGTCGCTAGGGCGGTTTAAGCTCACTGGCATTCCCCCAGCACCGCGAGGAGTGCCCCAAGTTCAGGTATCTTTTGATATTGATGCCAACGGGATTTTGCAGGTGACGGCGTTAGACCGGACGACAGGGCGAGAGCAGAGCATCACCGTTCAAGGGGCTTCCACTTTAAGCGAATCGGAAGTTAACCGGATGATTCAGGAAGCCGAGCAATATGCCTCAACAGATCGGGAACGGCGCGAACGGGTGGAGAAGCGCAACCGCGCCGAAGCACTGGCTTTCAGTGCGGAACGGCAACTGAAAGAAGTGGCGCTGACCTATGGAATGCAGTTTGCTGCCGGTCAGCGCCGTCGCATTGAGAACATGGTGCAGGAACTGCGCCAGAGCATTGCCCGCGATGACGATCGGTCTGTGGATCGGGCACAAAGCGATCTCCAGGATGCACTCTACGAGCTGAACCGAGAGGTGCGGATGGAATCAATGGAGGACGAGGACGACTTTTTCGGATCGATCCGTCGCACGTTTTCCGGCGAAGGCGATTCCTTGTTTGGCAACTCGACACAAGACCGCTATGAGAGTAGCCGCTATCAAGATCGTTATGAAAGTAACCGCTATCAAGATCGCTCGGAGGGTAGCCGCTATCAAGATCGCTCGGAGGGTAGCCGTTCGCGCGATCGCTATGACGATGACCGTCGCAATAGCGGCTCTACAGGCGGTCAGCGGTATAGTCGGGATAGTGACGCGGCTCCCCGCCGGACTTCGAGAATTGTTCAACCTGAGGATGATTGGGATGATGATGATGATTGGCTGTAAATTAGCTATAGCTGTTAGCGATTAGCTGTTAGCTATTGAAGCGGTCTGGCACAAATAGTAGAGGATTAGTCTGCTAAAACTGTGAATATCCAACGCTCAATCAGCTAATCGGTAACAGCTAATCGGTAACAGCTAATCGTTAATTAACTATGCAAAATTTTCGGGACTACTACCAGATGCTGGGCGTTGCTCGTGATGCCTCCGGCGACGAAATTAAGAAAGTTTATCGGCGGCTAGCTCGGCAGTATCACCCCGATCTAAATCCTGGCGACAAAACAGCAGAAGAAAAGTTCAAGGATATCGGCGAGGCTTACGAAGTTCTTTCCGATCCGGGTAAGCGATCGCAATACGATCAGTTCAGCCGTTTCTGGAACCGGAGCGGTTTCAAGGGCGCTAAAGGGACGAAGGGGACTAAAGCCTGGGGGACGCGCTCCAACGGTCGCAACGGCACACAAGAATTAAAATATGACGATTACCCGGACTTCAACAGCTTTGTCGATACTCTGCTAGGACGTCGGGAAACCCGTGTAGCTACTCAGGCACCCAGTTCCAACAACCGAGTTGCCTCAGCCGATACCTTCCGTCCTGGTAACACAAAAACATCCTACACCGTGAGTTCGCGCCCTAGTCGGCGCGATGTTGAAGCTAGACTGACGATGCCCCTCGAAAAAGCTTATCAGGGAGGACGAGAGCGGATTCGGCTGGAAGATGGGCGATCGCTGGAAGTGGATATGCCACCCGGAATGGTCAACGAGCAACGCATCCGGCTGAAGGGTCAGGGCATTGAAGGTGGCGATTTGTACCTCAAAATTACCGTATCGCCCCACGCCTTCTTTCAAGTAGAAGGCTCGGATATTTTCTGCCAATTGCCAGTCACTCCCAGCGAGGCAGTCTTGGGGGGAGCCGTGGAAGTCCCTACCCTGGATGGTTTGGTGAAAATGACGCTTCCTAGCGGTGTCGGGCACGGGAAGCGCCTGCGCCTTGCCGGAAAAGGCTACCCGACAGGTAGAGGCGATCGCGGCGATCAGTTAGTTGAAATTCAGGTTGTGGTTCCCAAAACGGTCACTTCCCAAGAACGGGAACTCTACGAAAAGCTGCGGCAAATCGAAACCTTTAAACCCCGTCTCGATTTGCCAGTTCAACGCTAAAAAATTAGCCCGCGCAGGCAGGGCTAATTTTTTGTCTAGCCGCAGACTTCAGTCTGACGGATGAGATGGGCTTTAATTGAAATACTGGCGTTTAAGCGCGATCGCGATAGCACAAACCTAACAGCGTACCGCTAGCAATCAACTTCAACGCTTCTAATGTCCAGTAGCCCCCGTGCATTTGATTCATCCCGGCAGGAATCTCAGCAACGGGTTCAAAAAGATTGAGCTGTAGCCCCAGCGCGCTCATTTGTGGGGTTAAAAAATATGTATCAATAATGGCAATTGTCAGCAAGAACAGGGATAAGAAAATTACTTTGCGCCCTCCCAGCTTAGAAGCAGCCTGAGTGCGGTGAAGAACCAACAGCCCCGTTAACACTAAGGCTGCACATAATAATTCAATCCGATTAAAAATCCAGAAAATTGAATAACCTGCTGTTGCAAATCCAGGTTGAGTCATCATCCCGGTTGCAAACAAACTGGGCATAATTACCCAGTCCAAAAGCAAGCTTCCGCTAAGCCAGAAAGCCAACGTAAAGGTGACGGTTGTTTGCCATGCTGGTTGCTTTAATCCAGCGCTAGAAAAAGCGGTCATATAATTTCCTCAACTTTCTGTCTTCTTTCAGCTTATCGAATTGTTTTTAGAAACGATATGAAGTATCTTTTCGATTTTTGGCAGTTTTGCTGTTAGGAATTTACATTTAGTTAAATTCTCCAAATCATTAAGAATTTTAGTAAATTCCTAAGCTAGTTAATTGAGTCAGGAGGGCACCATCGGCTTGGTAAAGTGCGATCGCTTGCAAAGAAAACAGGTGCGAGTCGCTGCATCGCCGCCTACCAAGAAGGCGATCGCGCTCTAGACCCGTTTAAGATGTGTAAAACCCTGAAACGGAGATTTCCATCTAGACGTTTTTTGAGTCGAAATTAGGTCGCAGCCGAGTTTGATGACGCGGCTCTAAAAGTTTTTTGGACTCTATCTCGCAAAAAGGCTTAACATTTGCCTCATTCTGCCGATATTGTTCAACTTGCGCTTACAAATAAAACCAAGAGAAAACATCTGTCTAAAGAATGAACTTTATTAGGCAAATATACCTTTAAGACAAGGATGGAATCAGATTTACAAAATCTTTTCTCGATGCCCTTGCCCAAGTAAAATCCTCATCAAGAGAACACTATAGGCTTTTCATCGCTATCCGAAAAATGCAATCAAGCTTCGCTTTCTAAGTCTGGAAGCTGCTACTGGTTATCGTTCACCCTCAACCTTAGTTCACCGAAACACGCCATGATGAAAGCGATTCTGCCTAAAAATGAAGCTGATTTAGTGTATGCACCCACTGAGGGCAGCTCAACGAAGCACTTGCATCGGAAATTCTTCTACAAGGTTGCGGGAGGTCTGGGAGTGGCAACTGTCCTACTGGTTAGCATTGGTGGGATTTCGTACCGGAGTATCACGCAACTTGTGCAAGCGAATAACTCAGTAGACGATACCTTTACCTTCATTAATCAGCTTGATGATGTATTTTCCGGAATCAAGGACGCAGAAACTGGGCAGCGTGGCTACATAATCACTGGAGACGAGGCTTATTTACAACCCTACTACACAGCAACAGCTAAGGTTAATCAACAAGTTGAGTTTCTCAAGGGATTAGCGGGAAATAACCTCAATCAACAGCAGAAGCTCGGCACTCTGGAATCTCTGACTGCAAGTAAATTTTCTGAATTGAAACGGTCAATCGAATTACGAAAAAACAAGGGATTTGAAGCCGCGCAGCAATTAGTTAAGACGAATGAAGGCAAGGTAGTGATGGATAACATCCGCCTGCTTGTCAATGATTTGGAAAATGACCAAAAGCATTTGTTGAAGGAGCGGTACCAACAAGCGAAAGACCAGGCTCGTGACTCTCTAATTACATTTTTAAGCGGTGTATTCCTAAATTTTATTATTGCTTTATGGGTTTACAGGCTTATTTATGGGGAGATGAGCGATCGCTATCGGACAGAAAATGAACTTCAGAAAGAACGCGACTATACATCATTTATTGTTCAGACTACACCAGCACTGGTCGTTGGGCTAAAGCTTGATGGGGTGATTACATTTGTCAATCCTGCTGTTGAGCAGGTGACAGGCTACTGCGCAGAAGAATTAATTGGACGCAACTGGTGGGAAATCTTTTATGCTGACGATGAATACAGAGGTATCGAGCAGTTATTATCCACCCTGAAGCACGGAGGCGTCCCCGACTATGAAACAGTTTTGACCATTCAGAATCGAGAAAAACGGATTATCAATTGGAATGTTCTGAAGCGGTTTGACGAGCGAGGCAAATTGGTTGATGTGATTCAATTTGGCAATGATATCACCGATCGCAAAGCAGCTGAGGACATTCGCAAAGGCGCAGAACTGCTGCAACTGATTTTGGATAATATTCCCCAATATATCTTCTGGAAGGATAGAAACTCTGTCTATTTAGGCTGTAATAAGGTTTCATGTCAAATCACTGGGATTAACAATCCAGAAAACATTATTGGCAAGACGGATTATGACTTGTGGTCGCAAGAAATAGCAGAAAAATACCGCAAAGACGACCGTCGCGTGATGGCAACGGATACCCCGGAACTGCATATTATCGAACGCTTGATTCAGCCAAACAATGAAGAACTCTGGGTAGACATCAACAAAGTTCCCATTCACGATGCGATGGGCAAAGTAATCGGTATCCTCAGCACCATAGAAGACGTTACCGAACGCAAGCAGGCGGAGAAAGCCTTGCGGCAGAATATGGAGATGCTTGACTTAGCCACGGACGCAATTATCATTCGGGATTTGAATGACAAGATTAGCTATTGGAATCAGGGCGCTGAACGACTATATGGTTGGACAAAAGCAGAAACACTCGGTCAGTACATCCACACCTTCTTGGAAACTGTCTTTCCCCAACCAAAAGAGGAAGTTCTAGAGATATGCCTGCGTGAAGGGAATTGGGAAGGCGAATTGATTCACACCAAGCGTGATGGCACTCAAATCACGGTAGCCAGCCGATGGACGCTGCAATTAGATGAATTTGGTCAGGTGTCCGCCAGACTAGAAATTAACAATGATATTAGCGATCGCAAGCAAGCTCTTGATGCCTTGCGCCAGTCGGAAGCGAAGGAACGAGAAAAAGCCCAGCAGTTGCAGCAAACTTTGCACGAACTCAAAAAGACCCAATCTCAACTGATTCAGACTGAAAAAATGTCCAGTTTGGGTCAACTGGTCGCTGGAGTGGCGCATGAAATTAATAATCCCGTTAACTTTATCTACGGCAATCTCATCCACACCGAGCAATATACACAAGACTTGCTCAATCTAATGAAAGTCTACCAACGGTACTATCCCAATCCCGCGCCAGAGATTCAAGAAGAAGTTGAGGCTTTAGACATTGAGTTTGTTCTTGAAGACCTGCCCAAAATGGTCGCTTCAATGAAGTTAGGCGCTGACCGCATCCGCCAGATTGTCCTCTCTTTGCGAACCTTCTCCCGCCTGGATGAAGCAGAAATGAAGCCGGTTGATATTCACGAGGGTATTGATAGCACCCTCTTAATCTTGCAGAATCGGCTGAAAGCTAAACCAGATTCTCCAGGAATTACAGTTATTAAGAAATATGGCACGCTGCCAGAAGTAGAGTGTTATGCAGGACAACTGAATCAAGTATTTATGAATATCTTGAGCAATGCCATAGATGCTTTAGAAGGGTTGCCCTCTAATCGTCAAAAGCTCATCGATTTTGGAGAAACAAGTTCTAATAGCGAGTTCCTCATTCCTAATTCTCAATTACCGACCATCCAGATTTGCACTGAAGTTTTGAACGCGAACAAAATTGTTGTGCGAATTGCAGATAACGGCCCCGGCATCCGTGAGAATGTCAAGGCGCGACTTTTTGACCCATTTTTCACGACCAAGCCAATCGGTCAGGGCACCGGGCTAGGATTGGCAATCAGCTATCAGATTGTCACAGAAAAACATGGAGGGTCGATCAGTTGTGTATCAGCAGTGGGAGAGGGAACCGAGTTCGTTGTAGAGATTCCAGTCACACAAAGTCCAAGGCAAGGGAATTGACACATTTTCCGCGATTTCAAACGACAGAAGGGATTTCAAAGGTAATCCTTTTTGGTTAATGCTGTAATCCTGGGAGAACCTCTCAATCCCTTGGATCGCCAGACTTCCGAGTAATTTTCCCTGCTACTAAGTTAATCCTGCCCTTGAGGAGCATCTATGGGTGGATAGATGAGCGGCTTAAAACTAGATTTTTGGGTTTAAGAAAGAAAATCTTAAAAACCCGTAAAAACACAGTGTTTATTTTCTCCAATCCTCCTGAGAATGAGGATTGAGTGAAAGCATGGATCTAAAATTAGCGGACTCAAAATTTAAGTAGTAATCTCTTATATTACCACTTAACTTAAGATGTGAAAAAATAACATTTTTTGAAGTGTTACTTTCATAATTTTGGAAAGCGGTATTATTCTCCAGACACGGTAAAAAGTTAAAAGGTAAACATAGCCTTAAACAGAATGCAAAAACATCTATCTTGGACACGAAATCGCTCTTACAAACGAGCAGTGACTTGCTTCATCCTAGCCTTGTCCGTTACGTACAGTTGTGTAGCCTGTACTCAGCCAAGTGAAAATACCACAACGCCAATAAGCCCCAGCTCTCAGCCACTGAGTGATAGTTATAGGAATACAGGAGACGAACTAAAAACCATAAATATGGCGGTGATTCCGTGGCAGGTTTCAGCAGAACAGGAAAAGCAACTTCAGCCACTAGCGGACTATCTAAGCAAGACATTAGGAAAACCTGTTAAATTTCAGATTACAAAAGACTACGACACATCGATAGATTTACTGGTGAAAGGAAAAGTAGAAATGGCTTTTCTAGGTCCCCTGTCGTATGTGAAGGCACATCTTCGAGATCCCCAACTTAAGCCAATTGTTGCGCCAATTGAAAGAACAACCGGACGACCTTGGTATACAAGCACCATCGTTGTTAATAATGCCAGCGGTATCAAAACTATTAAAGATTTAAAAGGTAAGAGATTTGCCTTCGTCAGTAAATCCTCAGCTTCGGGTTACTTAGTGCCTTTAGCTCACTTTCAAGACATTGGTATTAACCCCGAACGCGACTTTGCTACAGTCAAGTATGCGGGTAGTCACGACAAGGTGAAAGCGGATTTACTAGCAGGAAAGGTGGATGCGATCGCGGATGATAAACGCTCGTATCTCCAGCAACAAAAAGAGGGAAATATCGATCCTTCAAAATACAAAATCATTTGGGAATCCGACCCAATTCCTCTTTCGCCGATTGTCGTCTCTAGTAAGCTTCCATCCCAACTGGTAATCGACCTCAAGAAAGCATTTGTCCACTCTCCAGAGGGACTGCTAGATCCCAGTGGTTCTGAGTCGGCTGGATATACTCTGGTAGAAGATCGAGACTATACACCGATTAGAAAGCTCCAAGAGCGCCTTAAGTTGAAATAAAGCCAAATGCAATGAAAATATTAACTAAGTTTATTGGATCTTCTATTGCCGTATTAGGGCTGATTTTATGCCTTACAGTTGGCAGTGAAGACTGGCTCAAGCAAGTAGAAAAATCTACCGAAACAAGCCGAGAAAGAGCCGCTCAAGCTGACAGTATAGTCTTGAATCTAAAAGTTTCTTTAAGAGACCAGATCGCAGCACTGAGGAACTATCTCATCCTCAACCGCGACCCCTCAGATATGGCAAAATATCACAAGGCAATGTCTGACTTTATCCTTAGCTTGGATGACTTAGAAAGTCTGATGCCAGAAAATTCAGAACTGAGAGTTGTTCGCCGTCGCCATAGTTTTCTCGTCCGCTTAGCAACAGAGCTTCGCGATACACCTTCTACTCTTAAACAGACTCAGCAGGATTTCAGAACCATCAATTCTTTTAAAGAAGATATTGATTTCTCTTTAAATTATCTAGTTACTAATATTCAGCAGCAGTATGCCCTAGCAAGGCAAGAATCAAATAAATTTAAACAGACAACCCATATTATTAGATATGCCACTACAGGTTTAATTCTTATAATTCTCACTGGGCAGATGATATTAATATTAATCCCAGTCATTTTATCTATAAAAAAACTCCAGTTAGGAGCGACAAAAATTGGTGCAGGTAATTTAGATTATCGCCTAAATATTCAAACAGGAGATGAAATTGAAAAATTGTCTTGCGAGTTCAACCAAATGGCAAAAAAACTTGCAGAATCTTACTATTTTTTAGAGCAAAAGATAATTGAACGGACTGCCGAATTGATTGAGTTAAACCAAAACTTAGAAATTGAAATTTCCGAACGCAAGCAGGCAGAAACAGAACTTCAGCAAGTTTTGCAAAACTTGCAACAAACCCAAGCTCAGCTCATTCAAACCGAAAAGATGTCTAGCCTTGGTCAAATGGTTGCTGGGGTAGCTCATGAAATTAATAACCCCGTTAATTTTATCCACGGCAACCTTGTGTATGTGGGTGAATATACACAAGATTTGTTGAGACTGGTGCAGCTTTACCAAAAACACTATCCTAACCCAATTACCGAGATCGAAGAGCAGACAGAAACTGTCGAAGTTGACTTTATTATCGCAGATTTAGACAAAATCCTATCTTCGATGAAAATTGGCACTGAACGTATCCGTCAAATTGTTCTTTCTTTGCGGAATTTCTCTCGCCTTGACGAGGCAGACATGAAGCCAGTTGATATTCACGAGGGATTAGATAGCACTCTTTTAATCTTGCAAAATCGATTAAAAGCTAAGCCGGAGCATCCCGCTATTGAGGTGGTTAAAGAATACGGAAATTTGCCTTTAGTTGAGTGTTATGCGGGTCAGATGAATCAGGTATTTATGAATATTATTAGCAATGCTATTGATGCCCTAGAAGCCTTTGATGGCTTATCGTTCATTGCTCGTAACAATGAACAATCGACAAGTAATCTTGAACCATCCCCAACGATTCGGATTAGCACTCAAGTTTTGCACCCCGACCGTGTTGCTGTGCAAATTGCTGATAATGGACTAGGCATGACGGAAGAGGTAAGAAAACGGCTATTCGATCCGTTTTTTACGACCAAGCCAGTTGGGCAAGGAACGGGGCTGGGGCTATCAATTAGCTATCAAATTGTAGTAGAGAAGCATTCAGGAATGCTTCGCTGCATTTCCGAAGCGGGACAGGGAGCAGAGTTTTGGATTGAAATCCCGATGCGTCAAAGCCAGAGAGGCTCTACTGCAACTGTTCGAGAGAGGTCAAATCGGTCAAAACCTATGGCAATTTCTTAAGCGTTGTCCTCTTATTGTTGAAGGGATGCATTAGCGAAGCTTAAGGAGCCGATCGGTTTTTGCTTTTGGCCTTCCTCTAGGCGACGCCGCAGCGATTAGATATTAAGTTGGTCTACCTCCTTCTTAACGTTGGTTTTGTAGAGACTCCATATCTCGCGTCTCTACAAACGATAAATGCTACCTCTAGGTCTCTGGCTTTTCATAAAAGTTTTATGTCTAAAATTTAACTTTAGTATCTTTTTTATTAATCTTTTATAAAAAAATCATATATTTTTGGAAGTCTTTTTAAGGTTTTCCAGTTCTATGCCAGAGAGATGACTTCTCTAAACTGGCATTACCTTGCCTATTCCAGCATTCACGAATAGGTAATTGTTACTAAGCATTTATTATTGAAACACTATTTCAAGTAGCAAGACGGTTTAGCATCAGGAACCCATTTAGATGAAAATCAGCCACAAATTGATGACAGGTTACTTAGCCGTTGCTCTACTTGTTGAAGTGGTTGGATATGTCGGAATTAAAGGAACGAATAATCTTGAAAAAAAATACAACGAACTTATTAATAGAACAATTCCTTTTCACTATGAGTTAGAGCGGTTGCAATATGTTTCGGATACAGTAGTTTTGTATACTAAAAAATTAGAATTCCAAGAAATAGAAAGAAATCCATCTGCAAAAGATATTGTATCGACGCGAAAATATCAAAATGTGGAGACTAGCCAGGAAAATTATCGCAAGGCTCTGAATGATTATAAAGAATTAGCGAACTATTTTTTCCCATCTGAGCAAGGATTGTCAGAAGAAATCCAAACTTCAGGTGAGAGATTTTTAAAATTATCCAACGAGGTGATTGGCTTAAAAAAGCAGGGAAAGGTAACTCCAGAGTTACTGGCAAAAGAAAACGAACTGGAAAAAACCAGCCAACAATTTATAGGAACTATTAACCAAAAAATTCAGGCTCAATCGCAAGAGTTGGAAGCCGAAAGAAAGAAGATTCAGGAAACTCTGCTCTTGACCGACAGAATGATATTTGGCGTCGGTTTATCTACCGTCTTAATCGCTATATTTCTTGGTCTTTCTATCTCGCGGTCTATATTGAGTCGGCTAAACAAACTCAAAGCGGCTGCGGGAGAGATAGGCAAGGGCAAGCTAGAGACAAAAATAGACGTTTCCAGCAAAGATGAGCTGAGCGCCTTAGCTGATGCTTTCAATAAAATGGCTGAGGATTTGCGGCAGAAAACAGCGGATGTAATCAATGTTTGTGAAAGCATGGTGGAATCTCTGATCGTGGTAACGCCCGATACCATGATTCAGTCAGTTAATAAAGCAACCTGCGAACTTTTGGGGTATCACAAAGAGGAATTAATTGGGCAACCGATAGGAGTTATTTTCGCCGATGAAAAATTTCCTTTCACAGCGTCGGAGTTGGATGATTTAACTCAAAAAAGGGTTGTCCGAGATGCGGAAAAAATTTACCTGTCCAAAGACGGGAGAAGAATCTCGGTGCTGTTTTCCTGTGCAGCGATCGCAAGCGTAACGGATAGAATTCAGGGAATCGTTTGTGTAGCCCAAGATATCACCGAACGACAGCGAGCGGAGTTGGCGATCAAACAAGCGAAAGAAGAACTAGAAATTAGAGTTGAGGAGCGCACAACTGAGTTAAAGCGTGCAATTGGGCAATTTCAGGGCGAAATTGTCGAGCGTCAGCGGGTAGAGGAAGCACTGCGCGATAGCGAGGAGCGGTTTCGGACGCTGATACAGGAGCTTCACGTCGGCGTTTTACTGCAAGGAGCCAACGCAGAAATCCTGCTGAGCAATCAAGCGGCTATCGACCTTCTCGGTATCACTGACAGCCAACTGCTGGGGAAAACTTCCTTCGATCTGAATTGGAATGTCATTCATGAAGATGGTACACCGTTCCCCGGAGAAACCCATCCGGTGTCGCAAGCGATCGCAACTCGTCAAGCCGTGCGGAATGTCGTGATGGGCGTTTATCGTCCCAGTGTGGGCGATCGCATCTGGCTATTAGTCAATGCCGAACCTCAGTTGGCAGCGGATGGTCGCCTTGAACAAGTAATCTGCACCTTCAGCGATATCACCAAGCGCAAGCAAGCAGAGGAAAGACTCGCGCAGCGCGAACGCTACTTATCAGCATTGGTTGAAGTTGAGCGCCGGTTGCTGACTTTTGATGGCAGCGTCAATTGCTACACGGAAATATTGGTACAACTCGGACAAGCAGCAGGCGCAAGTCGCGTTTACGTATTCGAGAACCATCGTTCGCAAATAGGCAACTTGCTGATGAGTCAGCGTGCCGAGTGGTGTGCCGAGGGCGTTCAGCCAGAAATCGACAATCCGGCGCTGCAAAACCTTTCTTATGACGACTTCTTCCCCCGCTGGGCATATTTGCTAGAAAAAGGTGACATTGTTGCCGGAATTGTCGCTGAATTACCCGAATCAGAGCGTTTTATCTTAGAACCTCAGGGAATTCTTTCCATCCTAATTTTGCCCATCATGGTTAAGGGCGAATTCTTCGGGTTTATCGGCTTTGACAACTGCATAGAAGCGCGTGCTTGGGAACCTTTGGAAATCAACCTGCTGCGTGCAGCGGCAGCCGCCATCTCTCTTACTCAAGAACGCAAGCAAGCAGAGGAAGCAGTAACACGCCTTGCCGGGATTTTGGAAGCAACGAGTGATTTCGTAGGCAGTGCGGACAATCGAGGACGCGCATTTTACATTAACCAGGCAGGTCGTCGCTTGGTCGGAATTCCTCTCGAAGAGGATATCTCAAACCTCAGCGTTGCCAGTTGCCACCCGAAATGGGCGGGTCAAATCATCTTGGAGGAGGGAATTCCTAGTGCGATTCGCGATGGCGTCTGGTGTGGCGAAACTGCACTTTTGACCCGCGACAAACGGGAGATTCCAGTTTTGCAGCTGATTATTGCCCACAAGAAGCCGGATGGAAGCGTTGACTTTCTTTCTACCATCTCCCGCGATATTAGCGATCGCAAGCAAGCAGAAAACGCTCTCAAACAGCTCAACGCAGACTTAGAAAAACGAGTCCTTGAGCGTACAGCAGAATTAAACAATGCGATCGCGCAATTGGAGGGCGAGATTGCCGAGCGCAAGTGGGCAGAAGAGGAACTGGAAAAATCCCTGTCCCTGCTCAAGGCGACGCTCGAATCAACAGCTGATGGGATTCTCGTAGTTGACAAAACCGGAAAAATAGCCAGTTTCAATCAAAAATTTGTCCAAATGTGGCGCATCCCCGACTCTATTGTCGCGGCAGGGAATAGCAACCAAGCCTTAGCATTTGTCCTAGAGCAGCTAAAAAACCCGGAAACCTTTATCACCAAAATTCAGGAACTCTATAGCGAACCAGACGCAGAAAGCTACGACCTCCTTGAATTTAAAGATAGAAGAATCTTCGAGCGCTATTCCCAGCCTCAACGGATTGGGGGAAAAGTCGTCGGTAGAGTGTGGAGCTTCCGCGATGTCACCGAGCGCCAACAGGCAGAAGAAACCATCCGCTATCAAGCGTTGCACGACCTGCTGACTGGCTTGCCGAACCGGATGCTATTCAATGAGCGGCTGTCTGTGTCCTTGGCGTATGCACGTCAAAGCCAAAGTACGCTTGCCGTAATGTTTTTGGATTTGGATCGTTTTAAGACGATTAACGATACATTGGGGCACGCTTTTGGCGATCGCTTGTTGCAAAGCGTCACTGAACGAATGATCGGCTGTCTGGGGGAGGATGACACCGTTGCTCGTTGGGGAGGGGATGAATTTACCCTACTTATCCCCCAAATTCGTTGTAAAGAGGACGCTGCTAAGATTGCCCAGAAAATCTTGGAAGCTTTAAAGCCAGAATTTTATTTAGAAGGGCACTCCCTGCATATCAGTAGCAGTATTGGGATTGCACTTTATCCCAGTGATGGCACAGATGCTGAAACGCTTTTGAGAAACGCCGATGCTGCCTTGTATCGTGCCAAAGAACAAGGTCGGAATAACTATCAATTTTATAATCCAGCAATGAATTCTCAGAATTCTGAGTTATTGGTACTCGAAAACGATTTGCACCATGCTCTAGAACGGGGAGAATTTGTCGTTTACTACCAACCTCAAGTCAATACAACGACTGGAGAAATCACCCACGTTGAAGCCCTGTTGCGCTGGCAGCATCCAAAATTTGGGCTAGTTTCTCCAGGAATATTTATTCCCCTAGCGGAAGAAACCGGACTCATCGTACCCATTGGGGAATGGGTGTTAAAGACTGCCTGCGCTCAAAATAAAGCTTGGCACGATGCAGGAATTGCCGACTTACAAGTGGCGGTTAACCTTTCTGCCCGACAGTTTCAGGAACCCGATTTAGTCAAAATGGTGACGCGAGTTCTGGAAGAAACTGGACTCGAAGCGCAATTTCTGGAGTTAGAAATTACTGAAACAATCACGATGCAAAATGTAGAATTTACCCGAAAAACTTTGAGTGAGTTGCATCGGCTAGGAGTCTACATTTCTCTAGATGATTTTGGGACGGGATATTCTTCTCTGACTTATTTGAAAAAGTTTCCCTTCCATACCTTAAAAATTGACAAATCCTTCGTTCGGGACTTGACAAGCGACCCCAATGATGCGGCCATCATTACAGCGATCGCAGCGTTAGGAAAGGTACTCAATCTGAGACTGGTTGCGGAAGGCGTGGAAACAGAAGCGCAAAAAGATTTCTTGCAAAATCTCCAATGCGAACAGATGCAAGGGTACTTTTTCTGGCGACCTCAAGCGGCTGAGGAGATTACCAAAATACTCGAAAAATCTTTCTCAAAGATAGCCAAACATTCAAGTTGTGTATCCGTTGCTAACTGTTCCTGTAGCTTTAGACTTTCAGCGGAAGCGATGCGATGATGGCTTAGGATGGATACGGAAGCGATCGCACAAAACTTATATTTTCGTCTTGCTCATGACGGATTAGGCAACTCAAACAGTAGTTTTAACCAAGCAACAAAGATGAGTGCGATCGCGTAAATTCTTCAGCCGTGCAGCGCTTGTTATCTCCCATATTAGAGGGCAGTGGTGGATTCGATGACGGCTTCGGCTTGGTGAACTAAGCTTCTTAACTTATCCACCATCTCTCGATCGACGTTTTGCCACAATCCCCGCTGATTCGCTTCTAGCAACCGTTCTGCCATATCTCGCAATGCCCAAGGATTCTTCTGATGGATGAAATCTTGCACAGATTGGTCGAATAAGTATGCTTCTGCAACTCCTTGATACATGAAATCTTCCACACAATTTGCTGTGGCATCATAAGCGAAGAGATAATCAACGGTTGCTGCCATTTCAAAAGCACCTTTGTAACCGTGGCGCATGACTCCAGCAATCCATTTTGGATTCACGACACGAGAACGATATACTCGCGCAATTTCTTCTCGCAGTTGCCGCACTTTCGGGTTTTCAGGAAGGGAATTATCCCCAAAGTAAGTTTGGGGATTTTTGCCACTCATCGCCCTTACTGCTGCTGTTAAACCGCCTTGAAATTGATAGTAATCATCTGAATCTAATAAATCGTGTTCCCGGTTATCTTGATTGTGCAATACGATTTGCATCTGGCGTAGACGCTGCTCAAAGGCTTCTGGGGCGGCGATTCCCCCTAAACCTCTTTTGCTCAGGGAAGGAGAAGAAACATCTCCCGCAACTCCTTTTGACAAGGGAGGCGAGGAATCTGCGGTGCTAGTGTAGGCGTAACTACTCCAGTTGATGTAGGCACGGGCTAAATCTTCGTCATCTGTCCAGTTTTGGGCTTCGATTAAGCCTTGCAATCCCGCACCGTAGGCACCAGGTTTAGAACCAAAGATGCGATAGCGCGATCGCATTTCTGCCTGTTCCTGATTTAACCCCGCTGCTTCCCATAACTCGGTTTCTTGTTTAACTTGCGCGGCTAAGGGGTTTTGTTCTGGCGGTTCATCCAACGCTGCGACTGCTGCCACCGCTTGATCGAATAGATCGATTAAGTTAGGAAAAGCATCGCGGAAAAAACCAGAGATTCTCAGCGTGACATCAACCCGGGGACGCTTTAAGACCGAAAGTGGCAAAATTTCAAAATCCACCACCCGCCGCGACGGACTATCCCACACGGGTTGCACTCCCAACAATGCCAGCGCTTCTGCCAAATCATCGCCGCCAGTCCGCATCGTGGAAGTTCCCCATACAGATAATCCAAGTATTTTAGGATACTCGCCGTTTTCTTGCGTGTATCGTTCGATCAAAGCTTCTGCTGCTTTGCGTCCAACCAGCCAAGCGGTTTCTGTAGGAATCGCCCGAATATCAACTGAGTAAAAATTGCGACCCGTAGGCAGAACGTCTGGGCGTCCTCGTGTTGGTGCACCAGATGCCCCGCTGGGAACAAAGCGCCCATCTAAGCCTCGCAATAGGTTTGTGATTTCTTGGGTGGTTTGTTGCAGGGAAGGCAGGAGGTAGCTGCGTATCCACTCCACTTCTCTTTGCGTGGCAGTGCCTACCCCATCCCAGCCCGGTTTGTCAACGGGGAGGGGGCAAGAGGGGGCGGAAACGGAGGGGGCGGTAAATAGATATTCCACCAAGTTAGCTGCTTGTTGTTCTAATGCTTCAACTGCGTCACCAACAGTGCGATAGGCTGCAATTGTTTGCTCGTTGTCCCCCTTTTGAACGGGGGGGATAGGGAGAGGTTGAGCGGGATCTGCTGTCAAGGGGTCGAAATCTAAACCCCAATCTTGGGCGATCGCGCGAGTTAAACCGAGACGATGAGTACCGGGATGACGAGCGATCGCTACTATCAAATCCCTGAGTTGTCGCCCCTGCGGACATTGCCCAAAAATGTGCAAACCATCTCGAATTTGAGCCTCTTTCAATTCGCACAGATACCCATCAGCGCGAGTAAGGAAATTTTGGATTTCCTCACTTCTGTTGTTAAGAGTTTCTAACCCTAAATCCTGATGGAGGTTTTCTTCAAGGATTAGCTGAGTGATGCGATCGCTTATCACTGGCAGGCGCGATGGATCTAAACTCTGCGCTTCATAATACTCGTCAATTAAACCTTCCAATTGTTGCAAAGAACCATAAAGTTCAGCGCGAGTCATCGGCGGCGTTAAATGGTCAATAATTACCGCTTGGGCGCGACGTTTAGCTTGCGAACCTTCGCCAGGGTCATTGACAATAAAAGGATAAAGATGAGGTAATGCGCCGAAAGTAACCTCCGGATAACAATTTTCAGAGAGTGCCACACTTTTACCCGGCAACCATTCTAAATTCCCATGTTTCCCCACATGAACGATTGCATCAGCCCCAAAATGTTGTCGCACCCAATAGTAGAAAGCGAGATAACTATGAGGCGGTTCCAAATCCGGAGCGTGATAATTCAAACTAGGGTCAATATCGTAACCCCGCGCTGGTTGAATCCCCACAAACACATTACCTAGATAAATACCAGGAATTGGGAATTCTGAAACGGAACCCGTTAACTCAATAAATCTCTCTTCCCTCTCTTCCTTCGCGTTCTTAGCGTCCTTGCGGTTCATCTCCAAAACCGAACTCCAGCGATCGCATATTCGCTTCTGCACGCCCACTGGCAACGTCGCAAAATACTCCTGATACTCTTCCCCACAGACAAATTGCCCGACTGGGCGCGATCGCCCCTCCGGATCGTTCGTCACCCCAGCCGTTAAACGCCCAATCAATTCATCTCCAGTTGCTGGGATATCTTCAACCTGATACCCAGCCAACTGCAACGCCTTGAGGATTTCTACACAACTTGCTGGGGTATCCAACCCAACACCATTGGCAAGACGCCCATCTCGGTTGGGATAATTAGCCAAAATCAAGGCAATTCGGCGCTCAGATGGTGGCGTTTGGCGTAGTTTTGCCCAATTAGAGGCTAAGTCAGCAACAAACTCAATGCGATCGCGTACTGGCTCATAAACCACCACATCCGTTTCCAACTGAGGATTCCGGGTTTGCACCGCCTTAAACGAAACCGCACGGCTAATAATCCGCCCATCCACTTCCGGTAGCGCTACATTCATCGCCATATCCCGTGGCGATAGCCCCTGAAACCCAGATTCCCACTGTTCCACCGTGCCACCGCTGAGGATTACCTGCAACACTGGTACATCTAAGGTGCTGAGTGCTAATGGCTCATCGCTAATCGCTAATTTTTGACCATTCGCGCTTGGCAATGAGCTAATCGCAAAGCTGGTGGTACTTAGCAAAACCTGTATGGGTTCTGCATCTTTAGGTTGGAGTTGTTGCAACACTTCTTCCTGCACATCCGGATCTCGCAAGGAAGAGACAAAAACAGGGACGGGTTCTAATTTTCGTGCGGCTAAAGCTTGGCAAAGCGCATCAATTACAGCGGTATTTCCCGCTAAATAATGAGCGCGATAGAACAAAATCCCAACTTTCGGATCTAACCTCTCCCCCAATCCCTCTCCTGCAAGGAAAGGGGACTCGTTCTCCCCCTTCCCTACGAGGGAAGGGGGCTGGGGGGTTAGGTTTTTATTAATATTATTCGCGCAATTAATGGGAGATGGGAAAGGAGAATTTTCTCCCTTATGCCCCATTTCCCATTGATAAAGCCCCACGCGAGGAACTTCTTGGGGTGGGAGTGGATTGTAACTACCTTCCAGACAAACATCAGCAATAAATTTTAGGGCGTTAGCAAAATTTTCCCCGCCACCTTCGATGAGGTAGCGCCACAACTGGTTAACAACTGATAAAGAAACAGTAGAATGACTGATTAAATCAGGATCTGGGCGATCGTCTCCTGGCAGGACAATCAATGCTGCACCCGTTCGCTGCACTGTCTCGCGTACCACTTCTAACCCGTAAGACCAGTAAGAACGTCCTCCCAGTAGCCGTAGAATAATTACCTGTGCCTGCTCTAGCACTTCCTCAGCGTAAGTATCAATACTGAGCTGTTGCTGCAACTGCAAAAGATTGACGACTCGTAGGGCTGGAAATCCCTCTGGTAATTTGGATACGGCTGCGGCGAGAGTTTGAATATCGGTGTCCGCTGCGGTGAGAAGGACGATCGGGGCAGGGGTTTGTTCGATAAAAATGACGCCTTCAGCGTCAGGATTCCATCCCCCAGGAGTAGCGGCTAGACGATGCATAATAGCGATTTTAGATTTTAGATTGGCTGTTGAGATTCGCTCTTGCCAAGGTATGACTTTCTCATACTTAGCTGAAAGTGGATTGCTCAAAGCTCATGGTTCGTTGTTCAATGTTCATGGCATTTGACGTAAACCATGAACCAAAATTCCCAAGGATTAAACGCGCTGAGTCAAGGTCTGATTGTATCTTGTCAGGCTCCGGTTGGCTCGCCGCTACATGAGCCGTCGGCGATCGCGGCGATCGCGCAAGCGGCGATTCTCAACGGAGCTGTCGGTGTCAGAATTGATACACCCGCTCATGTGAAGGCAGTCCGGGAACGGGTAAAATCACCGATTATCGGGCTGTGGAAACAACAGATACCGGGGTACGAAGTCTATATTACGCCCCAGTTTGAACACGCGGAAGCGATCGCTCAAGCCGGTGCGGACATTATTGCCATTGACGCTACTTTACGCGATCGCCCAGGCGCGGAAACAGTAGAAAAACTCATTACCCGGATTCACGATGAATTAGGCAAGCCGGTGATGGCTGATGTGGATACGATAGAGAGCGCGATCGCGGCGGCGGCGGCTGGTGCAGACATTGTCGGTACCACGCTCTATGGCTACACTGCCCAAACGAAAAATCTGGCTCCTCCCGGCTTCGATCTTCTCGCCCAAATAGTCGAACAGCTAAGCGTTCCAGCAATTTGTGAAGGTGGCATTGCCTCACCGCAGCAAGCTAAACACGCCTTGGAATTAGGAGCTTATGCTGTTGTCGTCGGTACCGCCATTACAGGTATAGATTACAACGTAAAAATGTACCGTGCTGCTTTCCCAAGTCTCGAAAAACCATAATTTTTAGCTAAAAACAATTGTGATAATTAAAACTTTGGCTACTTAATCATCAGTATTTCTCGTGAAACAGCAGTTTTTTTCTAGATTTAGTCTCAGCACGTAGGTAATTATTGGGATATACTTCTTTAGGTAGAGGCATACAAAGATTGCTCTAGTTATCTTTGTGGTCTAAAAAATAGTGAATGTGCCAGGGCGCTACCTAGGGTAATTTTTATGCACGCTTTACCACGAGTTATCAGGAAAACCGGCTTTTTATGGGCGTTGGTTGCAGTAGGTGCATTTCAGGGATTGCTGATTACCTGGATGCTGCCAACCCAAAGTTTGAACTTTAACAATCCGCCCCAATCGGTGCGTGCGGGAAATCGGTAGTTACGTGCAAAAACAAAAATACCCTCGATGCCTCGAAGGTATAACCAGAAAAAGTATTTTAGGTAGATTTGGCGGCACCCGCGCAACAACTAACCCGCCGCCAGTTGACGCCGCTTCACAATCACCATCGTGTTTCCCACGACTGGACTACGGGCTAGCACATCGCCTTGAGAATCGGCGAGTTGTAGCTTGCTGAAGTCGAGTTCTCTAGCACGTTGCAACATTTCAGCAGCTAATTTGTCCTGCTTAGAGACAGAGAGATTGTACCAAGCATCTCCTACCTTCACGATTAGCAAACTGCCTGGAAAGTTAGCTTCAATCGACTGAATCAGCCCATTTTCATATTGGCTGGTAATTTCAGTGACTCGATTTTGGATAGAGGCAATCAGGTTTTGCTCTGGAGTCAGCACTGGGGGAGGCGGCGTCACCGTTTCCACGGGTTCCGGTGCTTCAGGCGCTTTTAATTCCGGTGGAGTGGTAATTTGTGAAGTCGGAAGATTCGCCACGTCAGTCGGAGGCTTCCCAGGTATCAGGGCGGCTGTTGTCCAGAGTACTACGAGAAGAACGCCTGCGATCGCTCCCGACAAAGCCGTATTCGACAGCTTTTGACTGATTGCTTCCGGCAGAATTGAGCGGATTCTCCCTAGCGTCGCATTCCACAACATCACAAAGCGCATCCGACTCTGACGGAACCTCTCTAGAGGACTCGGCGTCGGTGGCAAAGGCACCACCTCAGCAGGGGGTGTCTCTGGTGCTGGCGTGTCCGCAGAGGTTTCTAGGGCTGACGTCTCTGTAGCCAATGCTGGTGCTTCTGGCGTCACTTCTGGCGTCAGCTCTGTCACCCCCTCAGTAGGTTGAAATACCACCTTTTCCGGAGGAGAAGGAGTCCTTGAGGGTAACTGTTCGGTAGGTTCTGCCTCCAGTTTTTCGACAACCCCTTCCAGTAGCTGAATTGTGCCACGCAGAGTTTTAAGGCTTTGCACTTTCAGAACGGGTTGGAATCTAGCCCAAATTTGCTGGAGGGCTTTTCCCGATTGGCTTTTTGCCCCCGTGGGCGTCGGCGTTTGGGGTGCCGGTTTAGCTGAAGAAGTTGGCTGTTTCGGTTGATCTTCTGGCATCGAATTTCCCCTGAGGGCAGTGCAAATAGGTGCAATTACGGTAAATTTTTACCGAATGCTGCCTTCACAGCCCTAATCTACCACTTTGCTATTCTGCTTTAATCGACTTGCGCCCAACTTACGTAACTCTTAATCAAGTAATCCATGCCCCTTAAACGCCGTGACTTTCTAATTTTAAGTAGCCTCAGTGGCTTCGGCTTAGCTTTTTTGGTCAGAAAATTCCGCAGCCAAATCGCTCAGAGTCAGGATATCAACCCAGGAGAGACTTCCAAAACCTCCCCTTCCTCCAACTTAGGCTTCAAATCGACAACGGTTAGTTCATCACAATCCCCTCTCCTGCGCTTTGTCTCCGTCGCTGACACCGGCACTGGTTCGGCAAGCCAGTATGCTGTAGCAGCGTCAATGGCTCGTTACCACGCGCTAAAGCCCTTTGATTTAGCAATTCTTGCGGGTGACAATATTTACAACAACGGTGAAATTGAGAAAATTGTCGATGTCTTTGAGCGCCCCTATCAAGCTTTATTGCGGCGCGGAGTAAAATTTCAGGCGGTTCTTGGCAATCACGACATCCGCACCGATAACGGAGAACCCCAAGTTCGCTATCCAGGCTTTAATATGCAGGGACGACGCTACTACACATTCCGCCGTAACTCCGTACAATTTTTTGCTTTAGATACTAATGAGAATGCTGACTGGGAAACTCAACTAAAATGGTTAGAAAAAGAACTCAGTCGCAGCAATGCCCCTTGGAAAGTAGTTGTTGGTCATCACCAAATTTATTCATCGGGTGCATACGGGGTTAATCAACCCTTTATACAAACCTTGACGCCACTATTTAAAAAGTACGGAGTGCAACTTTACATCAACGGTCACGACCACCATTATGAGCGCACTCAGCCCATCAATGGTACTACCTACCTCATCTGTGGGGCAGGGGCAGGACTCCGCCCGGTGGAACGTTCAGAATGGACGGCGCATTCTGCCAGTCAATTAAGTTTTGCAGCATTTAATGTATATCCAGACAGAATAATCATTAGCGGTATCGGCACCGATAACCGTATTTTCGACCAAGGCATCATTCCTCTGCACTCAGCCTGATTCAAACTATGAAAGTCAAGCGCTTGAAAGTAAAATACCTGTTGTGTACTACTTTCCCAATCTTGTCATATATGAGCAGCTAGATGTCGATGGGCAACAGAGGCTTTATTGTGATGCGATCGCTTATATCTTTAAGGCGTACTATCCTTAATATTGAGCTAGATTAATGGATAGGAGGAAATACGCGATCGCATCTAGTTCATCCGCCTATTTCACTGCGAGTCACTAATTTTTTAGCCTCCGAATAAGACGAAATATTTTATTTTCTTAAAAAGGATGAGAAAAAACAACAATCATGAAATTGCAGAATCCCAAAATTAGATTATTCCTTCTCGTCTTGGCTTGTGCAGTTGTTTTCAGTATTCAATCCTTATCTTTAGCACAAAAAGACGCTCAACTAGCCACCGAACCGATTACTTCACCTGCTTCCCAATTACTCGCTCAACAAAACGGGAAGTTAATTATTACTCAAGTAAATCGTGAGTTTCAGATAAATTTAAACGAAACCGCTATTTTACCTGATGAAAATATTTGGGTGAAATTTACTGACATCACAGAAGATTCGCGCTGTCCTATTAATGTCCAGTGTTTTTGGGCGGGACGAGCAAAAATCGTGGTAAATATTTGGAAAGACAGTCAAACTACAGGAGATTTTGTTTTGACCACTGGTGGCGGAAATCCAGCATTAGCAGTTCAAAACTTTGACAGCAACTATAATATTAAGTTTGTAGACCTTCAGCCAGCTCCCATTAGTGGATCAGAAACTCAAAAATCAGCTTATACTGCTGCTCTCGTGATTTCTAAAACAACAGACAAGATTTAGTCTTGTAACTTGCGTAGGCAGGTTTCATTTGTGTAGGTGCGGTTTCAACCATCCCTGCAAGAGGTGAGGGATTCTGACCCGCTGGCATATCGCAATTCAAATACGATTGCTATAGCATTTTTTTAACTATAACCATATCAAATTAGAAGCAAATAACTAAAAGATGAAGCACATAAACATTATTATTCCTAGCATTCTTCTAACTACGAGCCTGACGGCTACAGCAGCCTACAGTCAAAGCGTTTCCCCACGCCCAACTCTACTTCCCACATCCAGCCCTATTCCAAATTCAAATCAAATTAAACCCAACAACTGGGAGATAAATGTAAAAGAAATTTTAGAAACCCCTAATTTGGCTGACTGCAAATTTTGGATGATGCTTGGGGTAATCCTCGCTGCTGGAAGCCTGGGTGGGTTAGTCTACGAACTGCTCAATCTCCAGGGAAATATTGAGTTACCTCATAAGCCGACCGATGATGATTTAGCAGTAAAGTTTGCCTATGCTCATTCTACAAATGTGATTGATTTAGGGGTAGTGGCACGGTTACTCATTGGTGCCCTTGCTGCACCTCCAGCTATCGCGATTGTCCGACCAGAAACGGCTTTTATCCTGTTAGCAACCTCCGCAGTTGCTGGTTCCGCAGGTACTTTGATCTTTCGCGCTCTACAGGATCGGTTATTAGTCGCGGTACTTCAAACTGGGATAAACGAGGTCAGTGCAAGAAGTATTAAACCGCAACAACCAATCGATGAAGCGATTAAAGATTTTGACAAGCTAGTACAAGAAGTAAGAAAGCATTCAGAAAGTCCCAGAGGATTGACTGAGCTAAAGTTTACCAGAGACGCGACTTTAGACCCCAGCGACTTCGAGGAAGTCAGCAAACATTTGAATCAAATTCAAGGAGTAAATCCTAAAGTTGACGAGGCGATTGAGATTTTCAAAGAGCTGGTGGAGGAAGTGCGAAAGCACTCCGAAAGTCCTAGCGGGACTACTAAACTAAAGATTACTAAGGGTACCGTTTTACCATTTGAGCATTTACAGAAGATAAAAACACTTTTGTGGCAAGCTAAAAAAGACACGGAAACGACTACATCCGCAAATGATAGCACTGCTGAATTAGCATCTAAGCCGATGCCACCCGCAGAAGGCAGTACTTCTTCTCACAACTGAAATAAATTCAAGCACACGGATAAGCTAATCCTGCCGGATGCAGTTGCCTTGAAAAAACAGAATTAACACCACTTGTAATAAAACTTTACAGCTAAATATTGTCGTTCGATCTCTTGAGTTTTGTCAGTTAACCAGTATGGGTATTGTAGTCTAATAAAAATAGAATTATTAGGTTGTTACTCTATTAAGTTTAAACGTATGCAGGCTGGATGTTATTTGTTCAATCTATCGGAAGAGTGAGTTTTTTGGATAATTTGTGATAAAGGAACATCTGTCTAGAGAGCGGTTTAGCTGATAAGCCAAATGAAGTAAATATAGGATTGCTAAACCTAATGAGATTGTGTTCTATGCAACCAAATTATTTTACGAAAGGGCTTTCAACTGTAGGACGTTGGCTGGCTACAACGCTGTTTTGCGTGTCAGCGATCGCGTTTGTTTGGCAGGGTGCCTTTTTCTCGACCAGCGCAGCAATGGCTGCTCCTAGTGCAAACCTAATCGCATCTGTAGATACGAGCGACCAGGTTAAAGGAAAAGCCAATGAAGATTTGAACCGAAGCAAGAATTTCATTGACGATGTCAAAGACAAGGTAAAAGCAACTGCCAATAAGAATGCCGACCGAGTCGAGGAAGGAACGGATGGGCATGGGAATCTCATTGAGCGTAAAGCCAACAGAGATGCAGCGCGAATTGAGAAAAGAGCAGATGAAGATGCGGCTCGGACTAAGGAAGCAGTAGACAACACAAAAGGTCTTGTTGAAAAGGCTGTTGATAGCATCAAGGATGCTCTTGGTAACTAGAGAATAGTTGTTAGGGAAAGGTCAATGTACATTATTCCGTTCATTTAAACCTGAAGGATGGATGTACATTGATTGGCTGTTTGCAATTCTACTTCGGCAAGAGAAATAAAAGTAAAGAAACGAAACACAAGCTTACTCGCCGCTATCCCTGTCTTGTCACTCTCTGAAAACAAAAATTTAAGACGATTTTTTAACTCTGACTGGAATTGGGTTTATCGCTTTATTTTCTAATATTCTAGATATAGTTGTTGCGTAAAACTAAAATGCTTGTGTGGGAAGGGTTACATTTTTTCATCTGAGAATAATGATGGAAGAACGATAGAGTTTTAAGCCGTGTTCTTCAACTTTTTCGGGGTAGCCAGCGTTGCGTGGAAATTTCGCAAAATCGATGATCGCAACTGCATCATCAATCGCTCTGTTTACGGTTGTGTCGTTCATTCTTGAGGGTTTGGTTTGCTTGACAATGTGGACATTGCATCGTGCTTCAATTGTGCAATGCCCAAATCAATTATCCAGTCAGAACTTCACAAGGGCGAAAAGTCGTCTCGATCGCTTCAGCCATTTGTACAAATACCTGCCCGACTGTGGAACCTGGATGCGCTAGAGTCAAGGGCGTTCCCGTATCCCCACCCATACAAATACTAGGGTCAATCGGAACCTGCCCCAGTAAAGGGGCTTGGAGTTCTGTCGATAGCTGCTGCCCTCCACCACTCCCAAAAATCGGAGTGCAATCGCCACAATGACCACAGATTAAATAGCTCATATTTTCGATAATGCCAAGCACGGGAATGCCGACACGACGAAACATATGGACGCTGCGGCGCACATCCGAAACCGCAACTTGTTGGGGAGTCGTCACCAAAATTACGCCACAAATCGGACTTTCTTGCACTATCGTAATTTGAGCATCGCCTGTACCAGGAGGCAAATCAATCAGCAGGTAATCCAATTCTCCCCATTCCACCTCCTGGATAAACTGAGTCACGATTTTGTGCAGGACGGGGCCGCGCCAAGCGAGGGGATGATCGGGTTCTGCCAGCAGTCCTACTGACATGACTTTGATACCGTGAGCTTCTAGGGGAAGAAACTTTTGACCGTCGGGTGTATCAATCACCTTTACATCGGCCTGTCCCAATCCCAACATCTGAGGGACGTTGGGACCATAGACATCCGCATCAAGTAAGCCCACCTTCGCCCCCTGCAAACTCAAAGCGGCGGCTAAATTAACCGATGTTGTGGACTTGCCTACGCCTCCCTTGCCACTGGAAATTGCCAACGTCGTTCTGACACCAGGAATGGTACACAGCTGAATATAAATTTTCTTGCACCAAGTTACGGGTGAAAGTGCCGATTGAATTTCTGCTTCCAGCTGATGTTGATGTTTCCCCACATACAGGCGTAGATAAATATAGTCATCCACAACCCGCAGATTCCGCACCATCCCTAAGCTAACGATGTCGTTTTTGAGGATGGGTTCAATCACCTGTTTGAGATACTGGATAACTTCTCGTTGCCGAGATTCCGTTACTGGATCGGGAGGAGTGGCAATTTCCTCTGTATGAGTTTGGCGGAAGGGAGATTGATGGCTAGGCATTAGATGTCTCTGGCGTGGACTCTTGGATTTTCTGAATTGCTCGTTGTGCGTAAATACACACATCTTTGTCTGGATCGTCCAGAGATTGCTGGAGTGCATTCAGGGCGGTTGGGTTTTCTAGGATACCGAGTGCGATCGCAGCATCTCGACGCACATCTGAATACTCATCTGCCAACGCTTTCACTAACGCAGGTAAGGTTTGGTCAGTGGGGATTTTTTGCAAAGCTTGAAGAGTAAACTTCCGCACCTGCCAATGCTCATCTGCCAAAGCCGTTTCTAAAGCTGGAACTGCCGTAGAATCAGCGTGGAGTGCCAACGATTTTGCCGCATTGCGTCGCACCTGCCAATCCGTATCCTCAGTGAGTGCTTGACACAGACTGGGAACTACTTCTGCATCTGCTAAATGTCCTAATGTTAGGGCAGCAGAACGCCGCACATTCTCATCGGGGTCGGACATTAAGGCGATCGCTTCTTGACAGCGTTCCACTTGATTGAGATAGCGTAGCGTTGTCACTGCCGCTTCTCGTAACTCAGCATTTTCCGACTCAAAGAACGGCAATACATAGGGCAAAGACTGAGCATCGTGAATTTTCCGCAACAGAATTAACACATTCAGTTGCATATTCACGTCATCTCGATGCAGGGCATCTAGCAGCAGCAACAGGTGATCGGGAGTAACTAATTCGCCCAAGGCAGATAGCGCTTCTTCCCGAATCTCCTCATCAGTTGAAGCCAGACATTCCACTAAAGCCGGAACCGCCTTGGGATTAGCTAACTCCCACAGCGCAGTCACTGCAAGCTTTTGCACAGCCATGCTCTCATCTTGCAATGCTGTAATTAACGGTTCCAGAGCATCCTCATCGCCCAAATGTTGCAGCATTTTGACGGCAACTAGGCGATCGCTGGCGTCGGGCGATCGCAACATTTCCAACCATTGGTTCAATTCAGAATCAGCAGACATCATCACTCCTCTATCGCAACAAAAAGGGAATTTGAACCGTAATCGCGTTGGTGGGACACTCCTTCTCACAAGGCAAGCAAAACCAGCACTCGTCGTACTTCATATAGGCTTTGCCCGTTTCTGGGTTCTTCGCTAATACATCGAGGGGACACACTTCAATGCAAGCGGTACACTTTTCTAAGCATTTCGATTCATCAACGATTACGGGTACATCAACCCGTTGCATTGCTAAAGCCATAACTCTTCCTCTGTTTGCTACAAATTGACCGACTTAGCGCACCGCCACGTCATAAACTTCTCGTTCAATATCAACGTCCACCACATAAGGCTCAACCGGACGCTTGAACAAAGCCATCTCGCCTGATTCGTCTTTCTTGAGATTGACGTGGCAGAACCATTCTTCATTGTTCTTGTCGGGATAATCTACGCGGTAATGGTAGAGTCCCCAACGGCTTTCTCGACGATATAGCGAGGCGCGGGCTGCCATCTCTGCACAATCGCGAATAAAATGAACTTCCATGCAGCGCATCAGTTCATGCGGATCGCGTGCGCCCATCATCTCTAGGCTCTCGTGGTAGCGCACAAAGTTTCTCAAGCCAATTTCCATCTTGTGGTCTACTTTGGGCGGCTGTAGATAGTCATTAACCAATCGCCGTAACTTATACTCCACCTGGGTATGCGGCACGCCATTCGGGTTGTTCAACGGGGCATAAATCCGTTGTCTTTCTGCCTCTAAAACATCAGCATCGGGTTCAAGATGCTCTAACCCTTCGATATAATCCACCGCATTTGTACCCGCCAACCGACCGAAGACAAACGCCCCAATCATGTAATTGTGGGGAACGCTTGCCATATCTCCGGCGGCATATAACCCCGGAACCGTCGTCTCCGCTTTCTCATTCACCCAGACCCCAGAAGCGCTGTGACCGCTACACAGACCGATTTCCGAGATATTCATCTCCACACCATTTGTGCGGTAATTTTCACCCCTACCTTCATGGAAGCGTCCTCGGCTGGGTCGTTCATTCGACCATAAAATCGACTCAATTTCTGAAATGGTGTCTTCATCTAAGTGGGTCATCTTCAGTTGAACTGGGCCTTTACCAGAGTTCAACTCCTTCCAAATTTCCAGCATCATCTGACCGCTCCAGTAGTCGCAACTAATAAAGCGGTGTCCTTCAGCATTGGCGGTGTAAGCTCCAAACGGACTGGCTACATAGGCACAGGCGGGGCCGTTATAGTCCTTCATCAGAGGGTTAATTTGAAAACACTCGATATTAGTGAGTTCTGCGCCTGCATGATACGCCATTGAGTAGCCGTCGCCAGCATTGGTAGGGTTTTCGTAGGTGCCGTAGAGATAGCCAGAGGCGGGTAAACCTAAGCGTCCGCAAGCTCCTGTACACAGAACGACTGCTTTTGCCTGAATCACGACAAAATCGCCGTTTCGCACGTCAAACCCTACTGCTCCAATAGCGCGTCCGTCCTTGACTAGAACACGAGTTGCCATCACCCGATTCGTGACTTTCGCTTTGTGGCGCTTTACCTGTCGGGTCAAAATTTGTTTCAGGTCTTTTCCTTCTGGCATCGGGAGTACGTATTTACCTACGCGATGCACTTGCTTCAGGTCGTAATTGCCGTGAATGTCTTTTTGGAACTTGACACCCCAGCTTTCCAATTCTTGAATGACTTCAAAGCCTAATTTCCCGGTTTGATAGACGGCTTTTTGGTTCACAATGCCATCGTTGGAAATCGTAATTTCGCGAACATATTGCTCTGGGGTAGAATTACCAGGAATGACGGCTGTATTGACCCCATCCATACCCATTGCGATCGCCCCACTGCGACGGATATTCGCTTTTTCTAAAATCAGCACTTCTCCGTCAGGATTTGCCTGTTTTGCTTTGATGGCTGCCATCGTTCCCGCAGTACCACCACCGATGACAAGAACATCGGTCTTCATCCATTGAGTATCCACTCTTGACTCCTCTTCAGTTAGCAAAAACTTTTATAACTTTGTACGAATAAATTCACTAAGTCCGCTTTTTTACCTTTTTTATATTAGAGAAGAGAATTAAAAGTCACAAGCTTTTTTGTAACTAAAAATACCATTTATTCATTCGCGTTTTTTATGATTTTATAAATTAGCTTTATTCATTCATTAAGCTGTAAAATAAAAATTTCAATTTGGGGGTTAGAGAACGTGGAGGTTTATCAAGTTAAAGTATTTCTGGAGGTAGCTAGGCATCTCAGTTTTACTGAAGCTGCTGATGCTCTAAATCTTACTCAGCCTGCGGTCAGCGCCAAAATAAAATCCCTGGAAACTGAACTAGGAACTGACCTGTTTTATCGTCTTGGTCGTAAGATTCAGCTAACCGAGGTGGGACAGTTTTTATTGGAGGAAGGGCCAAGACTGATTGATGTTGAAAATCAATTGTTTGCCAAAGTCGAAGAAATCAAAAAAGGCAAATTTGGCAATCTCAAAATCGGCTGCACAGCGGCGATCGCTAATGGATGGCTACCTGAAATCCTCTTCCAGTACCGTCAGCAGTATCCTGGGATTCAGACTCAGTGTGTCGTATTTGATTCGGCTGAATTTCTCTATCGAGCCATTACCAGCAGTCAGATTGATATAGGAATCTCAGATATTAGTTTTGCAGAATTTTCTGAAATTTCAGCAACCCCAATTGCTCCCATTCACTATTCTTTAGTGGTTGCGGCAAATCATCCTTTAGCGAATCAAAGCTGGTTGAGTTTGAAAGAACTGCAAAAAGAGCGATGGGTGATGCTAAATACTGGCTCTCCTAGTCGTTTAGTGTTTGAATCTCGGCTAACTGAATTAAGGATAAACTTTTCTGATTTCGCTCAAGTTGAAATTGTTGATACTCTCAGTTTGATGCGAACCTATATAATGCAGGGGCATTATTTAGGATTTGCTTCTAATTTTGAATTTAAATCTGAATGTCAATCGGGAATGCTCGTTGCAATTCCCCTCCAAGAATTTGCCTTGTCTGGTAATGTTTTTCTCTTGTTACCCAAACGATTAAGCCAATCTGCGATCGCCTCCGGTAGCACGCAAAGCGCGATCGCAGACTCATCCTCGCAAAATCGGCGATCGCGCAACTCAAACCCGATGCAAAAGTTCGTTGCTCTTGTTGAGAACCGTCAAGAGCAACAGCCAGCCTCTGTTCGTCCTCATGCAACCCCAGTGCGTTTGCGATCGCCTAACCTGATCATTCGTTCCAACTCTCTGCAACATCCTGAGACAATTGATTTAGCGATCGGTATTCAAAACAGCACGATTCCAACGGTGACAGCAGGCTTAGTGATTCAGCGCTTAGGCTTGCTAGAACACTTCTTACCCAAAGAAGGGCGATACAGTTCTACCCAATACCGCATTCACTGGTGCGATTTTTCTACAGGAGCACCCATCATTCAGGGGTTACACTCCGGACAACTAGATATTGGCGTTTTAGGGGATTATCCCTTGTTACTGAGTGCTATCCAGCAAAATAATTCCAGTAGTGAAACTCGACAGACGCGACTAGTGAGCTTTGTTTCGACGAATCCCGATGGTTCCTGTAATGCCGTAATTGTTCCCAATAAGTCCAAACTGCAAAGTATTGAAGATTTGCGAGGAGGTGTGATTGCGGTTCCTTTCAGTTCTTCTGCACATGGGATGGTGATGCGATCGCTCAATTCTGCGAACTTACTTAACGAGGTTAAGCTTGCTTCCTTAGAGAACTCCAACATTACTCAGCCCTTTGGTTATTCCATTCAAGCAGATGGGTATGCTCATTTTGCTCCCTTTCACGATATTGCCTATCGTCAAGGCAAGTTTCGTTATTTACCAGGTGACAATTTGAATGTGTTACCGGCTTTTCATGGTGTAGTGGTGAGTGCAGAGTTAGCAGAACAGTATCCGGAAGCTGTAATCGCTTACCTAAAAGCCTTAAGCGCTGCCCAATATTGGTATACCATTACGCCCTCAGCGCTTTCTCTGATCAGCCAGTGGACAAACCTGGATGCCGAAATCGTCTCCCAAATTCTCAGCAATGTCTATCACCAGAATCAACCTGGGCGTTTTTTCTGCGAGATGATGATTCGTCCCGACTGGATTACTCAACACATTGCCCAACTGCGTCTAGTTCCCGGAAATGAAGGACTAGAGACAATTAACCTCGATCGCTGGATTCAAACCGAATTTCTCCATCAATCTCAGAACTTAAGCAGTTGGTAAAAGGGACAACAAAGGGCACGCCAAGCCGCTATCGAAAGCAACACACTTGGGCTGTACGAGCAGTACAAATACGGTTTGCTTCAATCAACCCAACTCCATACTCTTGAGAGTTTCTTCGCGAATCAATTTAAAGACTTGCCGATTGAGATTCACAAAATCCGGTGAAAGCATCGTATCTATATGGCGGGGTCGATCGAGATTCACCACAACTGTTTCTTTGATATGCCCTGGACGAACGCCCATAACCAGAATGCGATCGCTCAAAAAGATGGCTTCTTCAATATCGTGGGTGACAAAAATAACCGTGGATTTCAAATCGCTCCAAATGTTCAGCAGCAACTCCTGCATCATGTGCCGAGTCTGAGCATCCAAGGCTGCAAATGGTTCATCCATCAACAATACTGAGGGTGAATTTACCAGTGCCCGCACAATGCTTGCACGTTGTTGCATTCCTCCTGATAGCTGATGAGGATAAGAATGACGATGCTTATACAAGCCGACTCGGTCTAAGTAATCATTTACCAATTCAGTTCGTTCTACTCTAGAAATACCCTGAATTTTTAAACCAAATTCCACGTTCTCAAAGGTGGTCTTCCAGGGTAGGAGCGAGTATTGCTGAAAAACAAATCCGCGATCTGCTCCCGGTCTTTCAACGGGTTGTTCATCCACTAATACCTGTCCCCTTGTTGGCTTCAGAAAACCAGCAATCAAGTTTAGAATCGTTGACTTGCCGCAGCCCGATGGTCCCAACAAACAGACAAATTCACCAGGATTAATTTTGAAGTTTGTTGATTCTAGAACCAGCAAAGGCCCGTACTGGTCTCGTCGCTTAAAGGCAACGGATAAATCTTTAACTTCAACTGACCCTTTCGCCAAGGCGCTAACCTGCTTTTTTGCTAGGGTTGCCACAGCCTCTAAACCTCCAAAAATAGGCAACTTGAATATTCATTTTCAGGGAACTACACACCCTGCTTTTTCATTACTCGCCAAGGCATCAGCAACTTCGTTAAGAGATCGACAATCAGCGTGCTTATCAAACCCATCAAACCAATCAGCAGCATTCCCATCACGATTGGTGGATAATTCGATGTAACATAAGACTCCCAAGTTAGATAACCCACTCCAAACCGACCCGCCAAAATTTCAGATGTTACTAAACAAAACCAGGCATTTCCCATACCAATAACCAAACCGCTGGCAATGTTGGGCATCGCTCCTGGCACCACAATATCTTTAAAAATGTGCCACTGTTTAGCTCCCAAACACTGTCCTACTCGCAGCAGCACTATATCCGTACTTTCTACTCCCCGAATTGTGCTGATCAAAATTGGGAAGAATGCGCCTAAAAATGTGATGTACACCATTCCTGACTCTGCATTGGGAAACATGAGAATTGCCAGCGGTATCCAGGCGACGGCGGGAATTGGTCTGAGCAACTCCAATGGAATAAAAACTAAATCTTCAATCTGCCGAAACCAGCCAATCAAAATGCCCAAGCTAACGCCCAGAATAGCCGCAATTCCAAATCCCAGCAAAACTCGTTGAAGACTGGCAGTAATATGCACAGCGGCATTGCCAGAAAAGAATTCAACCGTTGCATTCCAAACTTCAACTGGAGAGGGTAAAAAGGTAAAATTGATGAAGAAATTGAACTGAGTGACGCACAAAAGCTGCCAGATTCCAAAGAATAAAACAATGGAAATTGCTCGCTTTAAATTGCGACTTTTGAGCAGTGCCAGACTGATAAGCGCTAATTTTGACAAGGAGCGCTGCTTCAAAAATTTGCTCCTCAGTACACTGTACTTCTCTCCTTTTGTCTTTCGTGCTGATTTTGGAGATACAGCCATTACAAACCTCTCATTTGACTCAATATAGTTCTATCGTTGCGATCGCTCCCCTTCATTCATCGCGCAACCGCTAAATCCTTTGACTGCGTATTTTTGGCATAAAGCTGCTGCAACTCTTGAAAGCTTGCCACCTTTGCTCCAGCTTTCCCGGCAAATGCTTGTGCATCTTTTTCCAGTAGGAATGCAGATACCTGGTCGCCATTCCGAACATAGAAAGAATTTTGGGCGAATAACTTCCAACCTTTGTCGCGATCGTGTACGAAGGCTACAGCCGCTGTTTTGCCCTCAGACTTGAGCTGTTGCAGCTTTGTCAGCATATTCTTGATTGAGGTAAAACTGAGAACTTTCTCTTCTCCTTCTACCCAAATCTGAGCTGCTAGTTTTGGATCTGGAATCGATTCTTGAGTGAGTGCATCATTACCACGAATCAAATTATCCGCCGACGTAGCTACATCCTGTTCGCTAATGTTGCTCTCTTTGAGCGCTTGTTTCAGGTAACTATCGTCCGTCCAACTTGCAACATCATCTGGATTCACACTGGCATCCAATTTTCCAATCTGCTTCAACGTCGTCACGCTATTTTTGAGCGCAGTGATTTGGTAGGGCTGAATTCTCGGATCGAGCTTTTGAATACCCGATGGACCGAGGAACATATAAAAGATTTCTTTCTCAATCCCTGTCCACTTTTCTAACTTCGCACTAAGGGCTTCTGGTTGTTCCCGGAAACGCTGATTCGCCTCCAACATTGCCCTTAGATAAGCCACCACAATTTCGGGATTTTCTTTCGCAAAGTCCGATCGCACTACAACTCCATGAAAGGTAGGAGTTTCTGTTTGTGCACCATCGTAAATCTTCCGAGCAAAGCCTCTAAAGGGAAATAACTCACCATAAGGCACAAAATCCGCATGAGCATCGATCTGACGGCTTCTCAGGCTCGTGCCACCGACTTCTGGTGATTGACTCACTAACGTCACTTCTTTCTGTGCATCAATGCCCTCATTCTTCAGCGCCCGCAACAGCATCCCATGCGCCGAGGTTCCGAAGGGAACTGAAATGGTTTTCCCCTTTAAGTCTGCTAGTTTTTTATAAGGTGTGTCGGTTGGAACAACAACCGCATTTCCAGCTCCATTAGGGCTGTAGGCAAGAGATGAGATTAAAACAGTCTTAACGCCATTGCCTTTCTTCTGAAACGTCGTCAGGTTGATCGTTGCCGGAAAGTCTGCCATGCTGCCGATATCAATTTGATTCGCCAACATTTTGTTGGTAATTGGTGGAGCTGATGTGGCGCTAGACCACTCAATTTTGTACTCAACATTTTGGTATTTTCCTGTTTTTGGCAGATACTTCTCCAGTAGCTTTTCTTCTCGGATGACTGCACCACCTGTCACAGTGTTAATAGTTTGGTCTTGAGTACCAATCGCAATCCGAATCACCTTTTTGCCAGAGGAACTACCTGAAGTATTTGCTGAAGTATTTGCTGAAGTATTTGCTGAAGTGTTACTACAAGCGCTGGTAAAGGCTAAGGAAACAACTAGCAGAGAAAAAAGAACACTCTTTAAAGACAATAGTTTGATATGCATACGGCTCCATTCCCGCATTGAATCTACTGCCCCACTTGTTTCACGCAAATCATGTTGGAGCAGTAGCTAGTTTAATCTCCGGTTTATCGGTCGGAATACGACTGTTTTAACAGAATGCCATAGTCAAACACCGAAGACAAGATGTAATCCCCGGTTTATCGATAGACTTTTCGTATTTATAGATAGATTTTTTGAATTGAAGCTGCCAGATTTGGAAACTCGCGCTGGAGGGAAGCACCTTTTAAGATGCTGGCTATGGCTCGCGACGCCTATTCAACCTGCTTTTTATCAATTCCCGCGATCAGCTATAACGCTCAACGTCATTGAATCAATACTGCTGGTCAAGCAGATCGAGTTTCCGGAGGAAATCCCAGTCCAGGAGACTCCCTCGCGACGACAGTGCAATTTGTAGTGGGAGCAGAATGAGGTATCCTCCGGCATCAGGTTGCCCTTATCCAACAGAACAACGCCCCAATTTCCAAGCGACTATAAGCCGATTATAAATAAAGCGATAAGCCGGACAGGATATTAACTCTTTCGTTTCTCTGCAGCGGTGTCGAGGGGAAGACGAATACTGAAAGTTGCGCCTTGACCTGGAGTGCTAGTAGCCGTAATCGTGCCGCCGTGTGCTTCCACAATCCGTCGCGCGATCGCTAACCCCAAACCCGTTCCGCTGCCTTTGCGCGAGGGATCTGCTGTATAAAATTGTTCAAAAATGCGGGGCAAATCGCTCTCTGTGATTCCGGTTCCCCGATCGCGAATTTTTACTGAAACCTGGGCACCTTCTATATTGCTTGAGACAGAAACTTTAGACTCTGGTACAGAGAACTTAATCGCGTTGTCCAATATATTTAGAAAAGCTTGCAATAGTCGTTCTGGATCGCCTTGGATTTGAACATCCGCAACCTCCACGCTGATGCCAACTTCCTTGGCTATCATCCGAGACTCCATTGCTCGCACCGCCCGTTCGATTAAGTCTCGCAGCTTTAGCGGTTGCTGTTCTAGTGGCGTTACGCCAGCTTCGAGTCGTCCTAAATCCAGCAGATCCTTAATTAGCCTGGACAGGCGCAGGGTTTCATCCTGTGCAGTCTGGATGAAGCGATCGCGTAACTCCGGCTCCTCAGCCGCTCCATTGGCGAGTGCTTCTAGGGTGACATAGACGTTGCTAACAGGAGTCCGCAGTTCGTGGGACACATTTGCGAGGAATGCCCGCCGCTCTTTATCTAAGGAAGCCAGCCGTTCGCTCATGCGATTCAATTCACTGGCTAATTGACCCACTTCATCATCTTGATGAATGTTCAGCTTCTCACCTAAATGACCCCCACCCACCTCAATTGCAAAGTGGCACATCGCCTGAATCGGTCTGGCAATATTACGGGCAAGGCTTTCGCTAATCAGCGCACAAAGCAAGAGCGTCAAGAAGAGCGTTCCAAGAACGGTGAAAATGACGCGGCGAAACTGACGCTGAAACTGTTCTAAAGTGATCGACATCCGCAGCGCACCGAGCAGACGACCCTTCCGAAATATCGGTCGCACTGCATACACTCGGTCATCGTTGGATAGAATCCCTTTTGCTACCCCTTGCGTCGGCTGATTTTGTAGCGCTTCTCTCACGCCAACAACAGCTAACCAGTTAGGGACTTGCCGATCTAGCTGGGGGGCGGAGGTGAATAGCAGGCGACCATCAGGTGCAAAGACGCGCAGGGTGACTGCTTCCGGTGAACCGTAGCGTTGCACTAGCACTCTTACCCGCTCAAGATTATTTTCCTCTAAAGCGTCAGCGACGCTCTCGCTGAGGGCTGTTGTCCAGGAATCTAAATCAGCCTGTCTCGTCCTCATGAAATAGGCATGGAAAGAGAACAGAATATAGCTTGCCAGAATAGAAGTTCCTAATGCGGTGAGTGCTAAATAGGTAACTAACAGTTTTCGGTAAATTGAATTCCATCTGATATGAATTGCTAACCAGCTCCTTGAATTTTTCAAAGGTGCAACTTCAATTTTTTTAATCTCCCTGTAGAGACTGTTGACCCACAGCGCGACCCCGGAGAACAGCTTTTATGCGTGCGAGAAGTTCGCGAGTGTTGAAGGGTTTGGTGATATAGTCATCTGCACCCGCTTCTAATCCCCAAACTTTGTCAATATCTTGGTCTTTAGCTGTCAGCATCAAAATCGGGATATTAGAAAATGCTCGGATGCGCCAGCAGAGTTCCATCCCATCAATGCCCGGTAGCATCAAGTCCAAAATAATCACGTCCGGCACTTGCTTATGGAACAACTTGAGTGCAGTCTGTCCATCCCCTGCGGTTGTCACTTGATAGCCTTCTTTAATTAAGGCGTAGCTAAGACTGGCACGTAATGCCTCTTCATCATCGATCAGTAAGACGTGTGGCATGCTGAGTTGACCTCTTCGTTCAAGTGTACCAGGTTGAGTTATTCACTTTTGAATTTTAGATTTTGACTTTGAGCTTTTGAAATCTACCAATAGATAGTTTCTAAAATTAATCTTTTGTTAATTTAAAGCTAACGGGGATGAGTTTAAACGGAAAATGAAAATAGCGATCGCGTGCAGTCAGAACAACACCTTTACCGAGCAACTGCTATAGAATCTTACTGAATGGTTCGGGAAGGTCAGGTACCCGACTTTTTTTAGAGCAGTCAGGTATCTGAAGGGCTGGCTCACAACTTCAAGAAGATTGCTAGATTTTCTAGTTAGGTTCAACCGTCGTCTATTTCGACTAGCTTATTTCTTGACGATAAACCCGATTTGATAAAAATTCTTAATTTTGATATGTTAAATTTTTTAGAGAGTATTTGAATTAACTCTTCATTTGCCTTACCATCTACAGGTGGCGACTTCAAATGAACCGTAAGGCTACCGTCCTCAGCTTCCTCAATTCTTTGGTTTTTTGAATTGGGTTTAACCTTTACTTGCTTCTTCATCTGGCTGGGGTGATGGTAATCTGGTTGTAGCTATCATGCGGGTTAACGATAAATTTCATAACCATAGCGATCGCTCAACACAGGTTTTCGTGTAGTGTAGTATACAAATATCGTTCGTATTAACTTCTGCCTCGAGATAGAAGTTTAGTTGGATTACTCTCTAATATCTTTTATTTGAAAGGGCAAAGCTAAATCTACGAATTTAATCCATTGTCAATAAGTTTTGACGAAAAAAATTTGTCCAGAAAAATTGATCTAAAATTGCTAGATGAGTAGATAGTACGACGAGATTCTAAATTTTAAATGCTCGTGTGGCAACCGCTACGCGGTTGCCACACGAGCGCTCGATTTTTGGCATCCCCTGAACCAACTTCACTTTTTTACAACACCACACCAGCATCTTCATGAACTGGATTCCTAACATGACAAAATATAACGTTAGCAATAGGAAGTGGCAAAAACTATCTTGCTGTAAAATTCATCAAGATGATTTATCTTTAGCTGAGTCTGGACAGCAAGATTCTGAAATATATCAGCCAAATATAATAACTAAAACAGATTATCTGCTCAGCAAATCATCTAGGCTGATCGGCGAAAGTCAGGATCTAATCGCCACAAGTGAAGCGCTAATCGCTACAAGTGAAGCGCTAATCGCCACAAGGAAAAAGCTGCTCGTACAATCCAAGCAACTAATATATAGATAAGTAGATACTACAACCCGTCCAAAAATTCGAGCGATCGCGTAGCACCTGCGTAGCAGGTGCTACGCGATCGCTTTCACCTTTAAAATCTACTAGTAAGTTCAAATTTTGTCTTTTACAATACCTGCTAACATCTCCGTTAACTGGATTCAGAGCATGACAAAACACAAACTGAGCAACAGGAAGTGGCAAAAATCAACTTGTTTTGAAGTTCCCCCATATCCTTTAGATTTGGCAGAATCTAAACAGCAAGATTCTGAGATATCTCAGCAAAATATAACAACCAGAACAGACTATCTGCTCAGCAGATCGTCTGAGCTTATCTGCGAAAGTCAGGAGCTAATCGCCACGAGCCAAGAGCTGATATTACTATCCGAACAGCTAATTACCCTAAGCTTGATGCTGAAAGAAAACAGCTTGATGCTGAAAAGCTGGCGAGAAAGATCAAAAGTTAAATCAAGGTAGGGGCATCCCGTTCGGGTTAATTCAGTTACATCTGATTAGCCATCAAACACAGGCTAAAAACTACTGAAAATTCTCCCTCATCTAATCATCCTATCTATTTATCCGAGCGAATCGGGGTTTTATCTTTGTAACCTCTAACAATTTGCTGTAACCATAGCCACCCGATGATGCAACCGAGCAGATAATGGGGGAAATCCCACCAAGAAAAGGTGGTTCCAAGCAACAGTTTGCCCAGAAAAGTCGAGCGAATCGAGTCTAAAACAGGTTGGTGCCACAGTTGCAGAAATTCGATCGTACAGGTGATACCGAATACCCAAATTGGAATTTGGTTCATTGCTTTGCGACTCGGAAACAGGAAAAACCCGAACAAACACCAAAATATTTCGTATAAGATATCACCTGAGAAATCGTTGACCCAGCCGCGACCGAATCCAGTGTATCTCTTGGAGAGCAATCCCAGGGGCACAATAATCAGCAGCGAGAGGATAATCCGCTTGATATATTTGGCGTCTCGAAGCATTGGCTACACTTCCAAGCAGTTCTCAGTTCTGTATTCTATACATTTAGACTAAAGCCGTGCCAACGAGCAGGCTTCTGCATCCAACTGAGCTTGCTAGCACACAGAAGAGTTTAATATTTCCTTCTTAGGTAGGAGATTAATTTATATCCTAGTTGTTATTGATTACGCAATCTTATCTAAATTTTTTATACTTTGACGATCTAATACTCAAGGTAGAGTATAAAGGTATACCAAAAATTATATTCTTAGTTTCTAAAGCTGAATATTGTTGGGAGAATAATAGTCATGAATAATCAAACAGATAACGTAGACAGCAGTCAACGAGTTGGTGAAGATAACTACGATCGGGGGATTGTACCTGCTGAAACCGCAGCACGTAGAGAAAGAGAGGGGAATGCATTTAAAACAACTCCCGGAAAAGATGATGAGGAAAAATCCCCTACTAACGATCAAACAAATGATGGAAGTATCGATACTACAGATGGCTACACGGTAGACAAAGAGGGTCTTTTAAATAACTATGCCATCGAACCCGAAATGTATGTGAACGAACCTGGAGACTTAAAAGCCAAAGAAGAAGCCGAGGCTGCCGAACGCGCTGAAACTGTCTCAGAATTACAGGACGATGAAGAAGGGAAGCTGACGATGGAAGGTGACAAGCGTCATCAAGGGCCAGGATTGATATAACGCAGAAAAATTTAGCTTTTGCGGCTTCTACCTTTTAGCGATGCTAAACAAGTGTAGAGGAAATTTTTAAATTAATTGGCAGGCGACGTGGATGTCGCCTGCTTATTTTTTCTATCTATTTGAATCGCCGTAGCCGATCACAGCAACTTTATGCCGATAGACTAGCTCGGCTCCGTACCAACCCGACAAACCGAGAAGGGTTGCCACAATAATTGAGATTGTAAGCCCTGTAGGCAATATGGCTCCTGAGGTATTGCCCCAACGGAGTGCAAAGTTGGCAATTGTCAGCCCTAGGGCGGCGACATTCAGTACCATGTGTGCCCAGCCAGCACTGCGCTTGCGAACTCGTTCAATTCTCAGAAAGTCCATCATGCCGCTTAGGGCTGCAAGCACCCCGCTTGCCAAGCCAATGCCGATTAGCCAAAAGGAGGCTTGTGCCCAGAAGAGATCTTTTGTCCACCAGTAGGCGAGATCCGCTGCTGCTGGTGTAGTCAAAAAAGCAATGGGAAAGGTGACGATCAGTGGATGCAGGGGATGTCCTGCGATCGCGACTGTACTTGTCACCCCGCTATCTTGATAATCGCTCTCATCACTTTCAATCAGCGGCGGGATATTGGGAGTTTGTGTCATGTTCTTCTCTCTGGATTCTAGGAGTTAGACGAGTGAAAGCAAGCGATCGCTGTTGGCTATTAGCTTTGGGTTGCCGATCTTAACCCCCTCGATTAACGGCAAACAGCGAACCGCAAACAGTTCATCACTAGCCTGAAGGAATTTGCTCCACGCGCGCTTCCGCCAAAAGCGTCATTTTTCCCGATTCTAGATTTAATTGTTTGATGCGAAGCGACATTCCTTGTAGATCGAAGTTACTTAGGTTCAACAGTTCGCTCGATTTTTCTAATAGCGCCGCCGTCAGTTCTGGGGAGAGTTCCTTGCCTTCGGTATACTCAACGTCTTCCAGATTGACCTTCTGCCCATTTGCACCAACTCGGGGCACTGCTGTAAAGGCAATTTGCGTGGTTTCTCCAGATTCGCGCAGCAGCACGTCGGCACTTAATGCAATTTTGTTCTCACCGGGTAGGCGAAAATCTACCTTTTTAGTGTCAATGGTCATCGGTTGTCCATTGACTGATACCTGCATACTTTGCAGCTTACTACCGACAAATTCCGAGTTGAATGCCCGGTTGATGTCTGCTTCCGTCAAGACAACGTGGGTCGTTGCATCAGTAGGTTTGGTTAATTCAATTTTGCCAAAAGCAGCGCTGAGGGGATTGATGGAGATGCCACGCATTTCCATTTTCATTTCCTGCATCCGGAGGTCTTTGTTCATCACCAAACCTTCACCTTCAACGGTGACTGAATCCACCTGTCCCTGAACCATTTTCAGTGGATCGCTCTGGATATCTACCGCTAATTCTTCTACTTCATCGAGTTGGCTAGATAATCCTATTTCTGCTGCTTTGTTAAGTGCCTGCTGCCCCAGAGAAGCATCCTTATTCGTCGTCACGCCCTGTCTCCTGCCCTTGTCTTAATTGAGTCTGTTATTGAGTCAATCTAGCGACCCGTATTAAGAAGTGTATCTGCCTGATGGTGGAATGGTGACAAAGTGATCGGCTATACACAAATTTAAACTAAATATTTCATTCTTAAGATAGTGGCACGAAGCTGTTTTTATAATAACTAGCTTGTCAAATCTCCGTCATCAAACTTCAGGCTATTTTAACTTTTCAAATATGATTTACGATAGATGCCGAATAACCAAAACAAGAATATAGTAAGCCAACTAAAAAAGAGAAAAGTCCTAAGGTTTTGAATCTTTTCTATCTTTGGATAGAGCCAATAAAAATTGGACGTTATAAAGAGGATAAATAAGGCGGATCTCTCAAAAGAGAGATGAATCTACTCGACAGAGATGACTATCTTCGAGATAGATTCCGATCCTATGATTATTGAGTGGAGAACAAAAGAATGGTAACGACACTAGATGATACCAAGCGCATAGCGATTGGCATGAAGTTGGCAGATATGAAAGCGCTGCAAAACTTGCTAATTGCTAACGAGCAAAAGTTCATCTCTGCGCTCGCCGATGATGATCTTCGCAAGCGCATACAAGATATGCTTGATGACGATCAGAAAAACCTCGGTGTTCTCGATACTGTAATTATTCAGTACGGTGTCAAAGCCGAACCCAAGGAATCCACAACCAAGATAATTGGTGAAGCTCAGAAGCTAATGGAAAGTTCTGAACTGACTTTGTTTGAAAAAGTATCTCAGCATGAATTGCTTAAGCATAAGCAAACCATGACGGGTTTACTGATTCACAAAGCTGCTCAAGTAGTTGGTGCTGATGTTGAAGCTGCCATTACTCCCTTGAATACCGTTAACTTTGAGAACCGCGCTCACCAAGAGCAACTGAAAGGTATTCTGGAAATTCTGGGTGTTCGCGAACTAACCGGACAAGAAGCCGATCAAGGACTGTGGGGACGGGTTCAAGACGCCGTTGCCGCATTATCAGGGGTATTTGGTAGTGCTGTCACCCAAACCTCCGACCGTTCTGATATGACCATCGGTGAAATTCTTCGCATGGATCATAGCAAGGCGAAGACCTTGTTTATGGAAATTGAGAATTCTAACGATGCTCAAAAGATCCAAGAATACTTCGGTCAGCTATACAAAGACTTGATGGCTCACGCTAAAGCCGAAGAGCAAGTTGTTTATCCAGCAGTGCGCTCCTATTATCAGGACACGCAGGATCTGTATAACGAGCAAGCTGAGCAAGCTCGGATGCTGGATGAAATTAAGGCGATGAGTCCTTCTTCTTCTGAGTTCAAAGCGAAAGTTCGTCAGCTAAGCGACGCTACCAACCATCACATTAATCAAGAAGAGAACGAGATGTTCGCTAAGCTGCGCGATAATTTCAGCAGCGAGCAGCAACAACAAATGGCAACCGAGTTCAAATCTGTTAAGAGCAAGCTACAAGACCAGATGGCAGCTTCTAGCAAGTAGTAGTGCGCGCGAACAGAATTAACTCTGTAGGGAGGTTTGGAACGTAGCTTCCCTATAGTTAATAAGTGCGATCGCTAACTGCCATCGCTGGAAGAAAGCAATTAAATCTAGGAGGATCTATAAGCTATCCTCCTAGATTTATTTTATTGACAAGTTAATTTTTCTTGAGCGCGTAACTTTACGTTTTCTATTGAAGGAATAAAGTATATCTATCCTCTTTTAGGTGTGAGATACCATTGGTTCAGCTCTCCAGCTTTTTAGAGAAGCCGGAGAACTCTCGTTCACAAATCATGTACAGCGATATATTCTTGAAACTTATTTAGATGAATTATTACTATACTCAAGAACCCTAATTTTGCAAACTATCAAAAGTAGAAGTTTTAATAATTTGAATTCCAAATAAAAATCTATAAGTTAAAAGTATTTATCTCCTCTATAAACCATACTTTTGGATTCAGTCGCGGGAAAGATGAATTACCTTAAGAGATTGTGAGATTATTCATAAAGATTCAAAAATCATAATATTTCAAAGAAGGAACAAAAATGGTATCAACACTGGACGATACAAAGCGCATTGCGATCGCTCAAAAATTGGCAGACATGAAAGCGACGCAAAATTTAATCATCTCTAACGAGCAAACACTGCTCGGTGCCACTCCCGATCAAGATGTGCGCGATCGCTTGCAGAATATGCTCCAGGACGACCAGAAAAACCTGGGCGTTCTAGAAACGGTAATTGTTCAGTACGGCGTTCCCTCTGAACCCCACGAGACAGTTCAGGAATTTGTTCACAAGACCCAAGAATTAATGTCTGGTGATAAGCTGTCTCTCTACCAGAAATTAGTTCAACACGAACTCCTGAAGCACGCTCAGGCGATGAGCGGTATCGTAGTTCACAAAGCTGCTCAAGTCGTGGGTGCTGATATTGAACTGGCGATTGGACCTTTAAATGCTGTTAACTTTGAGAACCGCGCTCACCAGGAACAACTCAAAGGACTGCTAGAACTCGTGGGTGTCCGCGAACTGACTGGAAAAGACGCAGATCAGGGACTGTGGGCACGAGTTCAAGACGCTGTTGCAGCCTTGTCTGGTGTGTTTGGTAGTGCCGTCACCCAAAACACCGATAAGCAAGATATGAACATCCAGACGCTCATCCGCCTGGATCACAATAAGACCAACACCATCTTTACAGAAATTGGGGCTACTGACGATCCTCAAAAACTCCAAGAGTATTTTGGGCAGCTCTACAAAGATTTATTGGCACACGCTCAAGCCGAAGAAGAAATCGTTTATCCCAGAGTTCGCTCTTTCTACGGGGACGACAATACTCAAGAGCTGTACGATGAGCAAGCCGAGATGAAGCGGATGTTGGATGAAATTAAAGCGATCAACCCTGCTTCTTCCAAAGACGAATTCAAATCAAAAATTAAGCAGTTGATGGATGCGGTTGGCGATCATATTCGTCAAGAAGAAAGCACGATGTTTGCAGCCATTGACAACAATTGCAGCACCGAACAAAAAGAGCAAATGTCTAGCGAATTCAAAGCTGCCAAGAGCAAAATTCAGCAAGAAATGGCAGCTTCGACGAAGTAATCGGAAGCACACTCAACCTCTAAAGCCATACCTCTCTAAACTTAACTGACGTTTGCACTCCCACTACTTACGTGGTGGGAGTTTTTTTGTTTCACTAGGTAAGTACACGCCCCCGCACTAGAAGGGTAGGTGTACATAAACAAAGCCTGCCTACGCAGACTCAACTAAAAATTCTTCAGCCTACGGGGAGCAGCTTTTGTACGCACAAGACCCACCTTTCAAGGTATAGGCGTATACCCTAGGATGCATCCCATCGCTAACTTCTAACATCTATCAAAAAACCCGTTCTCTAACCAGAAAACGGGTTTCTATTCTTTCAAGAAAAATCGGTAGTCATCTCAGCGTTAAGCATTGACAACATCGCCACCGTTGGGATGCAAAATCTGACCGGACATATAAGAAGAGTCGTCTGATGCCAAAAAGACGTAGCTAGGTGCAACTTCTTCTGGCTGTCCAGCCCGTTGCATCGGCACTTGTTTACCAAAAGAGGCAACTTTTTCCTCTGGGAAAGTTGAGGGAATGAGCGGCGTCCAGATGGGACCTGGGGCGACGCCATTCACGCGAATTCCCTTTTCCACCAGAGATTTTGAGAGCGATCGCGTAAAGGCAACAATGGCCCCTTTAGTAGACGAATAATCGAGCAGCTGCTGATTCCCTTTATAAGCTGTCACCGAAGTGGTGTTGATAATCGCGCTGCCTTCTTTGAGGTGCTTGAGTGCAGCTTTCGTCAAGAAAAACATTGAGAAAATGTTAGTCCGGAACGTGCGCTCAAGCTGTTCGGCAGTGATGTCTTCGATGCTTTCTTGAGGATGCTGTTCGGCAGCGTTGTTAACAAGAATATCGAGTTTCCCAAGCTCCGCAACCGTATTTTCTACAGCCTGCTGACAGAATTTTTCGTCACCAATGTCGCCAGGAATCGTAATACATTTGCGCCCTTGTTCTTCTACCAGCCGTTTCGTTTCTTGGGCATCATCGTGTTCGTTCAGATACATGATTGCCACGTCAGCGCCTTCTTTGGCAAAAAAGATAGAAACTGCGCGACCAATGCCGCTATCACCGCCAGTAATCAACGCCACTTTATCGCGTAATTTGTTACTACCTTGATATTTACTATCGTCTGCCTTGGGGCTAGGCGTCATTTCTGATTCGGTACCCGGTCGATGGTCTTGATGTTGGGGTGGTTGTAGCTGTTGTTCTGCTGGCATTAGTGTGTCCTTAAACTGTGTCTAAAAAAATGAAATCCAGAGAAGATTTCTTGTTTCTATTCACCCAACACGCTAGCAACCCTCCAGATTGACTTAATCAATCTGGAGAGGGAAAAGAAAAGTGAATGTAGTTAACTTTTTGTTGTAAATTGACTGGGCAATTCTTTTTGATCGAGATCCGTAATCGGTGGGCCATTGAGTACCTCACCCGTAGGGCTGAAACGTCCACCGTGGCAAGGGCAATCCCAAGTTTTTTCGGCGTTATTCCAGTCAACAATGCATCCAGCATGAGTACACACCGGAGAAAGCGAACAGAGATAATCTGTCTCGTCGCGGTAGACGGCATATTTCTTCCCGTTGATGTCAAGAATTTTGCCTTCGCCTGGTGCTACGTCCGAGGGTTCGTTGCCCTCTGATTTAAAAAGCCGATCCGCTACAAAGTGCTTGGCGACGCCCAGATTCTCCGTCACAAACCGCTGGGCGCTGGCTAGGATATTCGCGCGATTGGGGTCGTAAAGGTCGCTCCAGGGATTCGTCCGTCCCAGAATCAAGTCGCTTGTTAGCATCCCGCCAACGGTGCCGAAGGTCATGCCGTTGCCAGAATAGCCGGTAGCAACGTAGATATTAGAATTCGCTGCGGTTTTCCCGATATAGGGTAGACCATCGACCGGCTCGTACAATTGAGCTGACCAGCGATAATCGATAGAGGCGACATCATAGAGCGATCGCGCATACACTTCCAAGCGCTCGAAACACGCCTCATTATCCACATCCTCACCCGTCTTGTGGTCTTCACCGCCAATAATCAGCAGGTCTTTGTAGCTGCGTGTATAGTGATACGGCTCCTCGGTATCCCAAAACAGTCCTGGCGGTAATGGCGATCGCAATCTCACTCCGATAACGTAAGAACGATACGGGGCAATTTTTGTGGACATTACATACAAGTCCGGGAGACTGTTCAGATTGTGAATCGGCGTATGAGTAGCAATAATCACATCTAGTGCCGTTACCGTCCCCTGTTCGGTAGAAACTCGACTCGGCTTGTCTCCGGTGATATCGACAACAGATGACTGCTCAAAAATAAAACTGCCACCACCGTCAATCGCCTTCGCAAGCCCTTGGAGATAGGGAATCGGGTTAAACTGCGCTTGATTGGGGAACATCACCGCCGCTTCTACCGGAAATGGCAGTGGCACATCCTTGGTCAAAGCAGCCGGAATCACTAACTTGCTAACCGCTTCCGCCTCTGACTCAATTTCAGACACATCCTGGGATTTTTCAGTGTAAAGATATCCCGGCACTCGCTGAAAATCACAATCAATCTTCTCTTCTGCCACAAACTTAGCAATGCGTTCAATCGCCGCACGACTGGATTCTGCTACCAGCTTCGCATCCGTGTCGCCCACGGAGGAAATCAGGTCTTGGTAGCGTTCGTCAGCAGCTTCGGTGAGGTGGGCAGTCGTATAGCCGGTGACACCACTGCCAATTTGCGATCCCTCGATTACTGCAACCCTTAATCCAGCGCGTTTCAATAGCAACGCAGCGGTTAAGCCAGTAATGCCGCCGCCTACAATGGCAACATCTACGGTAATATCACTGGTCAATTGCGGGTATTTTGTCCCTTCTGTAGTGTCGAGCCAAACAGAGACGGAGGTTCCTGGTAAATTCATTCAGCGTTCTCCTGAGACAGTATAAATTTTTATATCTAGCACTTTACCTATTACTGGGATAACGTCTGAAGGCGGAACCTGGTATCTGTAATTAGAAGTAAGTAAACTTTGATACTTTTCCCAGCAGCAATCAACACATAGCTAGTTGATTTTCATTACAATAAGATATAAAAGTTTCTTTTTCAGCAGAATTCAAGTTACCTTTTTGCAAGTTAAGTGGAAAGAATTAAAATGTCTAAATTTTTTAAGACTCTACTTTTATATAGTCCAGCCGTTTTGGGAATGGCCTTGCTGTTAGCAAACAGTGCAGTTGCACAGGAAGCGATTCCCAATAATCCAAATTCTCAAATGCCACCTCCAACAGAGCGTTATGGGTGTCTCAGTGGAAATGGCGATGGAACTTTTCAAGGCAATCGGCCTGTAACTCGGTATGAATTTGCTGCCGGTTTAAATGCCTGCTTAAATCAAGTTGAACAACTCATTGATAATCCTGCTGGAAATCGAGTTAATCAAGAAGGGTTAACGGTTCCAAGAAGCCAATTAGAAACCTATCGATTAGAGTTGGAGCGTTTGCGTAATCGAGTAGATAAGCTGGATACCCAGACAAGAGAACAGTCGAGCCAGTAGTTTTTTAAAAACAGAAAAAAAGAACGGTTGTGATTGAGGAACTGGATTTCTAATCAAATACTTCTCGATTAGTGATGTTACATCCAAAGAAAGCCCCCAAACCCTCTTTTAAAGCTACCGTATACGCACAAGACTTCTTTAACTTGCAAGTCCCGTTTTGATCCCCCAACCCCCCTTAAAAAAGGTGGCGAATTAAGTCAAAGTTCCCCTTAAAAAGGGAGATTTAGGGGATCAATCAACTTTTTGCCCCTTAACCCAAGATGTGCGTACACCGTAGCCTTAAAAGGGGAGCTAAGACCGAATCGCAAGTGTAGGTAGCGCTAAGACAAGTAAATTATCTAACTTCGATAGGATTGAGACCGTTAAACCGCAACCATTTCTTGATGCTCAATCTTCGTTCCCAAAAGTTTCAAGAATTCTGCCAACCAGTTAGGATGAGCAGGCCATGCAGGTGCTGTTACTAAGTTACCGTCAACCATTGCCTCGTCTGGTGGAATATGCACGTAAAGCCCACCTGCCCGGTTAACATCCGGGCCGCACGCGGGGTAAGCGGTGCAACTTCTGCCTTCTAGCACTCCCGCTGCCACCAAAACTTGTAACCCGTGACAAATTGCGGCAATCGGTTTATTTGCTTCGGCAAAGTGGCGGGTGATTTCTAATACTTTCTGGTTCAAACGGATATATTCTGGCGCACGTCCACCAGGAACGACTAAGGCGTCGTATTCTGTCGCTTCCACTTCATCAAAGGTGGCATTTAAGGTGAAGTTGTGACCGGGTTTTTCACTATAAGTTTGGTCGCCTTCAAAGTCATGGATTGCGGTTCGCACCTCGTCCCCTGCTTTCTTATTGGGGCAAATCGCATGGACAGTATGCCCAACCATTTGTAATGCCTGGAATGGCACCATTACTTCGTAGTCTTCAACAAAGTCACCGACGAGCATCAAGATTTTTTTTCCCGCCATTTTCCTAACTCCTGTTTGATTGCTTGGATGTTGCAGTCTGTGGCTCCATAATAGAACCCATAAACAGCAAACTTCCAGTATCATCATCCCGAATCGCGCAGAAAAACGGGCGGTCAACCACCATGCTAAAGGGAGGGTCGGGGGGACCGAATGAGGCTTCTATACCAGTTGCGGCGGCGGCTTCGGTTCCTTCTTCGTTGACTTCGAGAAAGGTTTTATGGATGACGCTGGCAATGGCAATGTCTTGGGCAGACATCTGCTGGAAACCTCCTTCAAAAGCCATTCCCATCCCCAAGGCAATCAGGGCATCATTGAGTGCTACTTCATACTCTAGCTGAAAGCGGGGTAAAACAAGTGTTCCTTCCTCTCGCCAGAATTGGTAAATCCATTGATTCCAGTTTTCAGCGTTCAGATTTTTGTGGAATGCTTGCAAGTTTGAGTCTTGATCTGGAAGGAAGATGTACATACTCACCTGTTCACTACCGTAGGGTAAATTAACCGCCTGAAAGTTCTTACCTTGGTAGTAGCGGTAGGTTCTGTGCTGAGACATCATCGGGTACTGTTTCTGCGTCCCATCAAGTAATGTAAAGGCTCTATCGTGTGTATTTTCTTTATCGAAAGGGCTTGCCCAAATACCTTTAAAATAGATAGCGTTAATTAGGATTAAAACGGTTTGAGGGTCAAGCTTTTGGAGAATTGTCTCGATTTTGCCGTGGGTGTTTTCGCTTACCCAGTTGTTAATAGTTGCCAAAGCATCGGAACTGCTAAAGTCCAGGTTGGTTACTTTTGCACCGTAGAACTCTTGGGTTCGCTTCAAAAAATCCCGTTTAAATTCCACATTCTGATTCGCCCAAAGCGAATTAGCGATCGCTAACTCCACCTCGTTATCCAGATTTTCTAGCGATTGTTTCAACTGTAAGTTAGCTTCGTTGACTTGTTGCAAGCTCATTTCTTGCAATTCCAGCGCGATCGCCATTGCCGCCTGTGTCTGCCCCACACTGCCGTTATAGGTCATTGAGAGCGCGATCGCTATGCTTGCTGGAGAAACAAAAATGTTTTTGTCAGGCTCCTGCTTTGTAAGTTCCCTAAATAATTTCAAGGCAAATTGAGTATTCGCTGCGACAAGCTTGTTATTAACCATTGCATCGTTTCCAATAATTACAGCGAACCGGGAAATGAGCAGTTATCAAAAAACTTAAGGTAACTTGTAGCTAGAGACTCGCACGACTAACTCGCCATCGCGGGGATTGCGGCTAAAGATAAATGCGCCTTCTTCCTTTTCGCCGCCGGAGAGAAAGTCAATTTGTTGTTCGCCAGTTTCTTCAACTTTCCCATTAACCCGCAACTCGGCAATAATCTGGACTGATTCAGCAGTTTCTCCACCAGTATTCGTCACTTCAAAAGGGATGTAGAATTGCTCTTGAGTTTGACGAAGTTCTCTTTCCTTCGCGGTGACTGATAGAGTCGGGGGTTCATTTTTCTGGGTTGCCCAGTCATACAGCACCAGTCCTACGAGTAGCGCCACAATAGATGTCGCGATCGCAAAGGAAACCCATTCCGCAAGCGATCGCGGCGGTCGTTGCTGTTGGGATGAATTGCTATCTTGATTCGTTTGGCTCATGCTAGCAACCTTCCTGCTGCGCCACCTACAGTGGCTGGGAGTCCTAGTAACAATGTATAGCTCAACCACATTTGCCACGGATCGTCAAAGCTCAGCTGGTGGAAGAACCACAACATAAATGTGGCTGCCAGAAGCGACACTAAATAGGAGCAAACAGTTTCGCTTAAGGGACGCTGAAAAAGTCCTTGCTGTTGTTTCCGTTGTTGTTGATTAGTAAAGCCAGCCTGAAAGACAATCCCATAAGAAATTAACAGCGAGGCAACAATAATCGCAATCAGCCACGGAGGGGAAGAAGCAGCGACTAGCATGGGAATTTCGTCAGTAGGCGCAATGTTAAAGGCAATAATCGTGGCACCAATCAAAGTACCCCCAATATCTGCCAAGGTCGCATTGAGACGGGTTTTGTCTGGTTGTGGGGGATTTTCATCGCTGTTAGGAGATTGATAGCGATCGCCACTTAAAAAAGAACGCGCTAGCGCCACACCCAAAGCAAACGGTACACTCTCGAAGATTATTTTTCCTAATGCTTCACCCAAAGAGGTATCGAAGGTGATTTCGCGCAATAAAATTAGGATACTTGTCGCGCAGACGACGCCGATAGCGATCGCTTCAAGGGTATCTATCACCGCTTCACCCGGTCGAATATCCTTATATTTGCGAAAGCCTTCGGTGCGATTGAGCAGGAAAACGACGATAAACGTGGCAGCGATCGCAGCTAGCATCACCGGCGGTTCCGTGAACGACCCAATCCACCAGACTTCCATCGTGTACAGTAGCGGAATTCCGAATAAAAACCCACCCGCGGCACCCCGCAGTAGATCATCCCATTCTTTCGACCAAATGTTTTCGGGTTTATGTTTTGGAGCGCGTTTAATCTTCATTAGGGGGGCATCGACTTTTCATCCGCTTATGCCAAGCCAAAAGTCATTCTCAAGCAACCGAGCCAGAGGCAATAACAGATGAAGCTAGCGGTAAGCCGTTCGTCAACTTATTCCTTAAATGTTATCAAACCCTGACTCTCGAATAATGTAAATCATCCAATAGCCGTCTTATTTGATTTCGGAAGAAATGAACTGCTCCAAGTCCCACAGGGCGATCCAACAAGACAATAGAGAATTTAATAACTACTGCAAGGATTGCTGTCGAAGCAGATAAAAGCCAGGAGGAAGAGAAAATTCTGAATCGTTTGTTTTCCTAACCCCTGACTTTATCTCACTCATTTTTAAGTTGTCTTACGCCATCTTTTCCCAAACTCATCGAGGGTTGCTTTCGGAATCTGCGTCTGAAGCCACTCCAGCGCATCATCTTGATGAGGCAACCCTTGGTAGTATTTGCACATATTCACCAGATTAACTGGAGGCACTTGTGTGGGGTTGGTGAGCGCATTCCAGGTAGTTGTTCCCACAACTCCATCCGCCTTTAACCCTTGGGATTTCTGAAAAGCAATCACAGCCGTTTCTGTGCCCGTACCAAAACTACCATCAATGGGACCCGGATTAAAACCTTTGTCCTTCAAAAACTGCTGCAATTGTTTGACTTTTTCTCCTCGCGATCCAACTCTTAAGGAACCATCGTCTGTCGGAACACCGATTGCACTCAACTTTTGACGAACGGCTTGACGCAAACGGGGTAGTTGAGCGTATAACCAATCACCAGGGCAATCAGTGGCAGAAAAATCTCGATGCCCTTTGATATTATCAGGAGAAATCTTGCAGGAACTGCAAATTGAAACGCATAAATCGACTAAACTATTCCATTGTTTTTCACCCATCTGATGGGTCATGAATCTGCCTTCATTTTCAATTCCCGGCGATTCATTGCCTAGAGCACTGCCAGCATGAGACGAGCGAATACACAAACCTCGTTTAATTTTTGCTAAAGTGCCATTTCTTCCTTCTAGGAGAACGCCGTCCGTTGTATTCAAAAAATTATGACCGGAATCCCACCAGCCGAAAACATCCATGTGGGTATTCTGAACACTTTTGGCAAATTTTTTCGCTCCATCCACAGTTCCTTTCGATATATGGCTGGGGGGATTGGGCGTATCGGTATGGTGAACGATCACGTATTTAGGTGTGGTTTCCTCTGACCACTGTTTGGGGGGTCTGGCCCCCCACTCCTGACATGAAATAACGCTAGCGGTAAAAGGCATGTTGAAGATGTCCTGTAAAGTTGACGGCAGATGAATAATGAGCGTGATGGGACAAACCACAAACGCTTTCTCTAGCACTGCCAGCATCGTTTGTAACCTAATAACTATGCCGCAGCAAGGTAAGTAGCAATTTTTTTCACATTTCTTGATAGCTCAGATTAAGTGAAATTCTTGGAGTGCGGGTAAAAAGTTTTGGTTTTCGTGACTGGGGCGGCTGAGTTTGATGAGGGCAAAGCGTTGGGCGGGAGTGAGTTCTGCCCAGTGTTGGGGTGTCAGTATTGCTCCAAATTCTGCTGCCTTTTCCTGAATGTTAGCCGGTATTTTTGTAGCATCCATCCAATCTGGATGAGGTTCTATCGGCAGGTCACTGGGAGAGACGCCTGTGTGTTCTACAACGAATTGGTGCAGTAATTTCCGGTAGGCTTGAGCTTCATCTGTTGTGGTACAGGGCATCTCTACCAGGGTTTGTCGTTCCGCTTGACTAAATTGGTGCCAGTGAGGCAATTTTAGTTTGACGCCGCAAGTGTCTAATTTCATCCGCACCTGCATCGGAATGCAACGCAAGGACTCTACAAAATCGGCTTCAAATTGAAAGAAATTATTTGTAGATTTGTCAGTCTTCATTCATTTTCTGGGTAATTAATTCATTAAAAATAACAAAAATTTTGATGAATAACTTCTCCAAAGAAAAAGCTCCTAAAGGCATAAACTGCGACTAATAGGAGCATTACCACAATCGTGAAAAGCTTTCAATATCGGCAGGATTCAAGGGCTGGTTTGTGGAAAGTCCCTAGCAGCAGTATATAGGGGCAGCGAGGTGGGGTTTTGCAACCCGGTCGGCGTGCGCGATCGCTGCGTTTGAATCAACGAGACTTGGGTAGTCAACAGGAAACTGACAAAACTGGCAATCACCAGAACCGGCACCATTGCGGTGTCTGAAAGCACGCTGAGAATTACAGTGGAACTAATCGGTGTTTTTGTCACCGCCACGTTGACTGCCGCCATCATGCAAATCATACCGATTGTCGGGTGGATTTGTGGAAAAGCTAGAGAAATTGCCAAGCCAACTGCTGCACCAATGTAAAACAGCGGAAAGATGAATCCTCCCCGGAAACCGGAGTGGAGGGTGAAACTAACTGCTAGCATCTTCGCGAATGCGATCGCGAGCAACATCGTCACTCCAAACGTCGAACCTGTTTCGACAATCGTATGAATTTCCTTTTCGCCAAAAAATAGGGTCTGGGGAAACACTAAAGCAATCAGCCCAATTGCGAACCCTCCCAAAGTAGCCAGCGCAATCGTGTGGTGTTCGATGTATTGAGTCAAGTACCCAATACTCCGGAACAGAACAATAAAGATGATCGCAATCAGCGCCCCTAGCGCCCCCAGCAGTGCGCCTTGACCCAAATTCACCAGGGAAAGCTTAGGAGGTGCGACAAAGTGATACATCCCCCCAATCGTCAACCCCGTGTTAAATCGAAACACAAAAAAGCTTAAGATTGCCGAAAGCACGGCAGGAATGAGCGCTTCGTAGTATTCCAATCCCCGACGATGGGGAATTTCTAGGGCGAAGAGTGCGCCACCAAGAGGCGCACCAAAGAAGGCACCCAATGCCGCACTCATGCCGCAGAAAGTCAGCACGCGAGTTGTCGTCAGGGTCAAATTGAGCTTTTGACCCAGCCAGCCGCCAAAGCTGCCATTGATTTGTACTAGCGGGGCTTCAGGACCCGCACTGCCACCGGCTGTAATCGAAAACAGGGAAGCGACAATCATTGCCGGAGTTTGGCGTAGAGAAATTCGTCCTGGATCGTGTACCTTATCAACGACTAGAGAAACTTCACCGGGAAGTCCCATGAAGTGCAGTGTGAGACCGACAAAAAATCCCCCAATTGTGGTAGCAATCCACACGTAATTCCAGGCGGGAAATCCGCTAGGGAAGTAAGGATTCAAAACACCAGGCAGCGTGTGCCAAACAAAATGCAGGCTTAATTCCAGTGCGTAATAATAAACCGTTGCAACTAATCCTCCAGCAATTCCAATGACTGCCGAACAGAGAATAATTTGCTGATAAGTTAGTTCGCCTGCACTGTTGGAATCGTTAGGTAATGTATCAGCATATACGTTATGCTCGTTGCTGGCAGTTGTTCGATCGGGAGACGACATAAAATCTCCTCAAAGTCACTAGCAGTGTGAGTAGGAAAGCAAGGTTAACTTAATCCCAAATCACCCGTCTAGGTGTATTAAAAACAACTTTATCCAGAAAGAATATTAATAATCTATCTAAATTGGTAAGGAAGCATGAGTAGCCAAGCATATCTCTAAACCCGCTCGACACGCCATAAAAATATTGGGGTGAGATTGAAACTCACCCCTACTCGCTTGGTTTTAGAAAAAGGCAGTTATTAAACCTAAGTTGGTATAACCCTTAACACCTTATCTATTACCAATTAGCGCTTGTAACAAAATTAATTTTGTTCGCGTTCGTGCGAGAAAACGGGAGTTTTTGAGGATGTTATTCCGACTTCTTCACCTTCATGAGAGCCTTCCGGTTCTTTGAGAAGAAACGCACAAAGACTAGCCGAAATTAAGCCAACAATTCCTAGCATCTGGAAAAATATGCGATCGCCCGCAGCATCCTGAGGTAAAAAGCTATAGACGGTGAGGTAAATTACCGCTCCTACGTTGCCATAAGCACCCACGTTACCAGCAATCTGACCCGTTACGCGCCGCTTAATTAGAGGAACAATTGCAAAGGTCGCACCTTCCGCTGCCATGACAAAGAAGGAAGCAATCATGGTCACAATAACTACCCCGAACAGGGGTATATTTGCACCCAAACCGCTAAACACTAGATAGCCAATTCCTGTGCCAGCAAGCGTTGCTGCCAGCGTCCACTTCCGGCTGCCAATCTTGTCAGAAATTAAGCCACCTCCTGGACGAGCCGCCAAGTTCATAAAGGCATAAGTTCCGGCAACTCCCGCTGCTAGCGCCTCTGTCAATCCAAAGCCTCTTTGAAAAAACGTTGGGAGCATGGAAACAACAGCTAGCTCTGAGCCAAAACAGGCAAGATAAGCAATTTCTAAATTGACGACTTGACCAAATTGATAGCGCTCTTCAGCAGAGTAGCGCTTTTTACCAGTCATCAAGCTGTGATTTGCTTTCCAACAGTTATAAGCTTGGAATGCATACAAGCACAGCAGCAGAAACCAGGTGACATACAGTTGAGTGATATTGAGAAATTTAACTTGATTTAAGCGCCAAGCAATGACGCCCAAAACGCCGACTAAGGGAATGTTGCTAAGTAATAGAAACCAGAAGTCTTTCTGGGTAGTCACTTCTATTCCGGCGCTGCTTTGGGGACGTTGGTAAACCTTACCTGGAGGGGTATCTTGGACGTTTAAGTAATAAACAATTCCGTAGATAGCGGCAACAATTCCGGTGAGCGCGATCGCAAACCGCCAGTTAACTTGACCTGCCCCTAAAAAGGCAGCTGCTGTGGCAATTGTCGGGAGGGTAAACGCTGCACCTGCCGAGCCAAAGTTGCCCCAGCCGCCATAAATGCCTTCTGCTAAGCCAATTTCTTTCGGGGGAAACCATTCCGCCACCATCCGAATACCAATCACAAATCCACACCCAACGATGCTCAGCGCTAAGCGGCTTAATACTAATTGGGAAAAATTCTGTGCAAATGCAAACATCAGGCAAGGAATCGCCGCATAAATTAAAAGGCATGAATAGGTGATCCGAGGACCGTAGCGATCCAGAATCATGCCGACAATAATTCGAGCCGGAACGGTGAGCGCAACGTTACAAATAGCGAGAGTTCTGAGTTGGGCTTCATTTAAACCTAAATCTGCTTTCACCGCTGTGGCAAAAGGGGCGAAGTTGAACCAAACGACAAAGGTTAAAAAGAATGCAAACCAGGTCAGGTGTAAGATGCGGTATCGACCGCTAAATGACCATAATCCGGACATTTCAGAACCTCTTCTTTTCAAGTAAAGTATGCATCAAAGCGGGAACTGTTCTTGGGTTAGCGTAAATTTTATAGATTCAATCGAGGATATAAATCCTAGGTAAAAAATTTACGTAATTAGGCGCTTGCCACGGGGTTCAGTCTATTTTTTGCTTGAAAGTTTTCAAACATAAAATCTCACCTTATCGAGCCGAGCTGCCGAACGTTAGTTTTTTTAGCAATAAGCGCTTCTGTTAGAGTAATGAACTGAATAATCTGAGTTCGTAGAATTTGTTACAAAAGACAGATTTCTTTTGAAATCTCTATCTTGTTAGGTATTGTATCTGTATTGTGAAGTATTCTTTCTTCTCCATTGCACATTTTGCATGAGTTGAATGCAAAATGTGTAATAGAGTGATTATTTTTGAGTATTTCCTGAGCGATAACCGTTTGATTTTTTCAAGCAAATAACTTCCCTTTGCTCAAAGGGAAGTTATGAGAAGTTTTTACAAAAGCTGCTTTTGCTTTCCTCAGCTTGGATTTTTAGGCTGATTTCTCTGCTGCTATTTTCTAGTTAGGCGCTCTAGAAGCTGTCTGTTTACATCTGTCAAATCTTACTAATTCAGCATTTATTAATAGGTTTTGTGGATAGTCTTGGAGCCATTAGATTGTAAGGGCTTAAAAAAATTAAATGATATTGATAAGTCTCTATATTTTCAGAATGCGATCGCGTTATTTGGTCGAAGGCTCAGAATCTCAAGCCAAATTAGATTAATCCTATGTGAGCATTTCCTGACATTGACTCCTCTCTAGACACGGATGGTGGTTGCATCCCTCAGCGGGTTCGGCAAACTTGCTAAATCTGATTTCCTCCTTTTGATAGGTGCAGTATTCGCTGAAATTCTTCACTACCGAGAAAATCGAGTTCAGGCTATTTTAAACTTTTGTAAAAGAAGATTTTTGTATATTCAGCTACAGAATTTTTGCTAGATTTAAATAGATGCACAATTTTTAGAAATTAATCAAAAGGTTTTAGTAATGAAAACGCAAGAACGCCCCCAAGTATTGATAGCGGAGGAAGAACCCTCTAATCCATTGATGGTGGTGCTTTTGGTTACGGTGGTATCGATGATTTTCGGGTTGATTCCGGTTGTTTATAGTTCAACGTTTGCAAAACTCCAATCCCAGACACCAATCGCGCTGGGAGAGGCAGGCTTGTGGAGCGCTTTTGGAGAAAAAGCGGATAGCGTTCGGGTTAACCCAGAACGGTAAACTTTTGGTAGAAATTTAGGCGTGAAAGCGGATAGAAAACCAAAGCTTTTGCGATCGCTTCAAACACGCAGCGGTGAGGACAAAGCTTTCGGTTGAGTCTCTGTCTGTGGAGTCTCTGGAAGCATATACCCCTCAGAGATTAGATGGGCAGCAATCGGCACCAGTTGCACGGCGCAAGCTTTTAGTTCGGGTTGTAGAGAATCGGGACAGGATGCGGAGTGAGTCAGGGCATTCGCTTCGGCATCATCCGCCCAAAGATCGCCCCAGTGAATGGGGACAAAAACTGTACCGGGAGAAATGGTCTGAGTGACTTTGGCTGGGAATCGAGAAGTCCCGCGACGACTTCGCACTTCCACCCAGTCATTCTCCTGAATCGCTAAATTCGCAGCATCGCGGGGATGAATCTCAATGAACGGTTGCGGATGCATTTGGCTGATTTTGGCAATCCGTCCGGTACGAGTTTGCGTGTGCCAGTGCCCGTACAGCCTGCCCGTCGTCAGTACAAAGGGGAAGTTTGAATCGGGGGGTTCTGTAAGTCCCCGCGAATGCTTGGCAACAAAACGCGCCCGTCCATCCGGTGTCGAGAAGCGCAAGTCGGTGTAAAGCCTTTTAGGAGTGCTGAGGGAAGATTTTCTCGGTTCATTTTTAATTTTTAATTTGGCATTTTCAATCGGTTCGGGCCATTGAATGGGGCCTTCTTTTTTCAGACGTTCGTGGCTGATGCCAGTTTGGTCGCAGAGGCGATCGCCTGTTAGCTGTACAAATTCATCATAAATTTCCGATGAGTGAGTATAAGCAAACTGTTCGGGATATCCCAAGCGACGACCCACTTCTGCAAAGATTTCCCAATCTGCCCTTGCCTCCCCTAGGGGTTTGCGAAAAGCTGGACACAAGGTGACGACTCTTTCCGAATTGGTCATCGTCCCAGTTTTTTCCCCCCACTGCGCCGCCGGAAGTAGAACGTGAGCAAAAGCAGCAGTTTCCGTGGGATAGTAGGCATCTTGATAGACCGTAAAAGGCGATCGCTTTAGCGCCGCTTTCGTTCGTTCCAGATCCGGCATACTCACCGCCGGGTTCGTCGCTGCAATCCAGAGAAACTCGACCTCTCCCGTCTCTAGTCCAGTGATAATTTCCCAAGCGCTGCGACCGGGAACCGACGAAATCTTCCCAGCGGGAAGCTTCCAAAACTGCTCAACTTCGGTTCGCTGCTGGTTATCCTTGACTAAACGATATCCGGGCAACAAATGAGCCAAACCCCCGACTTCCCGTCCCCCCATCGCGTTGGGTTGACCCGTTAGGGAAAAAGGGCCGCTTCCGGGTTTGCCAATTTGACCCGTCATCAGGTGCAAGTTGATCAAGCTGGAGACTTTCGCAGTCCCTTCGGAAGATTGGTTCAAACCCATTGTCCACATAGAGAGGACTCGGTTAGAATCAGCCCACATTTTGGCAACGGTTATCAAGTCATCCACGGAAATGCCGCAGCGTTCGGCGACCACTTCCGGTGGATAGTGTTGAATCACCTCAGCGTAGGTGGAAAAGCCTGCGGTGCAATCCTCGATGAATTCAACATTCATCTTGCCCCATCGTAGAAGCAAATGAGCGATGCCATTGAGTAAATCGATATCCGTACCGGGTCGAATGGCTAGATGCAAATCGGCGGCTTCGGCGGTGGTGGTGCGACGCGGATCGACCACAATCATTTTGACGTGATGGTTCTGTTTATGGTGTTTCCGCAGCCGATTGAAGATAATTGGGTGACACTCTGCGGTGTTGCTACCGATGATAAAAGCACAGTCGGTTAGTTCTAAATCTTCGTAGCAACAAGGCGGACCATCCGAACCTAGGCTGTAAAAATACCCTGCTGTAGCGGAAGACATACATAGGCGCGAGTTGGTATCAAAGTTATTCGTGCCCAAGATTCCTTTAAAAAGCTTTTGGGCAAGGTAGTAGTCTTCCGTCAGGAACTGACCCGAACCATAGAGACATAAGGCATCTGGGCCAGTGGAGTTCAGGATGGAACCCATGCGACTGACAATTGCATCTAAGGCTTCCTCCCAGGAAGCGCGACGGAAGGGTTCATCCAGAGAGTCGCGCATCATCGGGTAGAGGAGACGGTTTTGATCGATCGATTCTGTAACCGTCGCTCCTTTGACACATACCATACCTTGACTGGAGGGATGAGAGCGATCGCCCCGAACTTTCCAGATCGGATTTCCTTGGCTATCTCGATTTGTCTCCCGATTTGCAGCTGCTGGCGGCGAAACTTCTAAGCCACAGCCAACGCCACAGTAAGGGCAGAGGGTTTTTGTTGAGTCACTCATGGCATTCGTCATGGGTCATGGGTCATGGATCATGGGTCATTAGTCAGGGGTCATGGGTCATTCGTAATTAGCAAGTGACTAATGACGCATGACTAACGACTAACGGCAATCTCTGCTTCTAGCTTTTCTTGTGGCTGCTTGGGAATTGCCCCAAAGTGTTCGATCAGCAAGTCTTTCACCACTGACTTGAGGTCCTCGCAAGGAACCTTTTTCATGATTTCTTTGCCCAGGTGTGCATCTTTCCCGACCTTGCCACCCATCCAAATATCCACCGCCTCTACGGTTTGACCATCTTTGCGTGTCTTCGTACCGATGAAGCCAATATCTGCAACTTGCGGTTGACCGCAGGAATTTGGGCAACCTGTCCAGTGAATGCGAACCGGATGCGGTTGAATTAACTCTTCCTCCAGTTCCTGAATCAAGGCAAGCGCCCGGTTTTTCGTTTCAATCAGCGCAAAGCCGCAGAACTCGCTACCTGTGCAAGAAACCAGCCCCCGGTTCAAGATGGCTGGATCGATAGACAACCGTTCTTGAAGCAGTGGTTCTTCTAAGAAGGGACTTAAGCGCGTGTCCGGGATATTGGGGATAATCAAATTTTGTTCGACAGTCAGACGAATCTCCCCGCCGCCATAAACTTCCGCCATTCGCGCAAGTTCAAACATTTCATGGGCATACAAGCGACCGACAGGGACGTGCAAACCGACGTAGTTCAGTCCGGGTTGCTTTTGAGAATAAACGCCAATATGGTCGCGCTTGTCCCAGTCAATTTCATCTTTTTCAGCCGCCGATTCCAGCGAATGCCCTAGTTGTTTTTCGACTTCCGCCCGAAACTTTTCAACGCCCCAGCCCTCAATCAGGTACATAATCCGGGACTTTAGCCGATTCTCGCGGGGACCATTATCCCGGAAAACCTCCAGCATTGCCTTACTTAAAGAGATAGCCTCTTCAGGAGGAATCCAAACATCGAGAGGAATGGCTTCTACATATTGATTGGGCGCAAAGTAGCCGCCTACGAGGACATTAAATCCAATGATGTGATTTTTGTAAGCGGGGATAAAGGCAAGGTCGTTGATTTCGGCATGAACGGAGTTGTCCCGACCCCCGGCAACGGCAATGTTAAATTTTCGGGGTAGGTTGCTGAGTTCGGGATTGCCCTCACCGTTATTGGTAATCATGTCCTGAAGGCTGCGGACAATCCCCCGTGTATCAATCAATTCAGCCGCATCAATGCCTGCAACTGGCGAACCCGTGATGTTCCGAACATTGTCCATTCCCGATTGAATGCAAGTCAGACCCGCTTTTAACAAACCGTTGAATATCTCTGGGATATCCTCAATCCGAATCCCTCGCAATTGGAAATTTTGTCGGGTGGTAATGTCGGCGTTTCCCTGGTTTTGAAATCCCGAACCCGTGCAGTAGCGTTGCACGATTTCAGCCAGTACTCGCATCTGAGTGCTGGTCAAAATGCCGTTGGGTATCCGCATTCGCATCATGAACTTGCCGGGTGTCACCGTGCGATGGAAAAAACCCAACCACTTTAGCCCTTGGTTCCGCTCAAACTCGTCCATCGCCTCCCAGCCAATTTGTGCAAAATGCTCCAGTTCTTGCTTCAGCAATAGGGGATGTTTTGCAGCTTTGGCTTTTTCAATCTTATTTAGTTTTTCCGTAGGCTTGGTTGCCTTTATTGCTTCTGTAGGCGTGGTTACGTTAGTCACGGTTCCTCCTTGCGTACCTGTATCTGGCGCAATTGCACGTGTAACCGTACAGCTATTGCTCTCGCTGTTAAATACTGCTTTTTATGCTAAGTTAGGCGCTTTTAAAAATTGAAACGGTAGACTTTGTTACAGAAGCTGCCTATTGCCAATGAAACCTTTCTTTTGAAATATTTTTAATTTTAAAAGTCTATCTTTATGGTTACTTGCCAAATCAGATTTTATGGAAGTGCTGAAGATTAAATTTCAAGCCACACCTGCTTGTAACCTCTATTTCCCAGGGTTTCGTTTTCTCTTTCGGTATTATTCAAAATAGCTGTAAGCTTTAACGGGCAAAACTTATGAAGGGATTCATCTGAAAGGAAACCCGTTTAAATAGGCATCATTTGAAATTTTCACCCAGCCACTTTCCCTCAGATACAGAGGGGCGCAAGAGAAGGGGTGAGGCTCTCCTAGAATACTGAGTAATTAGCAAGATTTATATGAGTAAATTATTCACCATTCTGTAAAAAAAACTGGCGCATTTGATACATTTTTAAAATCTTAATCAGTTTGTCTAGTTGAAGATTCTTGAGCGCTGCCTTATCGGGTCAAAATCCTCAAAATCCTTGAAGCGGAGACATTAAGAATTTTTAAAATTTCAGCCTTTCCTGGAATATATAACAGTCTTCTTTAATTTGGGAAAAACGAACCGCAGAGGACGCAGAGAGCGCAGAGGAAGAGAAGAGAGGAGCTTATCGAGGAAATAGACTCGGTAAATAACCTACACTGCATCAAGTTCGTAAATCGCTACTAGCTCTTCCTTACCTTTCACCCGAACAAACTTATCGACTAAGCGCAGGGGGAAAGTGTCGGGGTGGCGCAGCGCTTCGACGATTGGCTTGGTAACGAGGATGGTGCTGTCGTAGTTTTTGGTGAGGCTTTCGACACGAGCGGCTACGTTTACGGCATCCCCAACAACTGTAGACTCGATACGGGAGCTAAATCCAACGGTACCCATGACGACCTCGCCTCGATGAATGCCAATACCGATGTCGATGGTTGGCAAACCTTGATGCGATCGCTCTTCATTCAATAGTTTAAGTCGCTGTCGCATTGCTAATGCTGCGTACAGAGCGTTGTCCGTCGCTTCATCATCGAAGAGCGCCATAATCGCGTCGCCGATATACTTGTCAATGAAGCCGCCGGACTTGTCAATCACTTGCCCCATGCAGGCGAGGTAGTCATTTAAAAATGAAAAGGTTTCTAAGGGCGTCATTTGTTCTGACATTGCCGTGTAGCCCCGAATATCGGCAAATAGGATCGTAATCGTGCGCGTCGAGGCAAAGCCGACTTGGATGTTCTCGATGCCGTCGGGTGCAATCACCAGAAGAAATTTCTCTGGTACGAATCGATGAAAAGACTCGATAGTTTTTTGTAGTCGGCTAAACAAACCTTGTAGCGCCGCCGACATATCATTGAACGCGATCGCTAAAGCGCCGATTTCATCTTTGCGGTAAATTTCAGCCCGATGGTGTAAATCGCCTGCGGCAATTTTGGCAGCACTCACTTGCAACCGCCGCACAGGACTACTGAGTTCTGTTGCCAACAGGTAGGAACCGAAAAGACCCAAGGAGAGAGCAAAAACCCCCACAAACAGCGCTTTTTCGACAGCGATCGCGACCGCTTGATTGACCTGCCGCAGCGACATCCCAATCCGCAACGTCCCAATTTTTTGCCCCGAAGAGTTGCGAATCGCGGCGGCAACTTCGATGGCAGTTTCACCTTGGCGTGCCCGCACTTTGCGGTTGAAAGTAATGTCGCGCAGGAGGAATGTCTCGACAACACGGGTATCGTCATATACTGCCAGCGCCGAGTCCGTTACCCACACAGGCACAATATCGGGAACATACTGTTCCTGAAGTTCGCTTTCGCTGGCGGCGACGATTTGATTTGACAAGCGCACATCGGAGATCAGAATGTAAACGAAATCTGGGTTGCGCTTCAGTAGCAGATTGAAACCGAGCCGAATCTGACCCCAATTTTGGTCTTCAAGTTCGTTTGTCCAGGTATTAGATAAGGCGATCGCTAGCTGCTGGACTTCACGCCGCTTCTGTTCCCGGTAGAGTTGTCTCTCGTTTTTCGCCCACAGCCATACCACAGAACCAACAATCGCCACAATCAAGAGTGTCGTGGCGGTCATAATTCGTGTATGAATTGAACGGAACGCGGCAACTTTCATCAGGGTTAATTGGTAATGGTTACTTGGTAATTTCTAAAAAGTTTGAAATTTTAAATTTTTAGTTTTGAACGAAAAAATCTTCTTGAAACTCAAAACTCTCAAAAGTTAAAACTTTTGAATAAAATAATTTTCTTGGAACTCAAAACTCAAAACTCAAAACTCAAAACTCAGACTAACCATTCGCCATTATTTACTAACCTCCAGTTGTTCCACAAAAGTGAGCCAGCGCTGATTCTCGGATCTCGCTTGACAATTGCTGGAGAAAGCCAGCGTTATCGGACCACCCATTTTGGCAGGAATCGGATTGCGTTCGTTACTCCAGTGCGTGGCAAACAAAATATCGCAGTCTCGCACCTCGTTAGCTGCCAAACGAATTGGATTCAGGGCATTGCGAGAGACGGGCGCTTTTCCCCGAATGATAACCATACCGTTTTCTGGCAGGGTAACACCGGCAGCCGCAAGAACGTCCCGCACGCGCACGCCCGTGAGCTTGACTTTGCCAATAGGCCACCCAATCGGGTAGCCAACAGCTTCTTCGATGGTGACTTGTGGCAGTTGGCTGATGGTTTTGGCATCAAGCGGGGTTTCGCCAACGCGCAGTTGTACTGGCTCGGTACCGACAATCAGGTTGGTCACGTAAAATGCCCAAAAACGGTCGGGATACTTTTGCTCAAGCTGCGGGTACTCGGTGTAAGGAAATACCAGAGAAAGCGGGCCGCCTTCGCTGCGGGAAATGGGCATTCCATCGCGCTCTAAAGCAATGATAATCGGGTACGCACGCAAGTCTGCAATGCTGACGGTGGCACGGTAGGAATCGAAAGCGACAAGCGTTACTTCCTTACTATTAGTGATGCCGAACTTGTCGAGCAGTTTAGAGATAGCAACACCCCGAAAGTCAAAAATCCGATCGGGGTTGTTGCTGGTATTATGGGGCGATCGCGTCCGTATATGGGTGGTTGCGATCGCGTCTAGTTCTTGCATAGTCAACCGCACGGATTTTCCCGCCGCCGTTTTCCCCTGAATTTCTAGATTCCACTGTTGCCGCTGTCGATTGTTCGTATGAGCAGCAACCATTGCGGCGTTTTTTTGCATTGCCTCATTTCTCCACGCCTCCATCTCGGCATTCGTTGGTTTCTGATTTTGACATCCGCTCACGAAGGCAAGCAGGAAGAGGCAGCTGGAAAGAGGGAGCCGGGAAGGTTTCATATCATCTTTATAACCTTCAAGCTTGATTCTGCACCCTTCCACAAGTCCCTGTTGCTGCGATTAATGAGGAAAATATGTCGGTTCATTCCCCGGCTTCCACTTGATGTTGCAGCCGATGCTAGGCTTCTGGTCTGAGGGGATTGATTGACCGGCTAACACTGCATCTATTGCGGCTCGTAAATCTTTGCCGTTGACGGGTCGATCGTTACCGGGGCGACTGTCATCTAATTGACCGCGATAAACCAAACTTTGGTTGGCATCAAAGAGGAAAAAGTCTGGGGTACAAGCAGCGGTATAAGCTTTAGCAGTTTCTTGAGTTTCGTCGTAGCACAACGGAAAGGTGAATCCCAGCTCATTCGCCATTGCTTTGAGTGAGTTGGGGGCATCATCTGGATAGTTGCTGGCATCGTTGGCACTAATTGCCACAATTCCAATCTCTTCACCTACGTAATCCTTGCCAAGCTGCACGAGTTCTCCCTGAATGTGTTTTACAAAGGGGCAATGCTTGCAGATGAACATGACCAGCAATGCCTGCTTATCGGCAAAAGTGGCAAGGGAAATGGTTTGACCAGATACCACATCCGGCAACTGGAAATCTGGGGCTGTCGTGCCCAACGCCAACATAGTTGAGGCGGTTCGCACCATTGTATGCACTCCTTACGTTTTGGTAGACTGCGCTCCCACTTATATTGCTCTACCACTGAAAAAAAAACCAGAGTAAGTAGCGATCGCCTCCCGCTATAGTACAATTGTACTGATTGCGTCCGCATCCAAGTCGTTAGGTAGCCATCCAGCCATCGACATGACAAAACTGCAAGCCAGCCTCAAAGTAGTCCAGATGAAACGTGGCGAAGACCGTCAACCCGTAAAAGGTGATGCCAAACACAAGCGCGTTCCATCGCCAGCGATCGCCAATACTGAAAGACGACCTCGAAAGACAGGCGATTCCAGAAGGTTAATTCCGTCACTACGGGTGAAAACCTATCAGGAACTGCTACAGGAACATCTGAATGAAAAGTTAAAACACCTAGAGGCGCAAGCAACCCAAGTCAATCGGCTTTCAGCGGAGCTAGAGGCAGCAATACAGGAACTCAAGGCAATCTCAGCTCAAGTTAATACAGACTTGAAATCCCTTCGGGGTAAAGCTGACATTTGCGAGTATAAAGCAACCAGTCTCCCCTACGTCGGGCAAAAGCTTGATGGATCGTTAGTGCTGACGGCTCGATCCATCGATCTCTACAAAGCCGAACGGGAAGCTTCGTCGCTGGCACAGAAGCTGCGGCGACGAACCGGAAAAAAACGCCGCTGAGAGCTTTAATCGTCTAAAGCAAATATAAGCCCCAGGATGGAAGCCTGGGGCTTATTTCAATGGCTATTGCATTTGCGATCGCTGATATTTTACAAACCAGTTAAGAGCGATCGCGTGAGTTTATCGCGATCGCTCTTAACTGAAATTTAGGAAATCGTATTGCGGTTACTACAAATTCTTAGGCTTAGCGCTATTATTTGAATAATCGAAATATATCCTAAATAAATATTTAAGGATGGTTCTTCCTTATCAAAATTTATAATATTATAAGAACTTGAGTAAAGTCTAGAGTTCAAGATAAAAAGTTTCTCTTTATCTTGAAGAAAGAACTTTGTTTACATTCCACTAATAAACATTTAGGAAAAAATCAACAAAGGTATAGGTAAAAGAGTCATCATTTGATAATTGAAACTCCTAAAAAAATGCTAATTTTATTATTAATCAGACCTTTTACGTGAAAAAATAAACTAGGGTGAAGAAAGAAACTTTTATTCTTTTTTTTCTAGCCTTATACCGAAAATCGTCAAAATTTATTAGTGAGTGACGCTGGTGAAAGAAAGTAACTCAAAAGACACGCTGTTGCACGCAATGAATCCGCTGAGCCGATTTTCCAACCGAGCAGAGGATTACGCCAAGTATCGACCGAACTATCCAGACGCCGCTATTGATATTATCCTGAAGGGATTAGGAAATCCTTTACAACTGGTCGCCGCAGATATTGGTGCAGGGACGGGAATTTCCTCGCGTTTGTTAGCTCAACGTGGAGTGAATGCGATCGCTATCGAGCCAAACGCCGCAATGAGAGACGCCGCATCACCGCATTCCTTGGTAGAGTTTCGTGACGGAACAGCAGAAGCCACGAATTTACCCAACGCATCTGTTGATTTAGTGACTTGCTTCCAATCTTTCCATTGGTTTAATCCCGAACCAACATTGCTAGAATTTCGCCGCATTCTTAAGCCAATAGGACGACTAGCGGTAGTGTGGAACGATCGCAATCAAAACGAGCAATTCACAGCAAATTACAGCCGCTTAGTTGAGATTGCATCAAACAATCATCCAGCAGAGAAGCGGATGGTTTCAGTCGCTCCTCTACTAACCAGCCCCCATTTTCCAGATGTCCGGTGCCATACTTTTGAGTACCAGCAGCAGCTAGATTTAGAGGGACTAATTGGCAGGGTAAATAGTGTATCTTACATCCCCAAAGAAGGTGAGGCGTACCAGCAACTTGTGACAGATTTGCAAGAACTGTATGCAAGCGCTTGTAATGAGCGCGGCTATGTGTATTTAACCTATACCACGAATGTTTACCTTGCAGATAATGGGTAATCAGAAAGAGTAACTGTAGAGATGCGAAATTTCCTATCTTTGCAAGAATTACCCATTACCCATTACCCATTACCTATTACCTATTACCCCTTATTATCCTTTCGCCCAAGGTCCCCAGATAGCAAAAGTAATGCCAGGAGTTTGGATATTCACGAACATGGTCTGACCATCGGGCGAAAAACAGGCACCAGCGAACTCATTATCATTGATAGCATTCCGAGCAAATTGGTAGAGTTCGCCCTTTTGAGTGACGCCGACTACAAATTGCTCGTCGTCACCATCTTCACAGATGATCAAATCGCCAAAAGGAGCCACAACAATGTTATCAGGACTATCTAATACATTTACATCATTTGGTTCAACAAAAAGTTCAAGAGTGCCGCCTTCTTGTGCTGTTTTCCCAGGAACGTAGCGCCAAACTTGACCGAGTCCGGCAGCGCCACCATCTGTGCAACAAAAGTAAAATTCACCGTTGCCGTACCAGATGCCTTCCCCACGTGTAAATTGGGCTGCACCCTTACTAAAGCCTTCGACGCGGACAGTATCTGTATCCGGGTCGGGATTGTCGATGCGAACCCATTCAACTTGCATTGGTTGACGCACCGGGAAGTTAGTTTTAGTAATTGCTTGGGGCATTCCTTTAATTTTCAGAGCTTCCAAAACACCGCCTTCTACAAGTTTGCCCGGTTGATTTGGAATGAAGCGATAGAAGAGACCATTGCCTCTATCTTCAGTTTCATAAACAATTCCAGTTTTTGGATCGATTGCAACCGCTTCGTGGTTAAAACGCCCCATTGCTTTTAAAGGCACGGGAGTCACAGTTGTTTTTGCATTCGCCGGAACTTCAAAGTTATAACCGTGACGTTGGTTGACATTTCCCGTAATATTAACTGGATCGTTTGTAGCGGGAGTTGATGTATTTTCTTCAGAGCTAATCCACGAACCCCAAGGAGTCGTGCCACCTGCACAGTTGCGGTAGGTTCCTGCTAGGGAAGCAAAATGACTTTGTATTTGGCGATTCGCCCCTACAATTAGAGTTGTTGTGCCACCTTTACAGAGATTATCGTATTTGAGTCCGACAACTTGCGTGGTAGAATTCGGGCTTAATTCGTGATTGCGAATTAAGATAGTTGTGTTATTAGGACCGGGAAAAGCACCCATCCCATCGTGACCACCCGGTACTGGATTGCCATCGTTCATCATGTCTCCAGTCCGAGAAATAGCGCGATATTGAAATCCGCGTGGTAAATCCAATAAACCATTGGGATCTGGAATCAGCGGGCCATAACCTCCCCCACTCACTAATTGACCCCTGGCTGCTTTGGTATAGAGCGCTTCTAGAGGGGACATTAATACAGCACCCGCAGCACTCGCGCCTGCCAGGGTGAAGAATTGCCGCCGTGATAAAGACATGGTGTTCTCCGCGTTTATGCGTTGAACAGCTTAATTGGCGTTCATCAACCTTCGGCAAAGCTTTGATTAAGGCTTGGTTAATTTTTTATTCAGAAAATATTATTGCTTGCCTAGTTTATTCCGTTTTTACTAAAAAATTATGAACGTAGAAGTACGCTAAGAATCTTCGCGAACCTTTGCGCTTAGCTTAGCGTAGCTTTGCGTTAAAACACTCATTCATCTTCAGGATTAATCGCAGAAAATAGCGCCGAATAATCCTCATCCGCTAAACCCATGTCCTGTGCCATTTCTAAAATTTGGCGAATACCTTCCAAACTGCTGACATTCAAGCCATTTAACTTAGCTTCATTGAGAAATAAGTTAGTATCTTTGAGCAGATGTTTAGTTGGGAAATTGGGATTTTCATAATTCCTATCTAACATCCGCTGCAATTTCTTATCAAAAGTGGGAGCAAAAAGGGCGCTTTGCCGTAAGATTTGCATAAACAGCTCAACGTCGGCACCTTGACGTTGAACAAAACCTAAACTAAGGGCAAAAGCACTGGTAAGGGAAGCGATTAATTGATTTAATGCTAATTTGACAGCAGCGGCAGCACCGACTGAGCCAATATGTAGAGGTTCAGAGCTAAAATGTTTTAGAAAATCCGACCACTGTTGAAATTGCTCATCGGAAGCACCTACCATGACAATTAATTTACCGGCTTCTGCTTCCGAAATACTGCCCAACACGGGTGCTTCAATATACTCTGCACCCGCTGCAACAATTTGGGAAGCGATCCCTTTACTTTCTGTGGGTGAGATCGTTCCCATTTGAATGACTGTACGCCCTTTTAACTCTAGTCGGGAAGCCTCAGACAACAAAATCTCATCAATTGCTATAGCGTTTGTCAGCATCAAAATCACGCACTCAGACTCGCGAATTGCCTCTTGTGGAGAGTCGGCAATTTTAGCGCCAGCATCCTGCAAAGGTGCTAATTTCGACTGAGTGCGATTGTATGCAACCACTGGAACTTTAGCTTCTAAGAGCCTTTTAGCCATCGGCTGTCCCATCAACCCAGTTCCGAAAAATCCTACTTTCACGATTGCTTTAACCTCTTCTAACTCTTGTTACTAAAGAACCTCACTCCACCTGCAACACCGCTCTGAGCAAAGAGAGGATGAGAATGAGGCTCAGGAAAGATAAGGGCGATTCAAGCGGATTTAAGAGGGATTAACCCAGGCTCGTTCCGCTGTCCAATGGCGATCGCTCGATCGATAAACTGTAACACCCTCCAAACCAGCTTGTTGCAAGAAGTCCTGCACTTCATCCAAGGTAAACGCAGCGTGGAGAGAGTCGTGAAATAACATCTTTTGATGTTTGTTGTAATTTGTACCGATACTTTCCACCAAATTATTCATTATTTCCTCGCTTGGAGGACGAATTAAATCTCGGATGAGAATAGCACCCTGCGGCTTTACCACTCGTTTCACTTCTTGCAAGAATGGCAGTGGATTGGGTAGGTGGTGAAACAGGCTATTGGAAATTACCATATCAAATTCTCCGTCTTGATAAGGTAACTTCTTGGCATCAACAAATTCCAGAATGATTTGTTTTTGCAACCCAGCTTTTTCTACATTTTCTCTACCAAGTTGCAGCATTGATTCTGCCATATCGATTCCGAGAATTTGCCATTCAGGGCGTTGCTGTGCAATTAAGATAGGAATTCGAGCGGTTCCGGTTCCGGCATCTAGAACAGTTGCATTTGTTGCTCCTATCTCAATTGCCCGTTGAGCAAATGCCCCATTTATTTCTGTAAAGTCCATCGAGTCATATTCAACAGCTTCTTCCAAACTGTCCATGACTTCGGGTTCTAATACTCTTTGCATGGCTTAATGGCTAAGTAGATGGATCTCGTATTTGTCGGATAGATCGAGCAGATGCGGAGGCGCGTTCATGCCATAAGGCTTTATCCTTCTAGGGATAGTACCCCATCAAAGCGTTGTCAATGTTGGGTTTCGTTCCTGAATCTAAGCTACATCAGATGTTTAGGTTGATCGTGTCCACTCGCTGAATTGCTAATTGCGATCGCGCTTTCGTTTGCGTTCTTTTTCCTTCTTCTTTGCCTCGTCGAGAATTTTCTTCACTTTTGCCTTAATTTCGTTGTGTCGCGCTACTCCTTCATAGGCATAGCGGTTGTAGCCGTTACTCTGAATTAAACTTTCTAAATACCGAGTCCGCTCATCGGTGATCGGGTGCGTGGAAAGCCAACTGAAGATCGGGCGATCGCGATCTTGCTTGCTTAGCGTCACCATCAGATTCCGCATCCCATCCGCCGCATAGCCGGTAGCACTGAGAATACGAGTTCCGAGAATATCCGCCTGACGTTCCATGTCGCGGCTGTAGTCAAAAACAATCAGATTGGTGACGGTATTTCCAGCATAAGGAATAAATCCGGTCACACTAGCCGTAAGATTTCCCTGTGTGACTAATTGAAACCCATGAGATAGGACGGCATGAGATAATTCATGGGCTAATAAACCAGCTAATTCTGCCTCCGAATGGGTGCGCGCGATCGCACCCGCATTGACAAAAACCTTGCCTCCTGGTAGCGCAAAAGCATTGAGATCGTCATCTAGAACCACAAAAAATTCATACTCAAAATCCTGGCGTCCCGCTACCGTTGCTAATTTATTTCCTATCTCCCGAACGTAATTCAACACCTCTTCATCTTCAACCAGTGGCAGTTCGCGTTTGGCTTGTTTTGCCACCGATCGACCAATCGCAGATTCTCCCCGCAGCATCAGTGCGGCGCTTTCAACGGCAGTCAGAGGGCCGAACAAACTGCCAGTGAAGGCATAGCTTAAAGCACCCGTAATTACATTAGCGATCGCATTTCCTCTCAATTCGGCGCGTAAATGCGATTGATAACGTTTTAGATTCTCTTCCGCTAGCGTTGCAAACTCCGCCGCTTCTGGATGATTCGGGTTAAGCAACGCAAATTGACGTGCTGACAGCGAAGCTTCCAACCATTTTTTATTTTGACCGTATGCTGCAATTTTTGCTTTGAGCAACATCGGTTCGGCGGGATAAAGAGTGCTTGCCCGTTCCAAAACTTGTAAAGATTTTTCTACCTGATTGTAATCCCGCAGCGCTTTTGCATACTCTACCGGACCGGGAATAAATTCAGGATACTGCTCTACTAAAAATTGCAGCGGCACAAAAATTTTGCTTTCCAGTTTTTGTTGTATACCCGCTTGAGCCTCGCGCCAATAAACTCTCCCCGCTGGTGCTAACTTATCCGCGTCAGTAATGGCTTCTTTTCGCTCAGTTTTCTCGGTTGCATTAGCAAAAGGAACTTTTGCCTCCCGGTAAAGCTTTTCAGCCGCAGCAAATTGTCCCCCCAGATAAAGCTTATCCGCTTCAATTATTTTCTCTTGCTGAGCAATTTCTTCTGGAGTTAGTTTCTCCTCCTCAGCTTTTTCGTCTGTATCGGATTCTGGTTTTGTTTCCGGCTTTTCACTTGCTTCCGGACTGGGTTCTGGTTTTGTTTCCTCAGCAGAGGGTTTGACTTCGGGGGTGCTGGTTTCTTCCGTCTTTGGCGTTGTCGGAACTGGAGTAACGATTACCGCCGGAGGTGAATCCTTTTGCGTGTTGGTATCCTCTGGTTGAGGCGTTGGGGTTTCAGTTTTCTTGGGAACTGGAGTCACAATCACCGTAGGAGGCGATGTCGGTTCCGCTAGCACTGCTGTGGGGGAAGCGGACAATAGCACAAGCGCAAAAGCCAGGGAATTCCAGACAGGTTTCATGGCAGAAGAAAATGGAAACTCTAGTTTTCTATATTATGTTTAGAGTTTACCCAACCCATCTCGCTACGACTAGAGGAGCAGTAAGGCGAGGTTGTACCATTTTACGCAGACTTATTTTAGAAACGCGATCGCATTTCCTGTATTTGTGTTTTCGTTAGCGCGATCGCATCCTAAAGCAGTTCTGAGGAAATTTCGCTCATTGAGGCATAAAGTTCGTCTATCTAATTAATCTGCCGAGTTTGCGATCGCCTTGGTGCTGGCTATCTCTTGATAGAATGCCATGCTACCCATTCGTCCTCCGTTTTTCCAAATAAGCAGCAAATTCTCGACCTTTCGCCCCCAATTCCTCGATATCCGTATCCAGCATATCTTCAACCAGATAACTAGCATCGTGGTTAACAAAGCTATTTGGTTCAAACATACTATCGGGCAAGCATTCAAACTGTGCTATCAGGGTATCGATTACAGCCACAAAACAATTAGAATTTTGAGAGATTATTCTTTCACCTGCATTATAGATGGATAAAAGTAAGTGCTGCCAGCGGTTAAAAGCTTCTGCATCCCCATCATTTTCAGAAGTAACCAACCAGCGCACAAAAGAAAACTGAAGTTCTCCCAAAAACGCTTCTTTATCACCTTTATGGGTATCAAATAGAGCTAGTTCAAAGCGAGACTTGTGATGTTTTTCCATCCAATCAGATAATTCTGCTATTGGCAGATTGACTGGTGGTTCGCTAACTATCTCTTGATGAAGTTGCGGCGGAAAATCGCTGGAATTAATATATTGGGTCAATTTCCTCCACTTTTCCCACTGTTCTTGGGGATAAGGAAAGAGTGCTGTTCCCATAGAACCGTTGATGGCTAATTGTTGATAGGTAGCGACAGATTCGGAATTGTCATCCACAAACTGTTGTAAAGTATAGTCAAAAACTTTAACAACTACCTCATCTGGATGCAGATAGCACCAAAATCCTGGATGTGTTGCCTCAGCCTGAACGCTTACATAATGAACTCCAGGCGGAACCAAAGAAAACCCCCGAAAACCTCCTTTAAGCGGATATTTAAATAAGTCAATCTGAGCAGACAACTTCGGCACATCGCGCAAGACAATTGCAGTGAAAAGACTAGCCATTAAATCCCCCACATCTGACGAGCTAGTTCGACCAAACCAGCAAATTTGTCTTCTGCTTGTTCAATATTTTGTTGCATTTCCGCCCCTACAGAATTATTGCTATCTGCTTTTGGTCGTTGAATTTCATCAAGATTAGGTTGTTCCTCGACTTTACTCTTCTCGGCTGCTTTTTTCGCTTCCTGGTTATTTTGATAGGTTTTTTCAACATCTACCCCAAACTGAAGGATCAGATTGCGGAAACCGGATACGCTATCTGCCATTACTCCAGCAACCGGATTGAGCCTACTCTGTTGCGTTTCACTATTTGCGCCTTCATCCTTGAGCGCGATCGCGATGCTACCTACCTCTGACAAATCATTAAACCGTGCCACTTGAGACGAACCTACTAAAGGAGCAGCAGATTTGAGCATACGGTCTATATATTTACCAGCTTTATATGCAGCTTTCCAAATTTCTGCTTCACTGTACTCGTGCAATACCTTAAGCGTGTCTCCTACTTGTTCTCGGAAGGAGTGGAGATATTCTTCGTCAGATAATTGAAGTTCGACCTTATCAAATTTTTTATCTTTTTTAATGCTGTTGCCAATCTGCTGACCAATTACGGAGAAGTGAACTGCACCCTGAGTAAAATAGGCTTCATTGGCATAAACAATCGAGTGTGAGAGTGCTGTTTTAAGACGTACGGAGTATTGATCAATTTCTTTCTGAAGACCTATAGTATTTTTGCTTTTGCTAGAATTTTTAAGGTCTTGCAAATACAGACGAATTGCTGCAACTTCATCCAGTTGTTCCTGGTAAATTAGGTTAGCTGCTGCCATCTTCTTCGTATCAGCAGCTTGATGCTTGGAGAGATACTGTTTACCAGCTTCGAGATTCTTCCGCAGGGTGACATAAACCTCATCAGTGCTGGTGTTTATTTGGAGAATCTTCTCCTGAAGTAAACACTGATACTCGTTGTAGTAACCTTCAGCTTCTGCAAATCGTGTGCGGAGTTTCTGTTGCTTATGGTATGTTTCTATGTCCATCCCTTCTTGGTACTGAGCGCCTTCGTCGTATGGCTTTAAGGTATCTCCTACAATAGAGGTTTGATATTGTTCCCATTCTCCTTGGGTCATGTGGATTCGCATCTTTAAGATCGACCACATATCTTGATCGGCAGCAAACTTAGTAAAGACATCACCTTTTAGCTCGACTTCCTGTTGCGGAATAATTTTTGCGGTATTCTCGTTTTCGTTCTTATCAAGCGTGAATGGCTTCTTTTCCATGAAGTCTTGAGCATAGACGTTGACATCAAAGACTGTGCCAGGTTCATTAGGCCATTGAAGTTTTGTCTTGAACAGTTGATTGAACAGCGTGACGGCTGCGATTGAGCCTGCACCTTTGAGATTGACATCAATGTCTGAAGTTAGTGTTTGGCTGCCTGCGCTACCCCACTTCAGTCGATCGTCCTCTCCTAAGTTCTTGAATTCACCAGTTGTGAGTTCATTATCTCGTATATATGTCAGAAGCTCGTCAGTTTCCTTCTGGCGCAGTTTGATGAAACTCTCTCGCATTAGCTTTTTGAACCAAGGCTGCTTTCTCTCAATCTCTGCTTGCTCCTTGCCTTTCCATTTACCCTCTACCAAGTAATCTCTCACAAGAAACCAGTTTGAGTAGAAATCATTCTTTAATATTTGTTTGGCTTTTTCCTGACTAATAGTGTCAACGTCCTGCTCGCTATTCACCGCGTTCCAAAGGTCATCCGGCGTGCGCTGAATTAACCTACCTTGTACTGCTCCGGATAGCGTACCGCCACTCTGCTGTACCACATGAGTTAACTCGTGGGCAATTAACTCTTGTCCCTCCCGATTTCCAGGTTCGTAAGCTCCCTGACGAAAGAAGATATCTTGTCCTGTGGTAAAAGCTTTCGCCTGAATTGATTGGTTGAGCTGGTCAGATTGAGAATCGGTGTGGACTTTAACGCTACTAAAATCAGCCCCAAACGCCCCTTCCATCGGTACACGGATGCTATCTGCCAGTGGCTGTCCGCTACCCCGCGCCCCTTGAATTGAGGCTTCCACATCTTGCGTAACCGTTCCTCCGCTGGCTTGCAGACGCTGCACCATTGGCTTCATCTGAAGTTCGTCTTCCTCAGGAGGCATCTCTTGCCGCTGGACTGGGTTACTCTGACCTGACGACTGAGGAGAGGGCGCATTTATCTGCTGCACTACCTGCGCTGCCATCTGGTCAGCTTCCTGCTCGTATTTATCTCCTGGCTGCCCTATCGTAAGCTTCGCCTGAACCGACAGTTTTTCCTCGCCTTCGTCTTCCAACTCTTGCTGGCGCTGGATAGCCTCCGCCTCGGCTGACATCTGGATATTGTCTTCAACAGTGGACTCAGACTCAGATTGTAGTGCTTCTGCCCGCTCCTGCATTGGCTCAGCCGAATTCAAACTTCTCATCAGAGGATGAACGTAGTCTGCTGGCAGGGGCGTGTAGCTGGGCATTTGCGACTCTGACTGATGCTCGTCAACAGGTTGTTTTGCCTGCACGGTCATTGGAGGTGGGGCAAAGCGAGAGGCTTTCGCCTGGGTTTGCGGAGTCCAAGAGGAAGATTTTTGCACTCTTTTGTAGGTCATATTGAGCCTCTCGTGCCAGCGTGGGAAATTTTTAAGCCTTTAGATCATATCTTTGCTTAAATCGTCAAGGACGCATGGGAATAAATTTTAATAAAATAGATACTCCTCTAGATAGATAAAATCTGTAAATTAGGCGATTTCGGGTAAAGGTGGAAAAATCAATGGATATAGCAGCCACTTCTAACTGGCACAAAGCCAACCCTCACTATCTGATGACCGCAGTGGCAGGGATACATCGAGCATTAGAGACCTAATAGTTACAGTTTCTTTCCATCTTTCCCGGAGAATTACTGAGAAGTATGAAAAAATAAAAATCGTAAATTTGCTGTTGTGCTTTGATAGCCAAGCTGGTTCTAAAAGCCTTTTTCCTTTATCCCGAAACTTTAGCCAAACGACTAAAGTCGCGCTATACAAACAAAGCCTGCCTACGCAGGCTGTTATGAAAACGAGCGGAACCACACAAACAAAGCTTGCCTACGCGGGCTGTCATGAAAAGGGGCTTAGAATAACCGAATTTGCTACAAAATAAATTAATAATTTTTTAAGCTTAAATACTTAACTTTACGATTTGAATTTGCCACTAAATATATTCATCAATCCAGAGAAATTTGAAGGCGTTTAGTTCTAGAGGATAAATCCGTAATTTCCTCATGGCGGTTTGAAGTCAGAAAACTAATGAATATCACAACCACCGACCGCTGGTATAAAAGCAATTCCCACTATCTGATGACCGCAGTAGCGGGAGTGCATCGGAAATTAGAGCAGTACATCGATCGCCAGCAGAATCGAGCCGTTGAAGCAGTTGCGGACGAGCAATTGAATTTAGATGCGATCGCTGCCTCTATGTCAACCCCCCCAGCATTAGAGCAACTCTGCACTACCTTCAACCTGTCTCCCTTCGAGCGCAATATTATGCTGTTGTGCCTCGGTATGGCAATTTTTCCTAATTTCTCAGCCCTGTGCGCTAACGCTCAAGGAAATCGGGAAATGGCTTATCCGACCTTTGGTTTAGCTTTGGAAGTGTTTCCCCAAAGTCATTGGAGTGCTTTTACCCCCCAAGCACCTCTGCGTCACTGGCAATTACTGCAAGTCGGTACAGGTCAAGTCATTACCTTCTGTTCTTTGCAGATTGATGAGAGCGTGCTGCACTATCTCTTTGGCGAACCGTATCAGGACGATCGCCTGATGAGTCTAATTCAGCCCTTGCCTGTAGAAGCGTATTGCAATACACCCCTACAACCGTCCCACCAGCAGTTAGCAGACAGGCTAGCAGCTATCTTGTCTGAAGCGGGAAATTCTTCTACTTTCTCTATCCCGCAACTGTGTGGTTTAGACGTAGGCGACAAATGGGCAATCGCTGTCGCTGCCTGCGCCCTTATGGGGCATCCCTTAAAACTCATATCCGCCCATCGCTTACCAACCGATCCCGACGACCTGATTCAGCTACTCCGACGCTGGGAACGCGAAGTCGCCTTGACAGGTAGTGTTCTGTTGCTAGATTGCGATCGCTTCAATGCAGGCGATTCAGTCCGAGCAACCTCAATTTTGCAGCTCATTCAAGACACCACCACCCCACTAATGATTACTACAGAAGAACGGCTGCATTCACCACAACGCCCCCTCATTGCCTTCGACGTTCCCAAACTTACCCGCAGCGAACAACTTGCTATCTGGAAAACTAATCTAGGCTCAGTCGCTGCTGAACTAAACGGACACGTAGAGGAGCTAGTCTCTCAATTCAATCTCAGCAGTCCCGCCATTCAATCTGCCTGCGAACAATTAAAAATTAAAAGTGAAAAATTAGAAATTGAAGTAGATTCTCCAATTCAAAATCAGTTATGGGATTTCTGTCGCGTCCAAGCACGTCCACGCTTAGATGATTTAGCTCAACGCATTGATTCAACTTCTACTTGGGACGACTTGGTGCTGCCAGAAGCACAACGCCAGATTCTGCGTGATATCTCCGCTCATCTTCGGCAACGCGCTAAAGTTTACGAAGTCTGGGGATTTGCTGGTAAGAGCAATCGGGGTTTAGGTATCAGCGCCTTATTTGCAGGCGCTTCCGGTACAGGTAAAACAATGGCAGCAGATGTACTGGCGAAGGAATTGCGGTTAGACCTGTATCGCATCGACTTGAGTGCAGTCGTTAGTAAATATATTGGAGAAACCGAAAAGAACTTGCGGCGGATATTTGATACTGCTGAAGCAGGCGGTGCTATTTTGCTATTCGATGAAGCTGACGCTTTATTTGGGAAACGCACTGAGGTGAAAGATAGCCACGACCGCCACGCTAATGTCGAAGTTAGCTATTTGCTACAGCGCATGGAAGCTTATCAGGGTTTGGCGATTTTGACGACTAACTTGAAAGGTTCATTAGACCAAGCTTTCCTACGCCGCATCCGATTTATTGTGCAGTTTCCCTTCCCCGATGCCAGCCAACGGGCGGAAATTTGGCAGCGTATCTTCCCCAAAAAGACCCCGACTGAAGGGCTAGATATGAGCAAGCTAGCAAAGCTGAATGTAGCGGGAGGAAATATCCGCAATATTTCCTTGAATGCCGCTTTTCTAGCAGCCAATGCCGGAGAGCCGGTGATGATGAAACATATTCTACAAGCGACCAAAAGTGAATATGTCAAGTTAGAGCGATCGCTCACTGATGTAGAAATTAAAGGTTGGCTCTGATCTGTTTAAGTTGAAGTGCCGATTCCTTACAGGTAGGAATTTCGATTGTGAATTTAGAAACCTGAGTTAAATCGGGACTCCAACGAGAGTGCTGGGAGGAGGTCAATGACTCAACCAAGCGATCGCACCTCGAATCCAATCTTCTGCATTCGTGCTTTTCGCTAACAGGGCATCTTGTCTGACAACTGCGATCGCCTGCGATACTTCACTATTGCTATATCCCAAAGCCAGTAGCGTCATCTCCACATCTTCTAAAATCGCGGCGGAAGGGCCAGTAGTCGTGCTAGTCACCCCTGCCGAGTGACGCCATTCTGCCAGTTTAGTTTTCAGTTCCAGCGCCAGACGTTCGGCGGTTTTGCTACCAATGCCAGGAGTTTTCGCTAAGGTGCGAGTGTTGCCTGTAACGATTGCTTGAACTAAATCTGATAGCCCTAAGGTGTCTAAGAGGGCGATCGCGCCTCTGGCACCAATCCCGCTGACGCTGACGAGGGCGCGAAATAAATCCCGCTCCGCAGCGGAGCTAAAGCCATATAGGAGGACTTGATCTTCTCGAACTTGTTGGTGTGTAAAAACTTGCACCATTTCTCCCGCCGCCGGTAGCTCAGCCTCCAGGCGCGGCGGGATATGCAGTTCGTACCCAATCTGATTAACTTCCAGAATCAGGATGACGCGATTGGCGGTGCTTTTCTGGATGCCAGCTACCGTCCCTTTGAGATAGCCGATCATGCAAAGATGTTGAGGATGTAGGATAAGTTCATTCTAAAAAGCCGAAATGCTTCAGACCTTCTAGAATACCTCCAGCGCAATCCGCTTTTGCTAAATAGCGATTAATCGAAGGATTGGCGTAATGCCACTTTAGTAGTTCTGGCTGGGCATTCCCGACAATGATTCCCCGTTCCTCACCGGACTGAAAGAAAGCTACATCGTTGCCAGAATCACCACAAACAACGGTTTGTTCGGGAGGCATCTGAAATTGCTGTCGCAGAAACGTGGTTGCAGTTCCTTTATTGCCACCGCGAGGTAGGATGTCCAAGTCTTTGCCACTGCTATAGACCAACTTGACATCTAGCTTGCGTTCTTCCAACAAATCTTCTAGCTGAGGGAGAACTTCAACGGCGGCTTCTTCGGCGAGGAAGTAGCTAACTTTAAAAGGGCGTTGTTCGGATGGCGGTTGGGGAACGAGGTCAGAAAAATGAGCGGTTGTGGCGACGATCAAATCGCGATCCCAGTTGTGAGAAAGTTGCTCTACCCAAGCTGGATCTGGTGTATCGCTGCCATCTCGGTAAATTTCCGTCCCGACAGAAAGAACGAGGACATCGGGTTCTAATAGCTCCTGTTCGGTCTTCAGTTCTTGGTAGAGGACGGGGGAACGACCTGTTACATAAACAATCTTTGTCCCGTATTGTTGCCGATGCTGGCTCAGGTGGCGCTTGAGTTCTTCTAGAGCCTCGTCATCGCCTACTAAGGTATTGTCTAAATCGGTCAAGAAGAGAAATGGCTTCACGTTGCTCATTGCTTGGGATTTGGCTACTGGATTATTTTCCTATATGGGAGTTCATTAGGGGGATAGAGAGCGATCGCTTCCCATCACTCCTTAGCGACAATTGAAGATAAAAAAACCTGGGAGCGTTTTGATAACTCCCAGGCGGATTACTTGAGGTGACATGATGACGAGAATGGGAGGGAATTAATTCTAGATCAGACCCCAGAAGTGCAGGAAGCCTTGACCTGAGAAGATTTCAATCAGCGCAGCGGCTAAAAAGCCAATCATCGCTAGACGCCCGTTCCAAATTTCTGCTTGAGGAGTGAAGCCGTATCTCCAAGCGTTACGATCGTCCATGACGGGAGTGGTTACTTTCTGTGTCTCTTGCATGGTGGGAACTCCGGGTTTATCGCTACGTTTGTTAAGCAATGTTTAGCTTATGTAACTAAATGTAACGATAAGAAGCTAGGGTGGTCTCTATCTGAGGTTAGAGCTATGAGCGATCGCACCGAAAGCTTGAACCGAAAGCTTGAGAGGAATCGCGCGATCGCGTTTTTGCTTTCACTATCTTTCTTTATCACCTGAGAAAAACCGATTCTGCTCAATTCAAGCAATTCTGTATTGAAGTGGATACGCGACAAGTCCGTTCACCCGCAGAATTGCCTTCAGAAATCCCTCTAATTCCTCTCCCCCATGACATTTTTCCGCAAAGCCACGTCCTGGTTGCCTCAGCTAAATTCCCAAGTTTGGATTCTTGCCGCTGGTCGATTCTTATCCGGGATTGGCACTGGGTTTACTTTGTTTTACGCCCCGATTTTTTTTGTCAATCAAGTGGGACTCTCCGCTACGCAAGTCGGGATTGGCTTAGGCAGCGCCTCCATTTCTGGCGTAGTTGGGCGTATTTTGGGCGGTTCGTTTGCAGATTCGCAGTTTTGGGGACGCAGACGCACCCTGTTACTCTCAGCAGCGGTTTCGGCAGTTGCTTCCCTAGTCTTGGCGATTAGCAACAATTTTCACATTTTCGTGGTTGGTAACTTGCTCATGGGCATGGGCATCGGTTTATATTGGCCTGCCACAGAAGCTGTAGTAGCAGATTTGACACAGGGAGAGCAGCGCAATGAAGCTTATGCCCTAACGCGACTCGCAGACAATTTGGGGATGGGCATCGGAATTGTATTGGGAGGTGTATTAATTGGCACGACGGGGGCTTATCGAGAGCTATTTGTGCTTGATGCGATTTCATTTGTGGTGTTCTTTGGGGTCGTCTATGCAGCGATCGCAGAAACTTACAAACCAGGAGAACGCCAACAACAAGCATTTAGCAGTTGGGCAACGGCACTGCGCGATCGCAGTCTGTTGATTTTTTGCTTAGTGAACATCATCTTCACCACCTATATCTCGCAAACCCAAAGTACAATGCCCCTGTACTTCAGCAATTTCTTGCGTATAGAAGAATCTGGAAAAGGATTTTCCCCCACAACCATTAGTGCTTTATTTACCTGGCACCTTGTCTTAGCCATTCTCTTACAGCTGCCAGTTGTCAGAATATTTAAACGCTTGAGCCATCCCTACGCCTTGTGCATTTCCGCCCTATTTTGGGGATTAGGATTTAGCTTAATTTGGTTTACAGGAGTCGCGGCATCAAGTCAGTTAGTGTGGGCAATTTTAGCAATGGGAGTGTTTGCGATCGCCCTCGTCTCCTACACTCCCTCAGCATCTTCTCTCATTACAGTCTTAGCCCCCGAATCTCAGCGTGGCGTCTATTTTTCAATCAATTCTCTTTGTTGGGCAATCGGCTATTTCATTGGCCCTACAGTGGGTGGCTGGGCATTAGATCAACCGCCAGTGGTAGCGCATGGTTTGTGGCTAGGCTTCGCATTCAGCGTAGCCATCACTATTGCCATTTTGCAATACCTCAACCAGATTTTAAACGCAAAGAACGCAGAGGGTAACGTAAAGTAACGCCAAGACTCTGGGTACCGAGAGCGTTTAAAATGCTTTATCGCCGTCTTTCTTGCAACTTGCGATAAACGTCTCTGACATCGACGCGATGGTGAGCTAAAGCAACCAGGGTGTGATAGAACAAATCAGCCACCTCACCCGCGATCGCGTCCTTGTCGTCATCCTTGCAAGCCATCACCACTTCCGCAGACTCTTCGCCAACTTTTTTCAAAATCTTGTTATCTCCACCGGCAAATAGCTTGCTGGTGTAAGAACTTTCGCTGGGGTTGTCGCGGCGATCGCAAATCGTCGCAAACAAATCCGACAAGGTATCTGCGGGAGGCGGCGCTTTTTCCCCATCTACTTGATGAAAACAGCTGCGTTCTCCGGTGTGACAGGCAATTTCTCCCACCTGTTCCACAGTAACCAGCAGCGCATCGCTATCGCAGTCATAACGGAGACTTCGCACATTTTGTAAATGCCCCGAAGTCGCCCCTTTATGCCACAACTCCCCACGAGAACGGCTCCAATACCAAGCTTGTCCCGTTTCCAGCGTTTTCTGTAACGACTCCCGATTCATCCAAGCCATCATCAAGACCGTACCATCCAGATAATCTTGCGCGATCGCTGGCACCAGTCCCTGCTCGTTGTAGCGGATTCGATCGACAGGGATGGATTGGCTTAAAGCAGAGGGTTCAGCAGCTGGCATTTTCAGTACAAATGACTCACTTGTACAAGATATCACTCCTCACCACCAACTGCTCAGCACCCGTTCTAGATGCCTCAGATATTCTTCCGGGTTGTTCGCTAAAGTGAATAAGAGGTTGCAAGAAGCAGTTCCAGGCATTTGCCAAAGATGCTATTTAAGCTGGCTAACCAGGCTGGCTGATTGACTTCTGACAGCGTAAATGAGAACCTTGTGAGCCTTGAAGTCCTCTGTCTACCATCGAAGCTACCATTGAACCGTCGAACTGAATCGCTGAATCGAACTACCAAGTTGAATGCTACCCGATCGGAACTCCTAGGCTGCCTTCCAGAAACAAGAGCAAACACTCACAGGTAAATTCTGATTCGTTTGGTAGGACATGATTGGCATTACCCTCAGTAGGATAATTGAACAGCGTAATCTCTGCGATCGCAGCTTCCGCCTATCTTGAGGCAGAGATTTTATCATCAAAACGAGGAGATAACATTGATTACTTCTACAAATTTGAAAACCACCAAGTCAGAAGAAATATTCGCCGCTGCTCAACATTTGATGCCAGGAGGTGTCAGTTCACCAGTCCGGGCGTTTAAATCGGTGGGAGGACAACCCATCGTCTTTGACCACGTCAAAGGTGCCTATATCTGGGATGTCGATGGCAACCAATATATCGACTACGTTGGCACCTGGGGACCCGCGATTTGCGGTCATGCCCATCCAGAAGTGATTAGTGCCTTGCACGAAGCCCTGGAAAAAGGCACCAGCTTTGGTGCCCCCTCCGTGTTGGAAAATGTGCTGGCAGAGATGGTGATTGACGCCGTACCCAGCATTGAAATGGTGCGCTTTGTCAACTCCGGAACCGAGGCGTGCATGGCAGTTCTGCGCCTGATGCGAGCTTTCACCGGACGCGACAAGTTAATTAAATTTGAAGGCTGCTATCACGGTCACGCCGATATGTTCCTGGTGAAAGCTGGCTCCGGCGTCGCTACCCTCGGCTTGCCGGATTCTCCAGGCGTTCCCAAGACGACAACCAGCAACACGCTCACTGCCCCCTACAATGACCTGGAAGCCGTCAAAGCTTTATTTGACGCAAACCCCGATCAGATTGCTGGGGTGATTCTAGAGCCAGTGGTGGGCAATGCTGGCTTTATTACGCCGGACGCGGGTTTCCTGGAAGGCTTGCGAATGATTACGCAAGAAAATGGCGCGTTACTCGTATTTGACGAAGTCATGACCGGCTTCCGGATTGCCTACGGTGGGGCACAGGAGAGATTTGGGATTACCCCTGACTTGACAACGCTGGGTAAAGTAATCGGCGGTGGCTTGCCGGTGGGTGCTTACGGTGGACGCCGCGATATTATGTCGATGATTGCTCCAGCCGGGCCAGTGTATCAAGCCGGGACGCTTTCGGGGAATCCTCTGGCGATGACTGCCGGAATCAAAACGCTGGAATTGCTGCGAAAACCAGGCAGCTACGAGCAGTTAGACAAGATGACAAAGAAGCTCAGTGATGGCTTGCTGCAAATTGCTAAGGAAACAGGTCATGCGGCTTGCGGCGGTAGCATCAGCGCGATGTTTGGCTTGTTCTTCACTCAAGGGCCAGTCCATAACTACGAAGATGCTAAAAAGTCTGACTCGAACAAGTTTAGCCGCTTCCATCGCGGAATGTTAGAGCGGGGTGTGTATCTGGCACCTTCTCAGTTTGAGGCTGGATTTACTTCTCTGGCGCACACAGATGAAGATATTGACCGCACTTTGGCAGCAGCGAGAGAAGTAATGTCTGGGCTGTAAGTTAGTCTCGCTACGCTTTTATCCCGCCAGGAACTTAAGTTCCTGGCTAATCGCTCAAGCCCGTTTTAACGGACTGGGAAAATTAAATTTGAGTTGGATAAACCTGAATTTTGCGATTAGCCAGGAACTTGATTTTCATCAGCCATGCACGTTAGCGCTATATAGAGCGTCAGGGAAAAGTAAGCGCAGAGATCCAAGACTTAATAAATGAATTAGGATTGCTATTTAGACAGTAATTTAAAAGGCGAGAAAACCTAATGTCTGCATAGTTTACGCTATCGCTTATCCATCTAAAACTACTTAATTCTGCCTACTTATAGGCGATCTAAATTGAGATAGAATACGAGACCACCCTCAGGTGCGTGGATAATTTGTTCAATAGCGACGGGTAAATCTTCGGGTTGATAAAAAGCTGGAATTTTCTCAAATTTTTCTTCTGATACTTCTAATATTTTAGGCATTTCAGAGACGGGAATGCCTAATTTTTCTTTTTGCTTGATGGTGCAAACAATTAGATAGTGGTAGTCTGTTTCGTGGGATTTTAGAAATAGCGCCGATAGATCGATAAGCGCGATTGCTTCCTGTTCGTATTCCATTAACCGGCGATCATTGGTTAGGGCAGCATGGGGTGTAAATGCTTTGAGAACGCGCTGAACTCGGCCAATTGCGATCGCGTACTGTTCGTTTCCCATCTGAAACGAAACCAGTTTCCGCTTGGCAATCCGAGTTGAGACGAGGGCTTTAGTCCGGAATCGGCGATTCATAAGTTCTTTAATGTTTAATTAATTTAGCGATCGCTTCTAATAACTGAACCTCGTTGTAGGGTTTAGTAAAGTATTGAATCGCTCCTAACTCTAATGCCATCTGGCGATGTTTGAACCCACTCCGGGAAGTCAACATGGCAACGGGAATTGAGGCAAATTGAGGTTGAGATTTCAGATTTCGCAACAGTTCAAATCCGTCCATCCGGGGCATTTCTATATCGGCAATGATTAAATCGCAATTTAAGCCTTCCTCTAATTTAGATAAAGCGTCTTGACCATCTTTGGCTTGCGCGACTCGGTAACGGGCGCGAATTAGCGTCAGGGAGAGTAACTGTCGGATCGTGTAGGAGTCATCGACAACCAAAATTTGGGGTTGAGAACTTCCTGTCGGGGCAAGGAGTGGCGTGCTATGTCGTGTCCCTAAATCTGATTTATTATCAACTGAAATTGTGGTGCCGCTTTGAGTATAAAATTGCCCGATGAGATCGTCCACATCTAAAATCGTCACGACCTGACCATCTCCCATAATCGTGCAACCAACGATCCCGCGAGGCTTTGAGAGGGGAAGCGGAAGGGCTTTTACCACGACTTCTTGTTGACCGATGAGACGTTCCACGACTACAGCGAGAACACCTTCACTGGAAGCTAAAACCATTACCGGGATATAGTCTTGGGCAATTGGGTCGGGAGAGGGGCCGTCGGGATGGGGGACACTATAGTGGAGTAATTCTTGCAAACGCACCAAGCGGATGAATTCTTCTCGCCACCACAACATGGTCTGCGTCCCAGCCATTTGAATCTGATGCCCTTGAATGTGGAGAATCTCCTCTACGGCGTCTAAAGGGATTGCTACCGTATTGCGATCTGCCTTAACCATTAAGGCATCGCTGATCGATAGCATGAGTGGTAGCTTCAGGATAAAGCTAGTGCCTTTGCCCGGTCGTGAATCTACTTTGACAGTCCCCCGTACCTGCCGCAGATTGGTGCGAACCACATCCAGCCCCACCCCTCGACCAGAGAGTTCCGTGACCTCTCTGGTGGTGCTGAAACCAGGCCAGAAGAGGAATTCGTAGAGGTCGGCAATTGATAGTTCGTCTGCTTGTTCGGCTGCCACAAAGCCGCCTGCTACGACTTTGGCGCGGATGGCTTCCGGGTCAATTCCCCGTCCATCATCGGTAATGGTGATGATGGTTTGTCCGCCTTGGTGAAAGGCTTCAATTTCGATTTGACCGCTGGGGGGTTTCCCCAGGGCGAGGCGGGCTTGGGGCGTTTCGATGCCGTGATCGAAGGCATTTCGCACCAGATGCACTAGGGGGTCGCGCAGGGCGTCTAGCAGGCTTTCATCAATGGTGGTGTCTCGTCCCAGGAGGAGGAGATTAACTTCTTTGTTGTGGAGGCGACACAAATCTCGCAAAGCGCGAGGGAGGTGATCGACCGCCCGACTGAAGGGGACGACTCGCAGTTGCATGACGCGCGATCGCAACTGGTCGGTGATCCGCCGGAGTTGATCGGTGCTGCGTTCAAATTTCACCGCGATTTCGTCAATCTTCGTTCCCGATAGCGCGATCGCTTCAGTCGTTTCAATCACAGATTGAGCGGTAGAGTGAAATTCTGTATATTGATCTAATTCCAATAAGTCGAAAGTCGAAGGCAAAGATTTAGTAGAAGCAGTTGTGGTTTTTACGCGATCGCTTTTGCTATTTTCAGTGCTAAGGCGGTCATATTCTTCTCGGAGCTGCGTTCCAAATTGATTTAAAGCTACAATACTCTTCCGAATGCGCTTCGCTTCAGTGCGTAGTTGAGTTTCTTGTAGTTCCAAATTTGTCCGGTTAATCACTAATTCGCCCACCAAATTCACTAATTCGCTTAAGCGTTCTAGATCTACGCGAATCGTCGGGCGTTGCCAACCTGTCGGGGAAGAAACAGGCGAGGATTGAGGGCTGGGTGAGGGCTGAGGAGAGAGGGCTGAGGGCTGAGGAGAGAGGGCTGAGGAGAGAGGACTGAGGACTGAGTGAGGACTGAGGGCTGAGGACTGAGGACTGAGTGAGGACTGAGGACTGAGGGCTGAGGCTGGTGTCGAGGAATCCTCAACTGGTAATTCTGGAGTGGAGATGGCTGGTTCCTCAGTCCTGAGTCCTGTCACCTCAGTTCTATTACTGAAGGGTGTCGAGGAATCATCAACTGGTGATTCTGGAGTGGAGAGTATTGGTTCCTCAGTCCTCAGTCCTTTTAGCTCAGTCCCATTCAAAGGCTGTATAGTAATGGCTTCTCCCTGCAATAGCTGAGTGCGGGCAGATTGCAAGTTTTGGGCAATTTCCCATCCCTGTTTTTGGAGGAATTCTACACTCAGATGGGGGGTATCAATCAAAGTTCTCAAATACTCAACAATTTGCCCAAATTCTGCCAGTTGCAGCATCCCGGCTACCCCTGAAAGTTGGTAATAAACTTGGTTAAGCGTCGCTATTGTTTGCTCTAAAGTTTCTGATTTAACTTGAGAAAGTTCCGTCTCCAAATGGTTAAAAACCGGAAGTAAATCTTGTTCAAAAATCCTTTTAATAGTTTGCAGGTTTGCCCGATTGTTAAGGCTAGAGCCATTACTGGAAACAGCGGGCTTAGTATACTGATTTTCTAGCTGGGCTAGAATTTGGGCGATCGCTTCCACTTCAGCTACAGAGGTTGCCTGCATTGTTACTCCATTATCCTTACCTTCCGGCTGACAGACTTGGTTGGCAATGGTTCTCAGGAGATCGACCCCTTGGAGCAAAGCGGTAATCGTCGTTGGATTGATTTGGGATAAATCAGCGCGATCGCGTAGAATTGCAAAGCTATCCTCCAGGCAATGAGCCGCTGTTGATAAGGTTTCAAAACCAAACATCAAAGCCGAACCTTTTATCGAGTGGGCAGCTCGAAATAGGTTTTGAACGGCTTGCGATCGCGCTTCAACTTCACTGCTGCTTTCTATCAATAAAAGATTGGCTTCTAGGGATTGCAGGAATTCTTGAGTTTCAGTTACAAAGATACCGATTAGCTCATTGAAATCATCCGAATTCATACTTTTTTCCTTTAAATCGGTCAGCCTTTAGACGTGACTTTGGATTTTATTTAATTAATTCCCATCTTTGTAAGAATGCTACATATCAAATATGCTAGTTATTGCTTAATTGTTAGTTAAAAAACTTGCCTACTGTAAACATAAATCGCAATGATATTAAATAAAAAATGAAGTTATTAATTTTAATTACTCCATTTGATTGAGCTGGCATTTTTCTGTTTCCCTCCGGCACCCCTCGCCAAAAAGCGATAAGGGGTGCTGGAGTGAGGTTCTGAATCCTTGACTGCTTATTGCGAACGGAAGTTTGTCACTGAACTTTGGAGTTTATTCACGACAACAGCTAACCCACCAAGTGAATTCGTTACGTCTTCCGCTTTTTGGGCAGTGTTGGTAGAAATAGCGTTCACCTGCTTCACACTGCCTGCAATTTCTTCTGCCGAAATTGTCTGTTTTTGAGCAGCACGAGTAATGTTTTGTACCAAAGCATTAATTTCGCGGCTGACTTCAATAATCGCAATCAGATTCGTCTTGGCAGCTGCGGCAATGTGCGTTCCTTCAACAACTTGTTGAGTACCGGATTCCATTGCCCTCATCACCCGACTAATTTCATCTTGAATTGTCTTCACAATCTCCGATATTTCTTCGGTTGCTGAGGCAGAACGTTCTGCGAGCTTGCGAACTTCCTCTGCTACGACTGCGAAGCCTTGCCCTTGTTCTCCGGCGCGTGCTGCCTCAATTGTGGCATTCAATGCCAGCAAGTTTGTTTGAGAAGCAATTTGAGAAATAGATGTTACAATTTTGCCAATTTGTTGCGATCCTTCGCCTAGACGTTTCATCATTTTTGAAGTTTCGGCAATCGTTTGGCGAAGTTCGTTAATTCCATCAACTGTACGGTCTACAGCTTGTCCTCCCATTTCTGCTGTGGTAGCAGCTTGCTGTGCCACTTGTTCGGCTCGTTTTGCAGCATCTGAGACATCTTTAATCGAGTTGAGCATCCGCTCAATTTGTTTTAAGGTGGACTCAATTTGCAAGGCTTGGGTGCGAGCTTGCTGTGCGAGTTCGTTAGTGTTACCAATCGATGCAGTTGTGGCTTGATTAGCTTGAGCGGCTGCATCTTGGATATTAATGACTACTTTCCGTAAAGAGGTGACAAGGTAGTTGAAAGAGTCTGCTAATGCTCCTAAGATGTCATTGGTGACTTGAGCTTTAACCGTTAAATCTCCCTTGGCTGCACCCTTAATTTCACCCAAAAGCTTGACGACTTGTTGAGTTAGAGAATCTGCCTCAATTTTTCGCTCTTCTGCTAATTTGATAAGTCTATCAGCCGCTTCTTTTTGCTGGGTAATGTCGAAGCGAATCCCGATATATTTGATGATATTGCCATTAGTGTCAAAGATTGGGGACACTGTAGTGTCAACCCAATACAAAGAACCATCTTTGCGCTTATTTTTGATTTCTCCTTTCCATACACCGCCCCGATAAACCGTAGCCCAGAAGTCTTGGAAAAAGGATTTCGGGTGGTAGCCAGAGTTAACGATGCGATGGTTTTGCCCCATTAGTTCTTCCTGGGTGTATCCAGAGATTTGGCAGAACCGCTCGTTAGCATAGGTAATGGTTCCTTTTAAGTCGGTTTCGCTGACAATCGCCGATTCATCAAGGGCATTTTGCCGGTTTTTCAGTTCTTGCAGCAGGCGTTCCTGCTCCTTGGCGAGTTGTTGTAAACGTTCTTGGGCTTGCTTGTCGCTGGTGATGTTGCGACAAACAATCGCCCCGCCTTTGAGGACACCGTTGTCGTCCTTCAGCGGTCTGCCGTTAATTTTTGCCCACAAACCTTCTGGTATACCAGGATGACGAGTAAACATCTCTACGTCGTCAACGGCTTCGCCTCGGATCGCTTTTGTCATCGGTAAATCTGCGGTTGGGTAAACGGTCACGGTATCGGGCAAAAACAAGCCATACTGCGTTGACCATCGATCGGGGGGGGCATCTCCTGAACCCAATCCGAACATTTTCTCCGCAGCGGGGTTGAACAGTAAAAACTTTCCGGTTTCATCGGCGACGATGACTGCCTCACCCATACTGTTGAGTACCAATTGCAAGATACTGGTTTGCTGCCGAAGTTCAGCCGAGGAACGAGCCAAATCTGCTGCTGTTCGCTGTAAATCTGCTTCCGCTTGTTTGCGATCGCTAATGTCGGTGCAGACGCCAACCCACTCGCGGATACTACCATCTTCTGCTAAGACGGGAATCCCGCGAACCCAGAAGTATCCATAGCTGCCATCTGCGGCTCGGATACGATACTCAACCTGATAGAGGCTCTTCGTTTCAAGGGCTTTATTCCAAATACGAGCAGTGGGATCGCGATCTTCTGGATGCACGGCATCCAACCATCCCCAGCCTTTCACTTGTTCCTCGCTTTGACCTGTAAACGCTCTCCAAGCTGGCATATCAACCACTTGTCCTTGGGCGTCTGTCGCCCAGACTATCTGCGAGGTGGCAACGATCAATGAGCGATACCTTTCCTCGTTCTGACGGATGGTTTCCTCAGTAGCTTTGCGCTCAGTAATGTCATTGTTGATTTCTAGGATCGCTTTAGGCTGACCGGATTCCTCCCGTTGCAATGTCCAGCGACTCGCGACAACGATCTGTGTCCCATCGCGCTTGGTGTGGATGAGTTCACCTTCCCAACGTCCATCCCGCAGGCACGCGGCTTTAATTTCCTCGACGGGTTGGGGAAAGATGGTTTTTAAAAATGCGTGGATGTATTGCCCTACGGTTTCTTCCTTTGTCCAGCCGTATAGTCTTTCTGCGCCTTGATTCCAATAAGCGATGCGATCGTCGAGATGCCGAAGCAAAATGGTGTCATTGGCTAAATCCAGCATTTGCACCTGTTGCTGCAATGCTTCTTCTGCCTGTTTGCGATCGCTGATGTCTGTGGAAATACCACAGAGGGCGTAAGCCGCTCCTGTAGAATTTTTTAAGGGAAATTTCACTGAAAGATAGGTGTGGAGTCCGTCGTCTTGCGGCACAACCTCTTCCAGTTCTAAAGAAATTCCGGTTTCAATTACCTTGCGATCGTTGGCACCATAAGCATCGGCCATTTCTTTCGAGAAGAAATCGTAGTCAGTCTTGCCAATAACCTGCTCTTTGGTCGTGTGGAAGAGGCGTTCGTACTGGCGATTGACCAGAATGTAACGACCTTCCAAATCTTTGAGATAGATGACAGCGGTGTAATTGTCGATGATTGCCTCTAGGCGTTCTTGACTTTCCCTGAGTGCGGCTTCTGCCTGCTTGCTGGAGGTGATGTCACGGGCAATGCAGTACATCACTTGATTTTCAGTCGCCGCATTCGCAGTCCACGCTAACCATCGGTAGGAGCCATCTTTACACCTGTAGCGATTTTCAAAATACAGTACCTGCGAACCAACAGTCAGTTTTTCGGCTTCGGCTAAGCTCTTGTCTCGGTCATCTGGATGGATAAACTCAATAAACGGTTGAGCCAAAAGTTCCTCGACCGCGAAGCCCAGGATTCTTGTCCATGAAGGATTGAGGCGCTTAAAGGTGCCGTCAAATCCGATAATACACAGCAGGTCAAGAGAGAGAGTAAAGAAGCGATCGCGTTCTTGATTCGCTTCCGTTAATTCTGCCGTGCGCTCATCGATGCGTTGTTCGAGTTCTTGATTCAGATTGCGAAGTTCTGCTTCTGCCCGCTGGCGTTTGATATCAATGCCATTCAGGTTTCGAGAATTCCACCAAATCAGAACGGCAAAAACAATAATATTCAAGCTACCTAAAACCGAGATGGCGATCTCGGTTTCCAAAGACTTCGCCCGGTACCCGGCTAAGATTATCCAACCTAAAAGTGGCGGAATTCCAAGTACAGCCGGTGACATCCGCCTCGCCATCATACCCCCTGCATTCTGACTGGTGACAACTGCCATCACCCCTCGATCTGGACGAGCAAACAGAATGCCGGTGCTAAGAAGCGCAAATCCCACTGCTGCGTGCAAGGCCATTTGGGTGTAAGAGCTAATCCCATAAAGGGATTTCACACCATAAAGGTAGCCCAGTACCCCCAGCAAGGCGACTGAGAATGCCGCTAAGCTAAGAATTTGAGCGGCTTGATAATTAATATAGGGGCCGAGAAACAGCAGTAGAGCCACCCCCAACATCAAAAAATTAAGGGCAGTATTGGGAGCCATCCGACCAGGGGAGGAAGTGCCAAAGGTGTCTGACGACGCCTTGAACAGAAGTTGGTCAATGCCGAAATCCCACCCCAGAACATACTGCATCAGCGTGAGCAAACCGACGACCATAACGATCCCGGCAAACCATTGTCCCAAGCGGCGCTTCGACTCGTCAGCGGGATAACGGTGCCACAACCACAACGATGTACCGCTGAGGATAAAACACACCGCTGCGTTTGCTTTCATCGTCACCAGACCTGGCAAGATGCTTTTCAGGATGGGAATGTTAAACATCCAACCTAGTAGTACCGCACAACCGATTGCAATGACTGCTATAGTGGCTTTTTTAGAAAAGGATTGAAGTGTCCCGATGAGGTCGGAAGACTGAGGCACCTCTATCGGCTGATATGAACTTTCCATCTTATGGCTCCGGCAATCTATGATTTACCAGCGATCCGAATGCGCGATCGCTTCTACATCCACAATCATGAGTAAGCGTCCCTGACAGTCATATAAGCCTCGCAAAAAAGGAGCCAGTTCCTCACTCACCTCTGCTGCCGAGACAATTTGATCGGGATCGAGAGATAGCACACCCTCGACATGAGAAACTGCTAATCCCATCCGCATCGATGGGAGATTGATATCGCGCGGGTCGGGCGCTTCTACGACTAAAATCCGACTCCGAGCTTCGTGACTTTCCACAGGGTCGGCACCCATGAACCGACCAAAATCTGCTACTGCCAGAATTTCCCCTCGCAGATTGGTTAAACCCAATAAAAAAGGAAGCGTATTCGGAACAGCCGTAATGGTTTGATCGCCCAAAACCAGCACTTCTCTGACTGCCGTTAGTTCGACTGCAAACAGGCTCTTGTCTTGACCAAAGAGAACGAATTGGCGAGGCATAAACAATTAAAAATGTAAAATTAAAAATTATAATTATTGATTAATTTTTAATTTTTAATTTTTAATTCTTAGAGAAGGCGTCGCACCAGGTTAATAAACTGTTTCGCCTCAAGTGGCTTACTTACATAAGCATCGGCTCCCAGCTCGATTCCCCAAGCTTTATCAATCTCTGTATTTTTTTGCGTACAAAACACGACAGGTAAGTGTTTAGTTTCCTCGTTCTCTCGTAACTCCCGCACCACTTCAAATCCGTTCATTCGTGGCATGACCACATCCAATATCACGAGGTCGGGTGGCTTCTCCTGGATGCGAGCGATCGCTTCCTCTCCATCACTCGCTCTCACCACTTCCATCCCCGCTTCTTGTAAAATTCGGCAAATCATCTCTAGTTCAGTCGGCACATCATCGACGACTAATACTCTCGACATCGCAACCCTCACAAGTATTTATTGTTAACTCGATTCTATCTGAGTCTATTCCCGCTCAAAAAGCCTCAGTATTTTCACCGAAACATCTTTTAATATTGTTCTCATTTACTGAAAAATAAACCTTGCCAAAGTTCGTTTCCGTCCCAAGAAATTTAGCTGTATTGTTAAATATTTGTTGCTTCAATCTACATTTTGCACCAGAGCCGGTTCAAATAGAATTCGCAGCGATGCAAACTAAGCTTTTCTGCACCAAATCACGTTAAATCAAGAGTTTAAAACCCGCATCTCATCTGGTTCTTGTATGCCTAGATGTGATTTGAATCACCGATTTAAAAATAATCCAAACTCGTAGTTAAATATCCCATCACATCTATTGAATGCTGAAAACTTAATTAAGTTATCAGCTTGATACCCTTAAAATTATAAAACACATAAATAAAATTGCAGGATTTCGCCAACCCTGATTTTCAAACTCCTTAATTCAAAGTAAAGTTTTTTAGACTTTCAAAAACAAACTTTACGATTTTCAAATAATTTTGATTCACTTTTTTGATGCAAATAAAAAGAAAGGCACTTTTTCTAAGAATTTTGATGCTTTACAGTTTGTGCAAAAGAGGTAGCAGGCTGCTGAAGCTGGCGATAAACTTTACCACTTTTGCTAGAAGAGGGAGTATGAGGAACGGGTAGCTGTCGCCAGAGGAGGACAGGGATACTGAGGACACCTAAAATCATCACCACTCCAGCCGTTATCCAGACAAACAGACGATTTGCCTGATAATCGCTACGCTCAATTTGCCAAAAAACCTGGTTGTAGCGCCATGCAGCAAAGGCAATTAGGACAATGCCAGCAACCACCAGACTGATGCCAAGGCTCTGGGAACTGATGAACGAGTGAGAAGTGCTATCCTGACCTGTGACGGCGGTTTGCAGTTGCTGTAGAAATAAACCAAAGCGAGCTAAAGCAAACCCAAATCCAATCAATGCAATCGAGGTACGCAACCAAGCCAGAAATGTCCGCTCATTGGCTTGATGCTCTCGCTGGCGGTCGATTTTTGGTTGTTTATCTATTTCTCCTCTGGCTCAGACATTAGCAGGTTCTAGTCTTAATTTCAGCAGCTTTCCCAATTTCAGAGGCTCCAGTATTTTTCTAAAAAAGCAATATCCTATTGGACACGGGTAATCTTGATCCCCCAATTCGCAACCGCCTCCTTTAATTGCTGCAATAAAGTTTGAGCGATTTCGCTTCTAGAATGAACCGCTTGCTCTAGCTTAATTCGACCAATTTCAGAGCGCAGGATAGAGATAACCAAGTTTTTTAACGCTATCTCAATATTTTCAACAGTGTAATAAGTGCGTTCTAAATTTAGGATGCGCCAATACACAATTGCATCGACTTCCAGGGACACATTATCTTTTGCGATCGCTGGCTGGCGCTCAATTTTCAAAACCTGTTCGCGGGTCGTATTCTGATAGACAATCGTATCGAGCCAAGGCAAGATAAAGTGGATACCTGGTTTCAGCGTTCGATGGTATCGACCCAAGCGCTCTACTAAGGCTTCATTACTTTGACGGATAATTTTGACAGAGTATCCCAGCACGTAACCAATGATGACTGCACCAAGAGCAGCAAGGAATAACTTCATTTGTATTGTCTTGCTGGGATATTTTCACAAAGCAATTGGGCTTTTATTTTTAGAATGATGTTAACTCAAAGGCACTGTTCACCTTAAGTTTTAACCACTCAAAAAACGCACAAAATAACCAAAATTTTGCGTATCTTTGCAAAACCTCCGCGTTCTTTGCGTTTAAAAACCGTTTAGCGATAGTTATTAAATTGCAAAGCAACCGGATAATCTTCCTGCTTCAAGCGTTGAATTACCAGTTGCAAGTCGTCTTTGGATTTAGCAGAAACTCGCACGGCATCACCTTGAATTGAGGGTTGCACTTTTTTAATTTCGTCCCGAATTAGTTTGGTGATTTGTTTAGCGATTTCCTGGCTGAGTCCTTTACGCAATTTGATTTCCTGCCGAATGCGACTACCACCCGCTGATTCAGGTTTGCCATAATCAAAGATTTTCAAGCTAAGGTTGCGCTTGGCGGATTTAATTTGCAGGATGGTATGAACAGCATCCAAGGTAAATTCGCTATCGGTGCTAATTGTAATAACGTCGTCGCCTAATTCAAGGGTAGTTTTAGTGTCTTTGAGGTCGAAGCGGCTTTTTATTTCCCGCTCAGTTTGGTCTACGGCATTGACCAATTCTTGCCGGTCAAAATCGCTGACAATATCAAAAGAGTATGTAGAAGCCATAAAGAATCGTTAGTGGTTGGCTAAATTGATATTAGAAAAATCGCTAATTGCTATTGGCAGAAAGTAGGCTGAGGACAAATAAGGTGCTACTGCTCAGGGTACCGATGCCGAACATTAGCGATCGCGCGATTGGGACATTGAGAATATAAAAAACGGAGTATAATGACCGGGCAACAACGAAGGCGATCGCTGCGATCGCTGCCAAGGGCGAATCTACACCTGTCACATAAGCCATCAGGGCTGCCGCCGCAAATATCATAAATGCTTCAAACGAGTTTTGGTGCGCCCAAGTGGCTCGTTGTCCGTAGGGAGGCAGCTTATCAAACATGGCTCGCGGAGCCGCCGTGTTATACCCCACAGTCACACGGGCGTAACCCACCACCAAAAAGGGGATATAAATCAGAACAGCGGCTGCGGCAATGCAGTCGAGCAGAATAGCAGGTACTGGGATCATAGCTTTATTGTAGAGACGCCAGCGGTAGCGCTCTTAATGCATCGCGTCTTTTTAATCAAAGTAGAACAGAGTCACCACTTTGCGTTGTTCTTCCGCATCCTGACAAGTTTTGAGCAGGGTGTGGCTGTCGTGAAACGCAAAACAGATTAGCTGCTGACACCGAGAAACTATCTCTTGATTGCATAGAGCGCTGGCTTCAGCCAGCGATAAATTGTCGTTTTCGGGATTTTCTACCAAATGCATTACCTGTTCCAACTGCTCCCGCGATTCCCGTGGCTGACGCTCTAAGCTTTGGGGCAAAATTACAGTCAGCAGGCTAGAATCGGCTCGCATCGCCCCTCGGATGGCGGCAAAATTGGTTCCGGTAGCACCAGAGGTGATGAGTCGATTCCCGGTTAAAACCAAGGCATAGCTCATCATCTCAATGAGATTTTGATGGGTGATCGGAACGTGACGCGACCCCAGCAGGGCAATCCGTTTGGAACCTGTTTGCTGGATAGTCGCCAGTTCTTGCGCTAAGGCATCAAGCTTAGGAATGTCAATGGATTGGCTCAATGACGATTTCTGTCTGAACAACCTCGCTATTTTATCAGACCCGGATGACAACAGCGATGGAGTTTCTGCATCTTAGTTGCCGAGTTCTAAGTTCCATTGGTTAGCGAGAATTATTTGCACTTTTATAAAAAGCTATGCTATATTTATAAATCGTCGGACGGACGCATAGCTCAGTTGGTTAGAGCACCACGTTGACATCGTGGGGGTCACTGGTTCGAATCCAGTTGTGTCCATTATTTTTTTTGGTGCCGCTATAGGTGGCTTTGCCAACTTATTGTCGATTGCCACATTATTTGACACTAATAACAAATTAGTGTCACTTTTAACGAACTACAGAGGTAAAGGCGATCGCATTTGAGCCGACAAGCGCACCCAAAAAAAACACCTTGGTAGCTGATAACCCTCTCGGTTAGGCAAAACGCCCCTACAATCGGCTACCAAAGGATTATTCATGCGGCGCTTACCTTGGATAGCGCTCCACGATTCCCAAAACAGGCTTTACTTCCGACTCTGCAACCTTCGGAACTAAAAATCCTCCCGCATAAATCTGGGGATTCATGGCTGCAATTTGGGTATAAGATTGGCGAACCTGAGCATTCACTGCAACAGTTTTGACATCGTACATTTGCATACCCATATTCGGGTATACGCCAAGACCGATAATCAGCACCAGAAAGCAAGCAGCAATAAACACTTCACGAGGTCTGGCATCGATAAATGCTGCATCGATAGGTAAGCTACAGTTTGTACCAAAGCAAACCGGCTCCTGATTTCCCTGATTCTGCAAATCTGCATCCATAATGTCGCAGGTCGGTGCAATGTCGCAGGTCGGTACTTCACCAGAATTGTAAAACACCTGTCGCAGCATCGATAGCAGATAAATCGGCGTCAGGATAACACCCACGGCAGCTAGGAAGACGGTCACGGTGCGGAAAGTTGAGCTGTAGATATCGCTCGTTGTCACACCGACGAAAACCGACAGTTCGCTAGCAAAGCCGCTCATTCCCGGTAGAGCCACTGATGCCATCACACCCATTGTAAACAGGGCAAACACAGTGGGCATTGCCTGAGCAATCCCGCCCATTTCTTTCATCGACATAGTGTGAGTGCGATCGTAAGTCACCCCGGCTAAAAAGAATAGTAATGATGCAATCAAACCGTGAGAAATCATTTGCAGCATTGCGCCGTTGATTCCCAAGTCGGTGAAGGACGCAATCCCCAATAGGACAAATCCCATGTGAGAAACCGACGAATAGGCGAGGCGACGCTTCATATTCGTCTGGGCAAAGGAGTTAAAGGCACCGTAGATAATATTGACAACGCCCAGAATCGCTAAGACAGGTGCAAAGTATACGTGTGCATCAGGAAGAAGTCCTAAGTTGAGGCGAATCAAACCGTATCCACCCATCTTCAGCAGTACGCCTGCGAGTACCATTGATACGGGAGAAGATGCCTCGCCATGTGCATCTGGTAGCCAGGTGTGCAGGGGGAAAACAGCTAATTTGACACCAAAGGCAACAAGCAATCCTGCATAAAGCAGCAGTTCTAAAGCAAGCGGGTAATCTTTTAAGCCGAGTTCGACCATATCGAAGGTCAGATTATCGCCGTAAAATGCCATTGCCAAACCAGCAACCAGAATAAAGATGGAAGCGGCGGCGGTATATAGTAAGAACTTCATCGCGGCGTACTGACGCTTCTGCCCACCCCAAATCGAGACGAGTAGGTAGACGGGAATTAGTTCAACTTCCCACATAATGAACAGCAGCAGCACGTCTTGAGCGACGAATACCCCTACCTGTGCGGAATACAGCACCAGCATCAGGAAATAGAAGAGGTGGGGTTTGAGATTGACTTGCCACGCCGCAAACATGGAGAGTGTTGTCACTAATCCTGCCAGAAGCACCAGCGGGGCTGAAACTCCATCGATGGAAACTGCCCAGTTCAAGCCTAAATGAGGCACCCAGGAATATTTCTCTACAAGCTGAAAAGTCGCGCTGCTTGGATCGTAATGCTTCCAAAAGACGTAGCACATCAATATAAAGTCTGCGATCCCCACGCCGAGTGCATACCAGCGCACTCGCGTGCCGTCTTTATCCGGCAGAAAAGGGATCAGCAGTGCAGCAACGAGTGGGAACAGGACAATCGCGCTAAGCCAAGGAAATTGATCCTCAATCATGGCAGTAGGAAAAAATACTTATTTCTGTATGTGATTATCTTATTAAACTTTGTAAACACTTAGTCATAAATCTTTCTTGCAGATCACTATAGACGGATCTCTAGGTACAGGCTGAGCGACTTGAGCCTATGGTATAGGATGGCAGCAGATTCAACGCGATCGCTCTTTTCTCGTGGAGTCTAACTGGGAAGATGCGATCGCCTTCGCCCCATTTTCAAACCACAGATTGTTGCTTTCGTCAAGGGTATTGGCGCGATCGCATTTTGGCAGTATGACAGGGTGCAATGGTGCTAGAGGCTTAGCATGAAAGTTCAGGCAGTGATTAAGCTAATAGAAGAAGATGGTTGGTATCTGGCAAGAACTAGAAGCAGTCATCATCAGTTCAAGCATCTACCAAGTCTGGGTTAGTCACAATTGCAGGGAAACCGTCTGACGATCTAGCACCTGGCACGTTAAACAGCATAATGACGCAAGCTCAACTTAAGGAAGACAAGGAAACAGGAGAAGAAGAGTAATGCGCTATGCGATTGTGATTGAAAAGCTAGAGAGGAACTATTCAGCTTATGTTCCAGATTTACCAGGATGTGTGGCGACAGGTGCAACTCTTGAAGAGATGGAACAGCAGATAAAAGAAGCGATCACCTTTCACTTGGATGGTTTGCGAGAAGAGGGTTTACCCATTCCCGAACCAACTACTCTATGTGAATGTGTCGAAGCTTGCTAAAGGTGCGATCGCGCTTGGCGCACACGCCGCGATCGCACGCATCCATCAACGCTTGCGAGAGAATCTCCTTGAGAACGTCTTGATACAGAAATAGCAAGGCACTCAATGCCTTATTTTGCGTTGAAGCTGCCACAAAATCCACCTAATATATAGTCAGGTGGCTATTTTAGCCTCCATGTGACTAGTTAAAATAGCATGAGTCAAACCTATGCCTAGTGATAAAACTTATACGATTGAATACTGGATAGAGATAACGCGATTTTCTAAAGAGCAGTTAGAAAACCATGTTAAACAGTCGTTAGATAAGTTTCTTGAAAATATCAATTTTGATATTCAAGAAAAGGCAAATTATTTAATTTTACGTATTGTCTCAACTGAAGAAATCATCGATACTTGCCATGACCAACTAAAATTTGAGCGGGAATGGTCTTTTCGAGCCAAGGATGAACTAGGAAATTTATTAAGAGCAAAAGCATATCCTGTTTTAGCAGAAATTGAATTACGACTTAGAAGCTTCATCAGTCAAGCCATGATTGATGTATTAGGATTCGATTGGTGGAACTCCTTCATTTCTGAGAACATTCAAAAGAGAGTCAGAGACATTGAAGCAAAAGCAGGAAAAAATCAAGTTAAATTTCACCATCCAATTGAGTTTACTTTTTTTGATGATCTAATAGTAATCGTTACGACCAACTTTCAAGCTTGGTCTGACAGTCAAGCTGTTACTGTTACAGATTTGTCTGAATTACTTTCTGTATGTAATTCTATTGAAGATGTACAACGAGAAGTTAATAACCGTAGAAAAATTGTATCTTTCTGGGATAGTGTTTTTTCAGATTACTTTGATGATAAAGAAGCCTGGATTAAACTTAAGGAAAATATTGAGAAATCAATAATACCTATTCGTAATAAAGTAATGCATCATCGCTTGATGCGTCGCTATGAATTGGGGAAAATAGAAGAATGTAGAGATGAGGTAAAACGTGTACTCAGTTTAGCAAAAACTACGCTATCGGATGTAGAACTTGAAGAGATTCAACCGAGCATCAAAATTATTATTGATGGATTAAAACCTCAGCTTGACCCCGAACTTCTAAAGAAGGCGATGTCAGGTATCGACCCCGAATTTATAAAGAAGGCAATGCAACCAGCTATCGACTCCGAACTTCTAAAGAAGGCGATGTCAGGTCTCGGCTCCGAACTTCGAAAGAAGGCGATGTCAGGTATCGACCCCGAACTTCTAAAGAAGGCGATGCAACCAGCTATCGACTCCGAATTTATAAAGAAGGCAATGCAACCAGCTATCGACTCTGAACTTCTGAAGAAGGCAATGCAATCAGCTATCGACCCCGAACTTCTAAAAAAGACAATGCAATCAATGCAGTCAGCTATCGATCTCGAACTTCTAAAAAGACGAATGCCTGAAATCGAATTATCTACTAGCCAAGAAAAAATAGATAACGATGAAGACAATATGAAAGCAGAGAGTGAAACAGATGAGCCTGATTCTGGTAGCAATTCTCAAAGCAATGACGAAGATGATAGTAACAATTAGTACTTAAGAAGAAACGCCGCATAACAACCGTCTTGCAGCGTATAGTATGTGGGTCTTAGAGTGGATGCAAAGGTTACTAGCTGCCCCTGAACACGAACGTTAATCAAGAAAAACACTTTGCTCAAATAGCTTTCTGATAGGTACTCATCCCCCCAAACAGCAACAGGCACCAATCTGCGCTAGCTTTTTCAGAGCCGCTCCGCTAACGCAGCAATGCTTCGCTATCGCAACACCCATCCTCCTGCAATGCCGGAATCTTAAACCTCGCGCCGACCTGGGACACTTCGACAACAACCTCAACCCATGCTTCTCATACCCTGCTATTGACTTAAACTGGCACTCCATCTGATGACAGGTGACTCGGCATAAAAAGAAGCGATCGCTTATTCATTTTCACCCAACTTTTCCAGTTAACACAAGATTAATGTTAGGATTTAGCGCAAATTTTCAAAAAAGGTATTTAAGAATAAATGGTCTTGCTACTTGATAGAGCAGAGCCAGGATAAACGGGATAACGATTGGGAGAGCCACGATTAGTCCCCATTTGCCAAATCGAAGCTCTTGATTCTCGGATTTTAGGAGTGCAATCACTGCTGCGACTCCCATGAGTATCCAAATACAACCAAAGATAATGAAGAGAGTATATGCTGAGTCTTGCATTTTTTTCCCTACTAGCGAAAGTAGTCTAGTTTTAGGTTAGCTTGACCTATTTGTGCCGTTAACTTCCTTTAGTTGGGTTATTCTGATTGACTAAAGTTGGTTATCGTCATTTAGCCGACAGCGCCCCTGCATCTCGCATTCAATGCGCTTCTGGCGCTTGCTAACAATCGTGGCTAAATTGGGTCGTCCAGTGAGTGCAAGACGCCAATCAGCCCAAATTTCATACAGCATATCCGCAATAGAACCGATAATCGGCAATTTAGTCACCGCATAGATCCACCCCATCCCCAGAATCTCATAGACGCGGCGGAAGACTTCCACATTCTTGACGACCGTGCCATCAGGAAGCACGGCATGAATTCGCCCCATTGCCGTTTCAAAATCAACACCGCCATGCGCTTCTGGGGTATAGCGATCGCCTGCGATGTCCACAAACGCCACCAAACCTCGACCCGCATCCCGTCTCCTCAAAAAATTGACTTCTCGCACGCACAAGGGACATTCACCGTCATACAGCAACTCTATTTGCCATGATGGGGAAGAAGACTGAGGTGAAGTAGAGGCTTCAAGCGATTCGGGGAACGGAGTCTTAGAAGAGGACATAGGTGGTTCTCAATTAACGGATTCCTCACATGAGGAGAACAAGCACACCTTAATATTGTAAAGAAACTTAAAGATATGAGCTTTCTTCTGGGATGTGCAGTTTGGGGTTATAAAGGCTGGATAGGCGACCTTTTTCCGCCTGGAAGCCGTTCTAAAGATTTTCTGCGCTTATACAGTCAGCGTTTCACTGCCGTTGAAGGCAATACGACTTTCTATGCTGTACCCGACGCCGATACTGTAGCGCGTTGGGCACAAGAAACACCAGCAGGTTTTAAATTCTGCCTAAAGTTGCCTCGGACTGTGACGCACAATGGCTTGCTACAACCGTCGATTCCAGGGGCATTAAAGTTTTTAGAACAGATGCAAGGTTTAGGCGTTGGTGCAGCATCTCCTGAGGAGAGTCGCCTTGGCCCCATTTTTGCCCAATTACCGCCTAACTATCCCCCGGCATATTTGGATGACTTAACCGCTTTTTTGGAAGCATGGCCTCGCAATGAAGCGCCTTTAGCGCTGGAAGTTCGTCATTCCGACTGGTTCAAAGAACCTCACAGTAGCCATCTGACGGCGCTTTTGCAGCAGTTGGGTGTGGGACGGGTACTGCTGGATACTCGCCCTGTTTACACGGGATCGGCGAATTCTCAAGAGTGTCCAGAATCGCGAAAACCCAACGTGCCTGTGCAACCGATTGTCACGGCTTCCTTTAGCTTAATCCGGTTTATCAGCCATCCAGAGCAGTCGGTGAATCAGCCTTTTATGGAAGAGTGGGTGAGTTTGCTGGATGGATGGTTGCGTCAGGGAACAAAAATCTACTTTTTCATGCATTGTCCCTTAGAAGAGCGATCGCCCGGAAATGCCCGTCACTTTCAGCAGTTGCTGGAACAACATAACGCACCCGTTCCACCCCTTCCCTGGAATGGGATTGAGGTACCGCCTACCCAGCTAAGTCTGTTTTGAAAGAATTATATCTACCGATTCCTCGGTCTAACGATTGGAACTTGTTTAGGAGGAACAATGGTTACATCGGTCGAACGAACTCTAGAAGCAGTGAGCTTCTGGTAAAATAACCCTGCTGATTGCGGAGTCGGAAATGGGCCAACTTGGATGCCATCGACTCGATTATTCGTGTCTCTCCAGTAACAAGAGCGAACTTGGATACTTGGGTATTCTCTAGTTATCCGTTGCAGAACAGTTCGATTAGAATTTTTAACTCGAACTAACCATTTTCCTGCAAAAGAAGGACAGTTTGTTGCATTTGCTTGAGCGCTAGCAAAGCGGTGTTGGTCTAAGCACAATGTTTGGATGCCAGAAAACGAAAAACCCAGGACGATGGCTAGAGTGAATTTGGCGCGATTGTTCATAAAAGATGAATTTACCCTCTAGAAGTTAAAGAACGGCGGAATATATCTTTGGCAATCAAATACATACTGGAAACGGTTAGTAGAATTTGACCAAACTGTAAAATTGGATCGAGTCGCCATCCCTGAAAAAACAGAATCAATCCGCACAGTAAATAAACTGAAGCCAGAACACTATCTTGAATTAGATTTTCAACTCGAAAAGGTCTGCGAAGCAATAACCCTAAAGATATAAGTAATAGGCCAAACAGTATTAGTACAATCCCAAGAATGCTGGCTGAGTTGATACCGAAGTTAACCATACTGAATTTTTCAACAATAAATTTTCACGACTATTGTTCTTATAACTCACAAAATTTCCACCGTTCCCTGCTGACCATCAATTCGTACTCGCTGACCATCTTGTAATAACTGAGTGGCATTGTGGATGTCCATCACCGCTGGGATGCCATACTCGCGGGCAACAATCGCACCGTGAGAAAGACGCCCTCCCACTTCTGCAATTAACCCACCCACGCGAGACAGCAGCGCCGCCCAACCAGAATCCGTGTAAGGCACAACTAAAATAGTGTCGCGGTCAATATCTGGAATTGCTTGCAGACTGCGGAGAACTTTTACTTTCCCTTCTACTAGCCCTGGACTGGCACCAATGCCTTGCAATCGCTTTTGACTGACTTGCCGGTTGGCGGTGTTGAAATATGTAGAAGGTGGCGCATTACCGTAGACTAAAGGCGACGCACTCGCCATCTGACTATCTTGTTCCAGTTGCGATCGCCTTTGTTTTACCAACTGCGGGGCTTGGTCAATGAATGACTGGTCAGATTGTTGAATGATTTGCCTAATTTCATTAAATTTTAAGAAAAATATATCTCCGGATTGAGATAGCAAACCTGAGTGCAACCAGATGTTTTCTAAGGCTACAAAATTCCAACGCACTTCCGCCAACAAGCGACTATAGATATCTGTAACCTTGCCCTTCAAATTGAGCCGCCGCTGCACGAAATCAACCTTCCATCCCTGCTTTTCTTTGGGTTCTCTGTGCCTATGTTCAGTTTCCCCGAAAAACTGCGTCAGTAATTCCCGAACCGCATGAGGATCTTCCTTCCAAGTAGGAACTGCGATATCGGTTCCCACATCGCTCAAGTATCCATAATGGTCAAGCCATCGATCGAACTGTTCTAGAATACTCTGCCCATCAGGCATTTCAGCCAGCAGGGTAAAGAAAGAGGATGAATTTTCAGGGAATGATGGCGAGTGAGGGAGTAAATTCCGCGCATCCAGCGCGATATCTTCGAGCGATCGCAAGGAAGCCACTTCCGGAGTTTGGCTGTTATCTAATTGTGAATCCTTGGCTTTCAACAGCGCTTGTCGCAACGCAAAACTCAAGGGAGCGAGAATACTGTAGTACGTCGCCCGTTTCAGCACTTCTAGCAAAGTATCTATCCGTTCCAGCAGCGCCGCAGGTTGACTTGTAGAGACAAGGGCGATCGCGTCTGACTTTTGAGTGGAAGCATCCAGTCCCGCATCTAAATAAGCAGATCGCCGTTCCAAAATTGGGGTAAATAAACGCCGATCATCCCGCGCAAAATCCTTTTCTAAACTTAATTCACGCCCCAATAATCGCAGTAACCCCGGCACATTTTGCAGCGTAGAAGCTAGAGGGGGTTTTGAGAACTTAGCACCTCTAGTTAAAAACTCCAAACTTTCCGGCGGTAAACCCATACGACGGAAAATTTGTCCCAACAAGGTTGCATTAAAGTAGGCGCGAGAAGCGTGTAGCGTCGCCGTTTCATTAAAATCTAACCCAGCGGCTTCTTTGCCTAAAACTAAAGTAAAAATCTCTCCCCAAATACCGCAAGTCAGAGGACGATTAATCGACCACGTCAGCGGACGAATTAACCCCGGAATCACCTCAGCGGCAATCTTGCGCGTCCAGATAGGTTGCAGAGTAGTAATTGTCCGCGATTGCAACAACCACAGGGTTTGCCCATCGTAACTCCATTCAACATCTTGGGGAATGCCGTGATACTGACTTTCCAATTGCCGCGCTAAGTAAGCGACTTGCTGAATCAACGCCGGAGGGACATCGCCGCTACCTTCCACGGGTAAAGACGCGACATCCTGCGCCTGGAGATCGTCCACAAACACGCGATATTGCTCTGGCGTCACTTGCCCGGATACAATCCGCACCGCGTCTCCCGGTAATGCCTCAATCACTACTGCATTACCTTGCTGGGCGATCGGATCTCGGCTAAAAGCAACGCCAGAGAAGACGCCCCGGACTTGTGTTTGAATCAACACCGACATCGAAGCTTCTGGCAGGTTGCGATCGCGCCGATAAGTCTTTGCTGCCGGGTTATCGTAAGAAGCAAGAACGCGAGTAATCGCCTCCTCCAACGCTTCTGCACTCGTAACATTCAAAATCGTTGCGTATTGTCCCGCCGCCGAAGACTGTTCCGAATCTTCCCCCACAGCAGAAGAACGCACCGCGAGGGGTTGTTGTTCGGAAGCTTGGAGAAACTCAATCATCACCCCTGGATCGTCTCCAGGCGTCAGCACCCAGCCCATCGGCACCGGATAACCCCAGCGTTTGAGCTGAGATAACGTTGCAGCTTTTTGTCCGACCTTGCTGACTTCTAGCGCTTGATCGAGAGAAACAATCGCTTTATCACCTCGGAAAAAACGAAACACAGCTTTATTCCCAGTTTGAGCTTGTTCGGATGGAAGGTCTAAATCATCGGGGATTTTCTGATAAATCCAGGCGATGATCCCACTAAGAGCGATCGCGGCGACAACTTGCGCTGTTGAGTGATGGGGCAATAGCGCCATGAATACGGGCAACAAAATTAAAACCAAAATGCGCCCTTGCTTCCTCTCCCGCACCAGTGTAAAACTAACTCCCCCAATTACAAATACTAAGACTGCCACCAACGGAGCGTGAACGACCATACCCCAAACAACATTGGTTGTGCCAGCACCCCGCCCCATCCAATAACGTCCCAGCACCAGCGCAATCAGCGCGATTAACTCCCATTCGGGGTTCGTCGGAAAGAAACTACGCGCTAATAAAACGGCAGCAATCCCCTTAGAAGCTTCCGACAGCACCGCCAAAATACCTGCAAGGCGTCCCCCGTGGTAAAAAGCAGCAGAGACGGAGACATTGCCCGTGCCGAGTCTTGCCAGTCGCCGCCCAGTCAGGGCGCGAACAATCCAAGCAATAAGAGGCAATCCGCCCAAGAGAGGACAGACAATAAAAATGAGGAGAGCGCCCCAAACTTGAGTCAGAGTCATGGCTGGGAGTAGCAGTACCAACACATGAATTGTAGTAATCTTTCTCAACGCAAAGAGCAACAGAAGTTCCCAAAGTTGTCGAAATGCCCATTTATGGCGTCTCTTCTTTGCGCTTACCTTCGCGTACCGTTGCGCTAAAAATCTAAATTTATGTCATCTTCCCGCATTGTCACCTACAGCCCCGCTTACACAGTTGTCCCGACCTACGAGTGTTTTAATCGCTGTAGTTACTGCAACTTCCGCACCGATCCTGGTAAAAGTCCTTGGCTCACCCTATCAGATGCCCAGAGAATCTTGCGATCGCTTGCGTCTCAAAACGTCTGCGAAATCCTCATCCTCAGCGGCGAAGTGCATCCCCATTCCTCACGCCGTCAGGGATGGTTTCAGCGGATTTATGACCTTTGCGAACTAGCGCTATCAACGGGATTTCTCCCCCACACGAATGCAGGGCCATTGAGCTTTGAGGAAATGCAAAAGCTGAAGGAGGTTAATGTTTCGATGGGGTTAATGTTAGAACAGCTAACACCACAGCTCTTGCAAACCGTTCACAAATACGCTCCGAGTAAAGTCCCAGAATTACGTTTGCAACAGTTAGAGTGGGCAGGAGAATTGCAGATTCCCTTTACAACCGGATTGCTTTTGGGAATTGGAGAAACCGAGCAAGATTGGTGGGAAACACTGGAAGCGATCGCGCTTCTCCATCAACGCTATAATCACATTCAAGAAGTCATCCTCCAACCCCACAGCCCCGGCACTCAACAAACCTTCGACGCCCCACCTTTTGACCCCCATCAGTTACCAGAAGTCATCGCCAAAGCCCGTCAAATTCTCCCCCCAGATATTACTATCCAAATCCCGCCCAATTTAGTTCCAGATTCGAGTTGGTTACTCGCCTGTGTAGAAGCCGGTGCCAGAGATTTAGGAGGGATTGGCCCAAAAGATGAAGTAAATCCGGATTATCCTCATCCTCAGTATCATCAATTAAAAGAAATTTTAGAACCTGCGGGTTGGGAATTAGCGCCGCGATTGCCCGTTTATCCTCAGTATGATGATTGGTTATCAGATAGGTTGCAAAGTGCCGTCAATCAATGGCGGAGTGCTACGTTATTAGAAGAGAGCATTAAATAGAAGTGATCGCGTCCTCACTCACCCTAAAGCGCGATCGCGCACTCTATCCATGCATGGATAACATCCAAAATTTATCTTTAGATAATTATTTTACATCGTTAAACAATGGTAATTCTAAAAAATATATAATCTAATGCAGTATTTAGTCGGCTTACTAGTTTTTTCAAGTATCGCTTACTTTTTAATCGTAGATACAACTATTTTTTATAATGATCTAAAAATAAATAGTAACCGAAATCAATTACTAGTAGATTTTGGGAGGCTTTTGATTTTAGCAGCAATGGCAGGAATTGGATATAAGGTTGCTTCAGAAACTTTTCAACAACCGAATGATTCGATAATCTTTCTAACCAGAGGCATAATCATAGCTTTTTTAATACGTTTAGTTCGTTCAATCAGCTAGCTCTTTGGCTCCATCAGTAGATTGAATAACAAAATTAATGGTTGAATTAGCCAGTAAATATAGCACTTATCGCTTGAGTCAAGTACACTCAGGCCTAACCCCCAACCGACTTCCCGGAATCGGGAAGAAGGCTAAATTTCAAAGCCTCTCTCCTACAAGGAGAGAGGTTTGGAGAGAGGTCATGCAGCGTAGCTCAGTTGCTTAGAAAGCATATAAAGTGCCATCAAAAGTTTTGATTTTCTAAGTTGGGCTAATGGCAAACGAGTCACTGGTGAAAGGTAGATAAGTGTAATGTGCGACGCAAAACGCTGTGTGTCGCATTCCCACTCACCGCAAAGTGCGATCGCTCCCATTCATCCCCTCGACGACTAACCGCATTTTTGTACAATAGATTCACTCATTCAGAAGCTAAGTTTCTCGAGTAAAAATACCTATGCGTAGATTAGGGCGCTACGAGCAAGCGATCGCGAGTATCGATCAAGCACTGGGAGTTGACTCCGACGACCACAAAATCTGGTACAACCGAGGCGAAGCGCTAGCGAACTTAGGTCGCTATCAAGAAGCACTGGTCTGCTTCGAGCGAACTGTAGAACTTGCACCATCAGACCACGCTGCTTGGGTATTTCGAGGCGTTGTGCTAATTCACTTAAACCGCTATGAAGAAGCTCTCTCTAGCTGCGACAAGGCGCTAGAAATTGCACCAGAAGATAAAGAAGCTTGGACATTCCGAGGTGCAGCGCTGCATGGGTTGGGACGGTATAAAGAAACTTACGCTAGCTACGACAAAGCTTTGGGAAACCCAAAGACACCACGATGGCGAAAACTTATTCAGAAATGGGTAATGGGTAATCGGTAATGGGTAATTGTCCATTCGTAATTGCCGCTTTCCAGAGTCCCTTTGCCCGCTCCTTTTCATCAGGGATGAAGTCGGTAAAATAGAGTTATCGAATTCAGAAGCCAGTTTACTGGCATAAAACCCCTATCGAGACTATCTACGGCAATCTTCAAGGTCTTAAGTCCAGCCATCTGAAGCAGCTACAGCGACTGTATCATCAGCGGCTACCGGGCGATTGTCTGACTACGCCAGAATTTGCCCAGAGGCTGGCAGCAATCAGCACGGAAATTAATCAGCCAATGTGCGCCTACATCAATCGCCGGGGACAGGTGATTCGGGTAGGAGTGGGAACCCCCAGGCAAACGCAGATTCCCCCTCTAGAATTGCCTCGCTACGGTGCAGAACGACTTAGCGGCATTCGCTGCATCGCCACCCAGTTGAAACCAGAAGCACCCAATGAAGCTGCCTTAACTGCAATGGCAATGCAACGTCTGGATGCGCTAGTGGTGATATCCCTCACTGGGACAGGTTTTGAGCGTCGTGGCGGCGGAGCTACAGGTTATATTAAAGAAACTTATATTGCTCACCTAGTTCCTCACCCCGAAACTCCCTGGAGTTTGTCGCCGCCGATGAGCCTAGATGTGCTGGCGAACCAGGATTTTCTGGAACTGGTGGATGGACTAGAAGCCGAGTTCCAACGGGAATTTGTTGCTCGGCAAGTAGACATCGACCACGACCGGGTGCTGCTGGTTGGGTTGATGACGGGTGACAGGACACCCCAGCAATTCCAAGATGGGTTGCAAGAATTAGCGCGGTTAGTGGATACGGCTGGGGGACAAGTATTGGAGACAATGCAGCAGAAGCGCCCCCGTCCCCATCCTCAGACAGTCGTGGGTGAAGGAAAAGTACAAGAAATTGCCCTCACCGCCCAGACTCTCGGAGTGAACCTAATCGTATTTGACCGCGACCTTTCACCTGCTCAGGTTCGCAACTTGGAAGTCCAAACAGGCATTCGAGTGGTAGACCGCACTGAGGTGATTTTGGATATCTTTGCCCAACGCGCCCAATCCGGTGCTGGTAAGTTGCAAGTAGAGCTGGCTCAGCTGGAATATATGCTGCCCCGCCTGACAGGTCGAGGTCAAGCGATGTCCCGATTAGGCGGCGGTATCGGCACTAGAGGGCCAGGGGAAACAAAATTGGAAACCGAACGCCGTGCGATCGCGCGCCGCATTGCCCGACTGCAACAGGAAGTGAACCAGCTGCAAGCACACCGTTCGCGGCTGCGACTTTCGCGGCAACATCAGGAAGTTCCTTCTCTAGCTTTAGTTGGGTATACGAATGCTGGGAAGTCAACCCTATTGAATGTACTGACGAATGCCGAAGTTTACACGGCTGACCAACTATTTGCGACTCTCGACCCCACCACGCGACGCTTAACGATTCCTGACGCTGTGACGGCTGAACCTCAGCAGATTGTGCTGACAGATACGGTGGGATTTATTCACGAGTTGCCGCCTTCTTTGGTAGATGCCTTTCGCGCCACTTTAGAAGAAGTGACGGAAGCTGACGCGCTGCTTCATGTCGTGGATTTATCTCATCCGGCGTGGCAAAGTCAGATTCGTTCTGTGATGACTATCTTGTCGGAAATGCCTATAACACCCGGCCCAGTGCTGGTTGTGTTTAATAAAATCGACGAAGTTGATGGCGATACGTTGGTTCTGGCACAGGAAGAATTTCCGCAAGCGGTGTTTATTTCAGCGAGTCAGCGCCTTGGCTTAGAAACCTTGCGTCAGCGCATGAGTCAACTGGTTCAGTATGCAGTTGCACAGGAGTAAATCACTTAAAAATAACTTCTCCGAAAAGTGAAAACTTACGTAATTCTCCGTTAGCTCTGTTTTCTAGCGGAGAATTACATATTTTCTTTTTGAAGTTTTGATAAAGCAAGCCCCTATATTCTTAAAGAGTCAGTAAAAACCACTACCGTACTCTAGACACTATCTACCGAAATCACTTACACATATATTTACACACCATAAAAATGTCTACGGCTAGTTAGATAAATCAGGCAAAAATACAGGAAGTCAATATAATGGCAAAAATCCTCTCAAAACTAAATATCGGATTACCTGTTTTATCTGCTGTTGGTAGCCGTTCTGTTTCGATTTTCGCTTCGGTTGTAGTTGCCGCAGGAATTGCCACCGCATCTTCTACCTTCTCCCCTGCTAGCGCCTTCACAATCACTACAAAGACGGGAGCCGATAGTACAGCGGGAAATCCAGCCGGTCAACAGCTATACGATGTGGGTATTACTAAAGATGACATTGGTAATTCCTTTTTAGTTGACTGGTTCCTCGCCAGCGGTACTAAAAACACGGATGGTAAAAGCACTCCGGTAGATTTAAGCGCCACAGGTATCTTTAAGGTGCTTGATTTTACTCAAAATTTGCTATCTTTGGAAGTCAAAATCACTAATACAACCTCTGCTAATTTCCAGGCAGCGATACTCAGTACTGGGTTTAGCGTAACTCCTGATGCAACTTCTGTGTCATTGATTAAACCAGGAAGCATTTTTGACAATGCTGAGGTTCAAAAGGCTGAGGTTCAAACTGTTAAGGCCAATAAATCTGGTAAGTCTGGTAAGCCGCCTGATAATTCTAGTAATCAGCAGTTTCCTGGGGGCTTTAAAGACATTGATGTTTGCATCTACGCAGCAAATGGTTGCAATGGTGGCGATGTTAAAGATGGTCTGCAATCAGGCGGTAAGTCTGATACGATTAAGGTCAACATTACCGGAAATTTTGGCGTAAATTACGCTGCTACTTTAGATTCTTTTCCCATCAAGTTTCAAACTCAGAATGGAAGTTACGAGCTAGCTGGCAAGCCCAAGCCTAAGCCACCAAAGCCTGTGCCTGAGCCTGGTACAGCAGTAGCTTTAGGATTGGTTGCTGCTGGTGCTGCTAGAGCGTTAAAGCGGAAAAATGTAGTGCAGCCATAATTCGCTTTTTGTTGAAGATTGAGGATTCCTTAATCTTCATATATACACTCGGAACCTCACCCCAACCCCTCTCCGTTCACGGAGAGGGGAGAATATTGAACCCAGTGGTGTTTACGGGAGGGCAGGGATAGGGTTAAACCGTACTCTATTCAATAGAGAATGGCTATAAATGGAAATTTAATCCCCACTCCTGCAAGCTATTAATCCCCGCGGCATAGGTCAGGTTGTATTGCAAAGGTGTCACGGTGATGTAATTTTTGCGAATCGCCTGAACATCCGTTTCTATATGACTGGGTAACAGGGGATTTTCTGGTTGTTCTACCTCCTCCAAAGCCTCACCTGCTAACCAATAATAAGTTTTGCCACGAGGATCTACTCGCTTTTGAAAGATATCAAAATAGCGACGAATTCCTTGGCGAGTCAGAGCAACACCAGCAATCTCTTCCCACTTCACAGGCGGCACATTGACGTTGAGCAACATTGCCTCTGGTAGCGGCTGCTTCGATAACTGAGAAAGCAGAATTGTGGCAAACCGGGCAGCGGGTTGAAATTCTCTTAAAGTGTAACTGGTCAGGCTAAAAGCAATGCTGGGAATTCCTTCAATCACGCCTTCCATCGCCGCTGAAACTGTGCCGGAGTAGAGAATATCGGTGCCGAGATTAGAACCGTGGTTAATGCCAGAAAGGACAAAATCCGGAGGGGCATCGAGCAAAGCACCTAGCGCCAGTTTCACGCAGTCGGAGGGGGTTCCCGAACAAGACCAAGCTTTAACTGTGGGATGAAAAATCGAGTCAACGACTTCGGCGCGAATGGGGTCGTGGAGGGTAAGACCGTGACCAGTGGCTGACCGTTCTCGGTCGGGACAAACTACGGTGACATCGTGACCGGCTTCTGCGAGAGCATTGGCGAGGGTGCGAATGCCCAGAGCGAAGATGCCATCATCGTTGCTGATTAGCAATTTCATCAATTCAATCAAGGGGGTGCATTGAGGAGTTCACTCTATTGTGGATGAATTTGCATCGCAGTCTGTAGCAGCTTGTGGCAGATGGATGAGTCAAAATCGCGCTAAACTCAAGCTTACTGCCACTAGAAATGACCCTCTCTAAAATGACCACGATGCTCAACGAGCTTGAGGCTCAATTAGCCGCGCTCAAACAGGAAGCAACTCAAGCGATCGCTGCCGCCGATACCCTGGAACGCCTAGAGGAACTCAGAGTTGGCTATCTGGGCAAGAAAGGGCAGCTCTCGAAGGTACTAGGGGGTTTAGGCAAATTAGACGCAAGCGATCGCCCCCGCATTGGTGCTTTAGCAAACGAAGTTAAAGAAGCGCTACAACAAGACTTGGATCGCAAGCGGACAAACTTACAGGAAGCACAAATCCAGGCAAAGCTAGAATCAGAAACTCTGGATGTCACGATGCCAGGAGTTTACCGTCCCCTCGGTCGTAAGCACCCCCTCAACAGCACGATCGACCGGGTTGTAGATATCTTCGTCGGACTCGGCTACACCGTCGCCAACGGCCCGGAAATGGAGACAGACTACTACAACTTCGAGGCGCTGAACACTCCCGCCGACCACCCCGCCCGCGATATGCAGGATACTTTTTACCTGCCGGATGGTAATCTGCTGCGGACTCATACTTCTTCGGTGCAGATTCGCTACATGGAAGAAAATGAGCCGCCGATTCGGATTGTTGCACCTGGACGCTGTTACCGTCGGGATACCGTCGATGCGACCCATTCGGCAGTCTTCCATCAGATCGAAATTTTGGCAGTAGATGAAGGACTGACTTTCACTGACCTCAAGGGCACGATTAAAGTGTTTTTGGAGGAGATGTTCGGCGCAGAGTTGCCAATTCGCTTCCGGACGAGTTATTTCCCCTTCACTGAGCCTTCTGCGGAAGTGGATGTGCAGTGGCAAGGGCGTTGGCTAGAAGTGATGGGCTGCGGGATGGTCGATCCCAATGTCCTCAAGAAAGTAGGTTACGACCCAGAAGTTTATACTGGCTTTGCTGCTGGCTTTGGTGCTGAGCGCTTTGCGATGGTACTGCATCAAATTGATGATGTGCGCCGGATGTACAGCAGTGATTTGCGCTTTTTACGGCAGTTTTAAGTAGGGGAACCTCACCCCCAACCCTTCTCCGCAGGCGGAGAGGGGGCTATTTCCTTGGGTGATATGGGGTGCTATTTCCTCGCCTCCCTAAAGAGCAGGCAGGGGTTGGAGGTGATGTTTCCGGTCATACCGCACCCCAAGGTACAATACTCCCTCCCATCAATGTTCTCCCCGCTCCGTGGAGGTCGAGGGTCTGGAAGTGAGATTCCGAGTGTATATATTTCACTAAGAGTGAGAACCCCCGGATAAGTTTTAGATATTTTCCCGACCTAATATTTTCCCGGATGAAGGGATCTAACTGTGTTAAAAAGAATTAAGTCGCTGCACCTGTAAGAGCGATCGCTAATCAGCCAAGTATCGAAAGAAGTATTCTTTTAAATGCGGTTGAATCCAAACCTAGGAAAAAATTTGGCTTTAGTGCCGCTAGCGATCGCGAGTATCTTTTGTGGAGCTTGTACAGATCAGCTAACAGACAAGCAACTGGAAACATGGCGAACGGAAGCGATCGCTCTCAATGCCCAGAAGGTAAAAGCCAATTCCCAAGAGCCACAGGAAACTGAATGGAATCTAGAGATTGGGGGGCAAATTGCTCAGAGGGAATCTGTGCAATTGAATTGGCAACAGCTACAAGCATTGGCAACCGAGCGTGTAAAAACCACAGATCCGAATTTTGTACTCAACCCAAAAGAGATTTTTGACTTTCACGGCATTCGTGTCTCTAGCCTCTTAAAACAGTTAGCGATCGCCTCCGATGTCAGGAATGTTACCTTTGTCTGCTTTGATGGCTACCAAGTGACAATTGCCGTCAAGGATTTGCTTGCCTACCCGATTACATTAGCGATCGCCAGAAATGGCAAACCAATTCCTCGCGCTCAAGGCGGCCCAATTTATTTAATATTTCCGTATAGACGATACCCAGAATTGAAACAGAAGTATAACGAATTATCTTGGGCATTTTACGTTAGCCACATGATAATTGGTACTGAACCCGTAAGATTACGTGTAGGAAAGCGCGAACTAGATTTAGCGACTCTTGACAAACTGCCCCAAGTCACAATTTCGGACAATGTTGGGTATAGAATGGGCTGGCCTACTGGCAAAGTCAAACTTCACGGGGTGCGCGTGCGCGATGTTTTAGCCTTCGCGGGTGTTCAGTTGCCCGTTAATGGCGAAATTGTGGTTCAAGGGAAGGCACCCATTTCCCGTGACCCCTCTAATCCAGTCCGCTTGGCAGCCGCCGACTTACGCGAGTGTGACATTCTGCTGGCAACTAGATGGGGCGATAACCAAGAATCTATCCCCGCAAAAATGGGTGGTCCATTGACACTCGCTTTTGGTTCTAAGTGTCAAGATAGGGAAGAGAAATCTTTCTCTTTGAGCAAACAGAGATGGGTGACATTCGTGGTTGAAATTTTGTCCAATTTTTGATAGAAATTAATACACAACTATCACAACCAAATTTCCAGAAAATATCAACTGTTTTTAAGGATTTTATATGACCAAACCATTAGATGAACCTCTTTCAACAGAACTGTCTAAACGCATTAAAAGCAAAGCGAAAACTCCTTTTGACAATGCCTATAAAGCAGCCTTGTTAACTGAAGGGTGTATGTATGTTCAAGGGTTTTTAGTTTGGGATGACCAGCCATACAAACCAATTGAGCATGGTTGGCTGGAGCTGGATAATTGTATTGTCGATCCAACTCTGCCACATTTCAATAAAAATCCTCAAGAACTCTACTACTTTCCGGCACAACGTTTAACCATAAAAAAACTGATTGCAGCGGTAGAAGAGGCTCAGGAAGATTATCCAGAAGATGACGCACTACCTGTTTATGATGCTTTACCGCATGAGTATTACGGCAATGTGATGATGGGTGGGAAAAACTATTCGGAGGCATATAACGAGGCTCAAGCTAAGTGCAAAGAGTTGAATAAACCCAAAAAGAAGACTAACTTAGAGAGCGAACCTACTTGAGTCTAGAAAGAATAACTTATTAACAGTCATCAGACACCAAGAATATCAGTGTCTCAAACCGACCTACCAATTTTAAAACTTAAACCGGATGCTAGATGACGCTAGTGGGATGTAATAAAAATGAGAATCACGAGCGCTAAAGCACCATGAAAGTGTTTGCTTTCCACTCAATCCGCACCCAGATTATGACTGCGACAACGCTGTTGATAGTCACGCTAGTTGGCTCAATCGTTTGGGTTTGGGCAGAGACCGAGAGTAACCTCTACCGCCAGCAGCAGAAGAGTCAAGCAAAGTCCTTAGTCAAGCTATCAGCTTATGCCTTAGCGAACGAACTTTCTGAAGATAACTGGAGTCAAATCCGCGTGGATCTGGATTTGCTGATGAAAGAAAATCAGGATTTCCTATACATTCTCGTCTCTGATGTTCGGAAAAAAAATCAGATCCTCGCGTCGTCTCCTAGCGATTTCCAAAACCAGTACATTCCAGATATTGTGCCAGTAAAAGTGACGAATGCCGCCCTAGATTTATCGCAAAAGTCTTCTGCTGTAGAAACATTTGCTTTGCGGGATATCAAGTTTTTGGAGAGCATACGCGCGAAGCGTGGCGAACGAATTATAGAGGTAAGTTCGGATGTCCAAATGGTATCTGGTGAAAAAATCGGCACGTTGCGGATTGGGATGTCGCTACGACAAATTAACCGCGCTGTTGTCTATGCGGTAAATCAGGCGTTGCTGGTGGGTACGGTGGGACTTTTCGTTGGTTTAGTGTATGCGTATATTTTGGCAAAGCGGTTGAGCGATCCAGTGCAGCGTTTGCAGGTAAGTGCTGCCAGAATTGCTGCTGGGGATTTGCATCATCGTGCGGAAATTAACTTGTCTGATGAAATTGGTGCTTTAGCAAAGTCTTTTAACGAGATGTCAGTCGCATTGCAGACATCGTTTAGTAAGTTACAGAAAACTTTGAAATCGTTTGAACATTTCGTACCGGACAAATTTCTTGCAGTTATTGCACCAGAGGGAATTGAAAACATTCAGGTGGGTGTATCAGCGACGCGAACAATGACGATTTTGTTTTGCGATATCCGAGGTTACAGCTCAATGGCTGAACAAATGACGCCACAGCAAACATTTTCGTTTTTGAATGATTTTTTGGAATGTATGGGATTGCCGATTGAAGAGAGTGGTGGCTTTATTGACAAATATATTGGTGATGCAATCATGGCATTGTTCGATGACGAAGGAACTGATTCCGCTGTGCGTGCGGCGATTTTGATGCAACAGACGCTTTCCCGGTTCAATGAGGCGCGGATGCAAAAAGGTTTACCAGCGATCGCTATCGGTATTGGTATCCATCGCGGTGAGGTAGTGATGGGTACTGTGGGATTTACTTCCCGTATTGACTCTACAGTGGTTGGCGATTCAGTGAATCTAGCTTCTCGCCTGGAGGGTTTAACGAAGCAATATAACTGTAATATTTTGGTAACAGAGTCAGTGGTGAATAGTTTGTACCATCCAGAATCGTTCTACTTGGGATTGGTAGATAAGTCAGTGAAGGTGAAGGGAAAAGACGAAGCGATCGCTATTTACGAAGTCAAGATATAAATGATTTAAAATTAATCCTTTTATAATTAAGCTTTTAACAACGAAAAACAACGCCAGCAGTTCAGATCCCGGACTTCTTTAAGAAGTCCGGGATCTCGGTTGTACAAGTTATTTAAGAGTGTTAGATTTATGAGCAAAATGCTCTAACAACAATCGGTGAACAAAAATATAACCGCCGCCCACTTTTTGTAACAAAATGCGCTCAGTTGCCCAGTCTAGAAAACGCGCATAGTTCCAAGGTATGTAACCGTTGCAATAAAGAATAACTCGTAAAGCAAAGTGTTTCACGCAAGCTTCACCCGCTGCAAACATTCCGAAAAATAACCCAATAATTAGTCCCCAAAAGAGAGGAATCCCCATCAATCCAGCAATGATTTCTAACCCCAGAATTCCTACAATTGCAAAGAATGTTGCATTTCTTGCTGACTGCCAAATCCCTTGATTCGAAACTGTACTGGTTTCGATCCCTGGCCCCATCAACCCACGCATCAATATAAAAATTAGCCACGCACCCAAACCGCCCCGTAGCCCGGAAATCAAACTATCAGTTAACCCTGACTGGAGATTAAACACTAATCCCGAACCTAGCCCACTACTTAATCCCGAAACCAGCCCACTACTTAACCCCAAAATTAGCCCAGCAATCAGCCCAACAACTAGCCCGGATTTCAGGTTATCTTTTGCTTTTGCACTTGACCATTTCAGCGTTTCGACTGGGTTGATTTGATTACTAATCACTCCAAAAATTAACCCTGCACCCAGAAAACCACATAGTCCACTAATGAGTCCAACAATTAATCCAATTTGCAGCCCCGCCGCGTGCCCAGAAATTATACCAGCCCCCAATGCTGCACTCAGTCCAATCAACAAACCCAGAGTAACAGCATACATTCTTCTTTGCCCGTTTGTTGGCAACCAACTAGGCTGAATCCGTTCAATTAAAAATACCGTTTGTGACTTTTCAACTAACCTTTGTGCCAGCCAACTGAGCCAGTGAATTGCTTGTTCTTTTGAATACTGAGTATTCCCACTTCTGCGCTCAAACATTCTTTGAATATATTTATCAAATAAATGTTGGCGGCGTTCTTCTAAATTTAGACCGGGTAAGTCAGTAATTGACATTCCTTGGTAAGCGAGGGTCATAATACTGAGTATTAGCGGGGATTTGGCTAATTCTTGCAGTGTCGTATCTGCTTGCAGTGCGGTGTTGAGTGCTGCTAGTTCTGTTCCCGTACTTTTTAGATATTGGTAAATTTGTTCTAAAGTGAGCGGTTGGATAAAAACTGCGCCTTGAAATCGGAGACGGTTCGATAACAATTCATAATCTTTGAGGCGGCTACAAACAACAATTTCAGTTTGCCCGTATTCCTGACTAAATTGATTAATTGCTTCAACACAATGCTCCCGGCGTTCGGCACTGACTTCATCTAAGCCATCTAGTAACAGCAGTAGTTGTTGCTCTTTAATCCAATTCTTGCCAATTTCTTTAGAAACTTGATATTTAGTATTGAGTTCCCGAATCAGCCAGTCAGCGATTTTTTCTTTGGCATTCGTCCAGGCAGAAAGATTAAATACTACTGAAATTGGCTGATTGACATCTTTTTCGGCAAAATCAATGAGATCGCGGGCAAGTTCTAGAAGCGTTGTGGTTTTTCCCGCACCCGGTTCGCCTAAAATTAGCAAAGTTCGCCCTTCTCCCATCTGATTAAAAAGGTCGATGACTCTAGTATTTTTAGATAAAGTTTGTCTGGGTTGGTCGGCAGTTTCCCAGACAATCCCCCAAGGTCGATCGATGGCATCCAAGCGTTTTTCTAAGCCGAGTTCTATTAGCGCTTTGCCATGTAAGGAAGTTTCAAGAACGCCTTTTATCCAGTAATTTTTGACCTTATTGATCAATATCTGGCGATGGCGATACTCCTGACGGCTGTGGGGAATTCTAGGTTCTGATTTCTCTTGTCTAACAGATGGAAGGGGTGAGGTTGGTATCTCTGCAAAGTTAATCGTATTTACATCAGATATGGAAAGCTTTTGGGCGTGCGGCAAGGCTTGGTCGTGAGGTTGCAAAGCTGATAGCATGGTTTTGGCATCTGGATAGCGATCGCTCGAATGGCATCGCACTGCCTTATCCAAAACCTCTACTAAATTCGGGCTAAATCCTAGGGCGTCTGCATCCCACATCATCTCGCCCGTCTGAGGATTGATATGGAAGTCTTGAGGACGTTTACCTGTCAGCAGATAAATTGCAGTCAATCCTAGACTATAAATATCGCTTGCGTAGACAGGTTTACCCGCTGCTTGTTCTGGGGGCATATAACCCAGCGTCCCGACAGCAATTGATTGACTGATATCGCCTTGGGCGTCTACCGTCCTATCAATGATTTCCTTGGCGATGCCAAAATCGATTAAAACAGGCTTGTCATTCTGTTGTCGCAGAATAATATTGCTCGGTTTGATATCTCGGTGGATAATCCCTTTGGTGTGGATATAATCCAAAACTGGTAAGAGACTTGCTAGCATTTCCTTGACTAAATCTTCGCCCAGAAGTCCCTGCTGTTGCAATTTTTGACTCAGGGTGAAACCTTCAATCCATTCTTGAACTAAGTAAAACTGCCCTTTTTCCTCAAAATAAGCGTGCAACCGAGGAATTTGTTCGTTGCCGTTACCCAGTTGCTCTAAAATAGCTGCTTCTCGCTGAAATCGCTCTTGAACGAGTTGATAAACTTGGGGGTTATTGGATACAGGTTTCAGTTGCTTGATGACACAAATACGACGGGAAGGCATATAGGTGTCTTCCGCCAAAAAGGTTTCGCCAAACCCACCTGTTCCCAACGCCCGAATGATGCGATAGCGGTTATTTAAGAGCGTCGGTGTCATCTCAGTTTATGCTGTTACTGGTTGCTGGTGATTCTATACAAGCATCATAGCTGGGAGCGATCGCGCTCAGTTGAAGAGGATATGAAGATGTGTAGGACGCAGTTTGAGGCGAAGCTGCGCTCTCACTTCGTGCAACTACTGTTACTCTGAGCTATATAGTAATCCTCAATAATTCGTGAAGGCAAGATACCCGACTTCTTCAAGAAGTCGGGTATCTGAACCGCTGGCATCTCACCACTCAAATGGGGTTGCTAATATACAGTTACATTTTGGCGAAGTGTTCTCTTAGCAAGTCGTGAATGAAGCGATAGCGTCCGCCGACTTGTTTAATCAACCTACGCTCATTTGCATAGCTGAGGAAACGCGCATAGTTCCAAGGAATCGCCCCACTCTTCCACAAGATTAGCCGCAACACAAAGTGTTGAATGACAGGTAAACCATCAAAGATAACTCCAAACATTAGTGCCAAACTAAACCCAGGAATTAGTATACTGAGAAGCTCCACAGTTTGTCCTCTAACTACCAATGGCACTGTATAAAAAAGTAGCACACTGAAAGGCAAGATAACTAAACTATTGAATCCAGTAATTTTTGCTGACTCTAAAATATCTTGGTTGGGTTTGTTTCTAGTTTTTATTTTATTATCAATAGTTACTTGATAAATAACCCCTAAAAATAACCCAGAAAATAACGCAATAATTAGCAAAAGCATCAGTTTGTTTAACCAAAACATCAGCCCGAGCGCCAGCCAGCTTAATATCCCGATCATTATATGTTTACGAGTTGTTGTCCCTGTCCAAGATATATTAAGTCTATTAGCCAATGCTATTGGATTAGAAGTAAGTCCACTATGTATTTCCACAATCAACCCAATAATCATCAGCCCAATAATCAGCGCCTTAGTCAGCCCAGTAATCAGCCCAATAAGCAGCCCGATAAATAGTCCATGTAGCAGCCCGATAATTGACGAAATAATTAGTTTGTATACCAATTTTTCTAGCTTGTTGCTAAAAAATATAGGGTATATTTTTTCAATGTAAAATTCTGTTTTGTTCTGCTTTTTCAAGTTTTTTGATAGCCAAATTAACCAGCTTTTACTATCTTTTGGATCATATCCTTGATAGTCGTGAGGCTTTTCTAAGCGGAGTCTAATGTAAGCCTCAAACAAATCTTTACGGCATTTTTCTTGGTATACTTCGAGTTCAGCCGGAGAATTGAAGCGTTCAGCTTTGCTTTCTAAACCATTTGGATAAGCTACTGGAATAAGATGTAAAAACAGCGGCATCTTTGCCAACTCCAGTAAACCATTTGGGTCATTCTGCATACCATGCCAGAGATGTCCGCAGTTTAAGCGTTGCAGATAGCATTGGATCTGCTTTTCTTCCAGCGGTTTCAGACAAACTGCTCCCCGTAGCGTTAAGATTTCCTCACCTGCTTTGTACTCTTCTTCACGACAGCAGACAACAATCTGAGATAAACCAGAAGTTGTTTGCAGAAATTCATTAATTCTGTCAATACACTTTCCCTGACGAGTTTTCAATTCATCCAAACCATCCAACAGGGGCAATAATTTACCTGTTTCTAACCACTCACGAGTAATTGCATCTGGGATATTATTGCGAAACTTTAAATCAGCTACCAGCCAGTCAGCGATCGCTTGCTTATCATCTTTCCAGCTAGAAAGTTCAAATATTACCGGGATTGGCTTTTCCGGCTGTTGTTGGGCAGCTAAAATCAAGTCTTGCGCTAGTTCCAGCAGCATTGTGGTTTTGCCAGATCCGGGCGCACCTAAAATTAGCAATCTGCCTGCAATATCATCTCGCTCAAAGACATCTATAATTTTTTTGCCAGGTTCAGACTCAGCGGTTGCTCGTATAAATTTCGGTAGCCTCTCCCACCAACCAGGAGACGGTTTAGCATTCACCGTTACTTCTGGAGGTCGTCCCACCTCTTCCCGTTGGTCTTCCATCAGTAGCGAAATCAACAGATCGTCATGCAGAGAGTCTTTCCTCCGCACTGTTACATCAGTTCGCATGATTTCCAGCAATTCCTGCCGCCGTCGCTGTGAAATTGCCTCTGGTGTGCTGGAAGTTTCAGCGTTATTTCCTTGCCTACTTCTGAGCAAATACAGCGTCGTTGGCACCGCAAAGATGTAGCCAAAGCCCAAAGTCCAGCAAACCTTCTGAATCCAGGTAGCGTTTTGCTCTGCCTGTGCCGTAGTAATGAACCCGCCGCCAACGAGTGCTAGAACGCCGCACAACACTCCTAACCCAAAAATAAAGCACTTGCCGGGTAAGGAATTCTGTTTATCAAATGCACTAGGCAGAAGTCCTCCAATCACGGCTAGTAATCCTAGCAGCAATAAAAGCAGTAGCCGAAGCAAGTCAGGAGTTGTCATATTTAGAGATAACCAGGATTAGATGCCAAGCGATCGCAAGCTCAATCTGGGCATAATCGCACTATACTCACACAAATAAATTCGTCGCTATTCTATCCCTCTCCTCCTCTGCGTCCTCTGCGGTTCGATCATCTTTCATCGACGGATATCCCCGTGCTAACCTGTTGAGAATCATTACGCTGATACACTTGTACCTACCCGAACAGCCTAATTGACCAGCACCTATGGTCTATGTCAAGCGAGTGGAACTCAGTAACTTCAAATCCTTCGGTGGCACCACCTCAATTCCGTTGCTGCCGGGGTTTACCGTGGTTTCTGGCCCTAATGGTTCGGGGAAGTCGAATATTCTTGATGCGTTGCTGTTTTGCCTCGGACTCGCCAGTTCTAAGGGAATGCGGGCGGAACGCTTGCCGGATTTGGTGAATCACAACCAAACCCATCGCGGCACGGTAGAAACTAGCGTGACGGTGACGTTTGATTTGTCTGATGTACCGGATGCTTTCGCAGAAGAGGAGGAGACGCACAATGGGCAAGGAGAAAATCCTGACGATCCCACCCTTGAAAAAGTGGGCGACGATCCCCCCCTACCCCCCCTTAAAAAGAGGGAGAGAATTGATAACTCAGAATGGAGTGTGACGCGGAAACTGCGAGTCACTCAGCAAGGTACGTACACATCGAATTACTACATCAACGGCGCATCCTGCAACCTCACCGAACTCCACGAACAAATGAACCGCCTGCGGATTTATCCAGAAGGCTACAACGTGGTGCTGCAAGGGGATGTCACCGGGATTATTTCGATGAACCCGCGAGAACGGCGGGAAATAATTGACGAATTGGCTGGAGTGGCGACCTTTGACCGGAAAATTGTGCAGGCGAAGAACACGCTAGATTCCGTTAAAGAGCGGGAAGATAGCTGTCGCATCGTTGAGGCGGAACTGGTTGCCCAACGCGATCGCTTATCTCAAGATCGCATCAAAGCTGAAAAATACCAAAAACTTCGCGCCGAACTTCAGCAGAAAGAACAGTGGGAAGTCGTTCTAAAATGGCGCAGTCTTCAACAACAAGAGCAACGCCTCAAGGAGCAAATTGCCGCAGGCGATCGCACTTGTGTTGAGTTAACCACCCAACTAACTGCCCTCAATGGTCAAATCCAGCAAGCAACCGCAGAACTCGACCAACTGAATACCCAAGTGAAAGCGCTGGGGGAAGAAGAACTTCTGGCTTTGCAATCGGTTCTCGCGACTCAGGAAGCGGAACGGCGTGCGACACAACGCCAGCAGCGCGAGTTAGAAACAGCACTTGGGACGACGACAGCGAATATAGAACACGAGGAGCGAAGTCTTCAACAACACCAGCAAAAGCTGCAACAGTTCGCTCAAGAACAACAAGTTATCGAAACCAACGATATCGCGTCTCTACGTGCCGCACGGGATGAAGCGCAGCAAGTTTTAGAGCAAAGACGGGAAGAAGCCAGCGCGATCGCTGCCGCCTCGGAAGCTTGGGTACAACAACAAACTGCCCTGAATCGCCAAATCGACATTTTACTGCAAACGGTCGAACCGCAACGGACAGAGCAAGCGCAGTTGAGAGAGCGTTATACCAATTTGGGGCGGCAAATCGAGGAGCAAAGACAGCTGTTACAAACAATTGAGCCAGAATCTACCACAAAACAGTCCCGTTTGGCTGATTTTGAAATCCAACTCAATGATTATGCCCAAGAAATCCAATCTTTAGCCCAATCTCTCGCAGCCGCCGAACACGAACTGCAAATCCAGCAAGAGACTCAGAAGCGACTGCTACAAGAGCAACGGGACAAACAGCGCCAACTCGATAAACTCGAAGCGCAAGCCCAAGCCGAGCAAGAAGCGCAAGGCACCTTCGCCACAAAAGTGATTTTGCAATCAGGATTACCCGGTGTCTGCGGCTTAGTCGCCCAGCTAGGGCGCGTGGAACCCCGCTATCAGCTGGCACTGGAAACCGCCGCGGGTGGGCGTCTGGGAAATCTCGTAGTAGAAGATGACGGCGTGGCAGCAGCGGGAATCGAACTGCTGAAACAAAAACGGGCAGGGCGAATCACCTTCTTACCCCTGAATAAAATTCAGCCGCCGCGATTTTCTCAAACGGTGGCGCTGAGTTATGCGAATGGATTTATTGACTATGCGGTGAATTTGATTGATTGTGAGGCGCGGTATCGGGATATCTTCGCCTACGTCTTCGGCAGCACCGTTGTCTTTGAAACGCTCAGTGATGCACGTCGTCACTTGGGGCAGCACCGGATTGTCACCCTAGATGGAGAACTGTTAGAAAGCAGCGGGGCGATGACGGGTGGCAGTAGCAATCAACGTTCTGGGCTGCATTTTGGGACGGCTGACGCGGCAGAATCAGCGGAAGCAGCGGCGTTGAGAAATCGCTTGCAAGAAATTGAGCGAATTTTAGATCGCTGTGGTGAAATTATCAGTTCTTTGACCGCAAAAACCAAGCATCTGAGCCAAGAATTGACGGAGGCGAAGGCGAAGCGGCGGGAACAAGAACTGCAATGCCAACAGTTGCAAAAGGAAATTAAGAACTTAATTGCACAAACAGAACAAGCGCGATCGCTTCTTTCTAAAAATACCCAAGAATTCCATACAGCTGAGTCTCGCTTAGCCTCCCTTAATGCCGAATTACCCGCGCAGGAAGCGCAACTGCAACAATTGCGGCAAGCTTTAGCGGAATTAGAACAATCTCAAACTTCTAGCGAATGGCAACAAATTCAGGCGACGATTAAAACCGGCGAACAACAGCTACAAGAACGGGAAAAAGCGCTTCGGGCTGCTGAGCAAAGATTAAAAGATTTGGAAAATCAGCAACAGCGATCGCAAGAAAAAATCCAAGAATGTCAGCAGCGCTTGCAAGAATATCGCACGCAACAGATAGAACAACAAAATCAGCTAACAGCACTCAACACTAAAGCCGAAGAACTTAGCACTCAAATTGCCCAAACCCAAGCCGGATTAAAACAGCAAGAAGAGAAATTAGGGGAAATTAAACAACAACGCGATCGCGCCGAACAAGAATTGCGATCGCGTCATCTTTCCCAACAGCAGCTGGAATGGCAACTGCAAAAACTCCAAGAAACCCAACAACAGCATCGGGAAGCCTTAGCCACCGTGCAACCGCAGCTAGAAGCACAACAAGCAGAATTACCCGATCCGCTGCCAGAAGTGCCCATGCTTGTCAATCCGGGTTCTACTGAGACGGAAGCGATCGCCTTTGACTCCTTAATCGCTCAACTCGAACAATTGCAAAAAGAAATGCGCGCGATCGCCAAACGCCTGCAAGCAATGGAACCCGTCAATATGCTGGCGTTAGAAGAATACGAACGTACCACCACCCGATTAGAAGAACTCACTCAGAAATTAGCAACATTAGAAGCAGAACGCACCGAATTGTTATTGCGAATTGAAAATTTCACCACCCTCCGACGCCGCGCCTTCCAAGAAGCCTTCGATGCAGTCAATCAAAACTTTCAGTCAATATTTGCCGAACTTTCCGATGGCGATGGCTACTTACAACTCGACGATTCTGAAGATCCTTTCGTTGGAGGTTTAAACCTCGTTGCACACCCCAAAGGCAAACCCGTACAGCGGCTTGCTTCCATGTCCGGCGGCGAAAAATCCCTCACCGCCCTGAGTTTCATCTTTGCCCTGCAACGCTACCGTCCCTCGCCATTCTATGCTTTTGATGAAGTCGATATGTTTTTGGATGGGGCAAACGTAGAGCGATTAGCTAGAATGATTAAACAACAAGCGATGCAGGCGCAGTTTATTGTTGTGAGTCTCCGACGCCCTATGATTGAGTCATCTGAACGCACGATCGGCGTCACTCAGGCGCGAGGAGCTTACACCCAAGTTTTGGGACTAAAATTGCAGTCTCAAAAAGAGTCTGTATGATTTGAATTAGTATTAGTAACTAATAGGATTCGAGATCGGGATTCGGCCTCCAATGACATCTGAACAAATCCGTCAACGCTCCGACATTTTAAATACCCAAGTCATCACCCGCGACACTGGTAAGCGCGTGGGTGTTGTCAAGGAGCTATTGGTAGACATCGATCAGCGCAAGGTTGTGGCGCTCGGTTTGCGAGACAATCTGCTCTCGATTGCGGGAATGCCCCGGTATATGCTCCTTGATAGCATCCGTCAGATGGGCGATGTGATCTTGGTTGAAGATGACGACGTTATTGAAGATATCGACGTTGATGCCTACAGCACCCTGATCAACAGCGAAGTGATTACGGAAACGGGCGAACTTCTAGGGAGAGTCCGGAGTTTCAAGTTCGATCCTGACAGTGGCAAAGTTTACTCCTTGATCGTTGCATCTTTGGGGCTGCCGCAAATTCCCGACCAAGTGATTAGCACCTATGAGCTGCCGATTGAGGAAATTGTCAGCAGTGGCCCGAATCGATTAATTGTATTTGAAGGCTCCGAAGAGCGTCTCGTTCAGCTAACGGTGGGCGTTTTAGAGCGTCTGGGAATTGGCAAAGCGCCTTGGGAACGGGAAGACGAGGAAGCTTACTTCCAGCCGACGGTTGCATCGGACAAGCAACTGGGAACTGGCATCCCCATTCGCACCCCGACAGTCACGCCGATTCGCACTTCTACCCCGGTTGTTGAAAACCGCTGGGATGAGGACGAGTGGGACGAACCAGAACCAGAGCCAGTTCGGAAGCGCCAAGCCGAATCCATTTATTACGAAGAAGACGACGAAGAGGATAACTGGAGCGAGGCGACAACCGAAACGCGGGGCGTTCGCTATGAAGATCGACCCTATGCGGACTCTGAGCCATACGACGACGAAGAGGACTACGAAGAAGACGCATACGAAGAGAAAGATGTTTGGGAAGACGCTGAGGAGCCAGAGCCTTACAAAGCACCCCGCCTAAACATTCCTGAAAAAACCAAAGCGCCAGAGTACGAAGACGGCACCTATTAAGGTGAACCCCACTCCAGACCCTCCCCGTGAATGTTGAACCCCACCCCAGCCCCTCCCCGTAAACGGGGAGGGGTTCAATATTCTCCCCTCTCCGTTCACGGAGAGGGGTTGGGGGTGAGGTTCCAAGTGTATGCACTAAGAGAGTCAATCTTCAGTCCCACCCGCTGCTTCTAAAGCAAGTTAGAAGCAGCGGGTGGGATTTTCATTCAAGAAAATTGCACATCGTGTCGTAATGTCTCCCAGCATTTTTACTTTCTTCGCCGCCAGACAAGCCAAGCGATTCCCAGTCCGAGAATGACGAATAAAGCGATCGCGCTAGCGGATACGAAGTTGTTCGCGCTAGCGGAAGCCGAGCGATTGGCGGGAACTGGCTCCTGGCTAGATGGCTGGCTAGATTGACTGGCTTTTGGCACCGCAGTCCCGGCTGCTACGGTGACGGGAAATTTTAGCTCAAACGGCTGGAAATTCGCTCCCGATGCAGGTGTGCCACTGAGTTGCACCTGATAAGTCCCCGGCTTGGGGAAAACAATCTCGGCACCCGGAATGCCTTGATATCCCTCCGCTGAAATAGCTTTCAGTGGGGGTGACAAGATGGGCGAGGGATTTAGGGTGCGGGGTTCAGAGTAGACGGTTAACTGGCAATTACACTGCTGTAAGGGGATGACTTGACCGCCTTTGCGAGTAAGTGCAAACCAGGTAAGAGAAGGTTCTCCAGCTTTGGGATTGTCATTGGGTTCGATGTGCAGGGTACCGCCGACATCTTCTGCAATCTGTACCTTATGGGCAGTCGCGGGTGTAACCAGTAGTGTCAGGAAGAACACCGTTTCACCCATTGTCTGCAACAAATACCCGCGATTCCTCCAACTCCTCTGATTAAGATGCGGTTGGTAAATTTGACCTAAAAACTCCAGGTTGCCGTCAGAAAGATAACGAACTAAATCTCCAGTTTTGTAGAGGCGGAACCTCTCCCCCAACCCCTCCCCTCTCAGGGGAGGGGTGAATTGCTCCCCCTTCCCTTGCAGGGAAGGGGGTTGGGGGGTTAGGTTTTTAAAATCCGCCAAGCGTATCTGATCCACGGGGGATCTTCTGATACTTTTACCGAGACTGGGAAGGAGGGACATATAATTTTTCAAGTGAAAAAAGTGACCAAATCCAGCGAACTCGCACCAGCAATACAGCCAACGCCACCATTCCCAGTAAGACTACCCGCAGCTGATTCGCCCAAGTCCCCCCTAAAGTACCGAGGTAATGGGAACCGATTAGCACCGCATGAATTACACACAGGAGAAACGCGGGAATGCCCAGCAGATGAATCTGTCGCCAGCGTTTGCCTAAAGATTTCTGTATCCGGTCAAAACTGGTTAGTGCCGCTGGAGTCATCAACGCCAAAGCGATCGCTCCCGCACCCATCCCCCATTGATGCACTGGCAACATAAAAAACACTGCGTTGAAATTCCTGTTCAGCGTATGCTCTACCATGTGAAAAGTGTGGGCAAGGGACAGCACATAAGCTCCCACTCCCAAGGCACGGCGGTAATGTAACAATTGTGCCCAGAAGCGGCTAACCGGACGGGCAATCAGAGTCAGCATCAAACACAGTAACGCCGCGTGTCCCGTGTAATCTACCATTGTGTCGCCGGTTCGCATCAGGGTGAGGATACCAATCGTCAGCGTCACCCAACCGCCCAACCGAAACAACTGGCTGCGTTTGTCAGCACTTAATTTAGATGCCGACACTCCGACGCCCAGCATCATCGGCAGCGTTCCCAGCCCAAAAGCGAGCATGGTTGCTGCCCCCATCCAGAGACTGCCCGTTTCCGCTGCTTTGAGTTGAGCCGCATACAAGAATCCGCAGGGAATTAAGCCCCAAACCAGCCCCAATAAAGCCGGTGTTAAGGAGGGGCGATTTTGGTGATCGCTTGCAGATGCCCCTCCGGGGGGCTGGCTCGATTTCAGGGACAACTTGACCATTGCGGCATTCAGACGATTGTGCCATCTGCCTTCCTTGAGGGGATGTAAGATCGGCAGACGAGGCAGGAAATCCGGTTTAATCTGCGCCAAGCCAAACCAGATCAGCATCAGTCCGGTAAAAATCGCGATCGCGCGGCGCAAGTCACTGCCGATCCCAGCGAATTGCCCTCCGGCAATTAATAGAGAACCCAGTGCCCCAAGTCCAATACCCGTGAGGGTATAACTAACAATCCGCCCCAAATTTAATAGCCCGTGAAAATACAGTTGCTGCTGCCAACGGGGAGCGGTATTTTGCGGATGGGACAGGGAAAACGCTACGGTGAGAGGGCCACACATTCCCACGCAGTGACCAAAACTCCCCAAAAATCCCAGAGCCATGACTAGCAACAAATCCAACATTATGTTTGTTTCTTAGGAACCTCTCCAGCGGCTTGTTCGGTCGAAAGCTGGAATAGACCCAACTCCCTCAGTCGTTATTCTAGGTCTGGACGGGGGGCGGCGATAAACAAACGGTAATTTTAGGTAGAAACATGAGGAAATGGATAGTCTCGGTGTTAGCACTGGTCGCGATCGCAGTCGCCGTCAGCAGCCATGAATTCTTCCAGCAGCGATCGCAACCAGTCATTGAAAGCCGGGTAGAAAGCACTCCAGCACCTCCAGTCCAGCATTTCGACATAGCAGTGGCGTCTGAGAAACCCGTCAATGCCCCGAATGTAGACCCAAAGCGGCTGATGGCGCACGTCAACGCATTAAACTTTCAGCGCTACACCCAGACAGAACGCGATCGCACTCGCAAATACCTCACCCAATCCCTCAAAAAATCGGGCTGGTCGCCCAAACTACAACCTTTCGAGGGCGGCGTCAACGTTGTTGCGACTCGCAAAGGCACCGATAAGAAAGCCGGAACCGTTCTCATCGCAGCTCATTACGACACCGTTTCCGGTTCTCCTGGTGCAGATGACAATGGCAGTGGCGTTGCCGTAATTCTGGAAATGGCTCGTCTTTTCGGTTCTCTCCCCACTCCCCGGACGCTACAATTGGCATTCTTTGACCAAGAGGAATTGGGACTGCGGGGCAGTCTTGCCTTTGCCGCAAAGCAGACAAATTTAGATAACCTGCGCGGCGTCATCGTCATGGATATGGTGGGCTATGCTTGCTACACCCCAGGCTGCCAGAAACTTCCCCCTGGTTTGCCCATCACTCCACCCAGCGATAAAGGCGACTTTCTAGCGGTCGTCGGCGACACCGAACACTTGCCACTGCTAGACGCTTTTAAAAAGTCCGCTCAACCCGGTTTACCCCTGGTTCTCACCGTACCCGTGCCTTTAAAAGGTCTCATGACCCCCGATGTGTTGCGTAGCGATCATGCGCCGTTCTGGTATCGGGGAGTGGGTGCAGTGCTGTTGACCGATACAGCGAATCTGCGGACTCCTCACTATCATCAGCCCAGCGATACGCCGACCAATTTAGATCGACCCTTCTTCCAAGGAGCCGCCCAGCTCGTTGCGAACGCGATCGCTCGGCTTTTGGAGAGCGATCGCCTGGAATCGGAGCCATCCACCTCCTCACCATCTGCTGGCAGCAATTTCGGGCAATAACGGCTGGCATTGCCCAAAAATAGTTGACGTTTTTTATATCCTATGCTAAAGAGCAATGCTTTAATCAGCTTCTCGGTGATACTCTAGGGAAACACCCAACTTTTCCCTAGTTTTTCACTTTTTCAGTGAAGCTCCTATGAGAATTCTGCTAGTGGAAGATGAGCAATACCTTGCTAAAACCCTGAACCAAGCGCTCGTTGACCAAAATTATGTAGTTGATTTTTCCCCTGATGGTCAAGCCGGATGGGAGCAATCGCAAACCTTTCCCTACGACTTGATTATCTTGAATTTGTGCTTGCCGAACTTGAACGGTATCGACTTTTGCCGACAATTGCGGTGCATGGGCGATCGCACCCCTGTCCTCATCGTGGCGACTCAGGATAGCGCTGCTCAGAAGGTAATGGTATTAGATGCAGGCGCAGATGATTATGTTGTTTACCCCTATGACCAGCAAGAGTTACTCGCTCGCATCCGTGCTTTACTGCGTCGGGCTAGTTTGACCGTACCGCCCATCCTTAACTGGGAAGGCTTGTGCTGTAACACGATTACCTGTGAAGTCACCTATGGCGGTCATCTTCTGGAGTTGACGGCAAAAGAGTATCGCTTAATCGAGCTGTTCGTACGAAATGGTCGCCGGGTGTGGAGTCGGAGTGCGATTCTCGACCGCCTTTGGCCTGCTGAAGAAATCCCGCAAGAGGAGACAATCAAGACCCACATCAAGCATTTACGGCAGAAACTGCAAACGATTGGTGCCCCGACTGATTTGATTGAAACTGTTTATGGTTTGGGCTATCGCTTGAAAGAAGAGTCTTCGGTTTAAGTAGCGTTCAGTGAAACGAGGGCGATCGCTTCATCGGAGAGGGAAATCCTCCAGACCATCGATTGAGTCCTACCCCGACCCTAGATGTTCACTTTTTAGCTCTAACGTCAAAGATAGGTTGAAAAATCGAAGCTCGTTACAGCTATAAATCTTCTAGCTGTAACGCAATTTTTACTCTGCTCGTGTAGCTTTTGTTTACACCTAAAACAAATGAATTTCACACATACTAGCGATACAGATAACTCTCTTAATCAATCAAAAGACAGTGAAAGACAACAAAAAGCTAGGCTAAGGAGCCAAAAAAATCGGATTTTATCTCAAAAAAAGCATGAAGAACGACAAAAAGTGCTAACTGAGCAAAAAAAGCTCCTAAAAACTCAACGAAATAGCCTAATAAAACTAAGACAAGAGCGAGAAAAACTGATTAGGCTATTGGCTTCTGCCAAAACATTAATGTGCTCAGAGGGTTCGGCTTTGCAGCCGATGTTGAGCCGGGGAGACTTACACTTCAATCCAGCTACCTTTGAAGCTACCTATGCCGCCCAACCTCTGAATTTAACTGCGAAAGAGTGTTGCTTACTAGAACTATTCCTGAAACAGGGTCGCTGCATATTGAGGCGAGATGAGATTCTTCAACGCCTTTGGCAGCCTGAAGAAATGCCTCATGAAGAGACCATCAAGGCTCACATTAAGCATTTACGGCGGAAACTGCAAGCAGTGGGCGCACCCGCTGATTTAATTGAAACCGTTTATGGCGTAGGTTATCGTCTCCAAAACAGCCCGCCCCGACCTTAAGCATGGTTACGCTGACAAAATCTAACTTTCCTTCTTCCCGACTTCTTCACTTTTAGGCGTTAACTTTTAGATAAAGCGTTTGAATAGAAAAGAAAAATGCCTTCTTGTCCTTGCTGTTCCCAGCCCTTAGTCCGCCATGCTGCTTTGGGGAAAGTTTACTGGTTTTGTAGCTATTGTTACCAGGAAATGCCAAATTTAATCACTCTTGTCAAAGCTAAACCAGGGTTTCACATAGACCGTTAGATGGGAAGAAGCTTAAACAACCAACATTGAGCGAACGATCTCAAAAAATCATCTGCGATACTGCTTCTTCATTTATCTAATTGGTTAATATTAAGATGTTTTTCACAGCAGTTTATTCAGGGCAACAGATTCTGTTGAACAATACAAAATGAGTCAAAAAGAAGAAATTTCTTTACTTGATGAAGCGACTCTGAATTCTCTTACAGTCTATTGGCAGAAAAATTGTATAAAAGAAGAAGACATCGATAAATACGGGTTCTTGGTATCCATGAGAGATGCTTACAAACTTGCTTCAAGATTTACTGAAGGAACCCCCTATCGAGATAGATGGTTTTGGATGCTGCATGAATTTATGCAAGATGAGTATAACAAAATGACTGTTGCTCAGTTTAATCTTGATGGGATAAGCACCCAGTTAAGGCAGGCTTTTACCCGACAGCCTTTTCGCATTACCCCTATCCTGTAAAGAAAAGACATTACAAATTACCGATTCCCTGCTTTATAAATTAGCAACCGAATTGGTATGAGTTTTCGGCAAAGCCAGATTCATTCATCATCAGCCTTACAGAAGTAGGATAGTTATGACTCAGATACTTGATTCTCTTCCTCCAAATTCTTCTGATAGAATTCTCTGCTGTTATATCAATTCCACCAGCCAAATTCAGATCGCTCGGATTGCGAATATCCCAAATTGGTACTTTGAGCGGATTGTTTTTCCAAAAGAACGTTTTTTCTTTGAAGCGTTACCGGATGCTCAGCTAGAAATTCATACGGGTATGATATTCGATGCAAGTCTAGCGGATACAATCCCTTGCAATCAGCTATATATTCAAGAATTGGCAACTGAACTCGTTTAATTGCTACAGTTCTAATTGCTACAGTTCTAATTGCTACAATAACTCAAGGCAAAGTTGGCGGAAATGGTCGCCGCGTTGCTCAAAATTTTGGTATTGATCGAAACTGGCACAGGCTGGAGAAAGTAAAACAACTTTAGCGCCATGAGCTTGAGCTAATTCAGCCGCTCTAGAGACAGCCTTCTCCATTGTTTGTACAATTTCGTAACTGGAATAGCCAACGTCTTGTAGTCGCTGGGAAAAAACAGGGGCGGCGTCACCGATGAGTAATACGGCGGCGGCTTTGGTTTGAATCGTCTCTAGCCAACTGGTGTCATCACCCGCTTTGGCTTCACCACCAGCAATTAAAATCGCGGGACTGTTAACGGAAGCTAATCCGACTTGGGCGGCGTCGTAGTTGGTGGCTTTGCTGTCGTTGATAAAGTCAATCCCCGCCAGCGTGCAGATGTGTTCCAGGCGATGGGGAACGCCGGGGAAGTTTGCGATCGCTTCTTGGATCGCCTCTTTCTCAATTCCTGCCAGTCTCGCCGTCGCTACCGCCATCAGGAGATTTTGCAGATTGTGTTCTCCCACCATCCGCAACGCCGATGCTTGCACGATTTTTTCACCTTGTTTTTCAGCTTGTGGAGATTCCATTTGCGTCTCTACAACCCAACCGTCTTCGATGTAGAAACCTTTCTCCCCAATCAAATCGGCTTTATTCACACTTGTCCAGTAAGCATTGGGAAAGCGATCGCGTGCAGTTTTCCGCAGTTCGGGATCGTCTCCGTTCAATACTTGCTGCTGAGACTGACTTAGTAGATGTGCCTTAATGTTGTAGTAGTTTTCTAGAGTTTTATGACGGCTGAGGTGATCGGGTGTAAAGGTTGTCCAAACCCCGATTTTCGGAGCAACTGTAGCAGAGGACTCGATTTGATAGCTGCTGAGTTCTGCAATTACCCAATCTGGAGGCTTTTCCGCCAACGCTAGTTCCCCAGCAGCATAGCCGATATTGCCGCAGGCGGGAGCATGGAAACCAGCCGCTTGAAAAATCGCAGCCACTAAAGCTGTAGTGGTGGTTTTGCCGTTAGTACCAGTAATACCTACCCAAGGACAAGATTGGAGATATCGCCACGCGAGTTCTATTTCTCCAATTGTCTCGATCCCCAGCTTCCTCGCTTCTATTAATATCGGTGCATCCCAAGGAACGCCGGGACTGACGACAATCAGCTGGGGTAAATCGGAACCGTTGAGTTCCAAGGAATAGCCCAACTTCACGTCAATGCCCTCGTTGGCAAGCTGTTGTTGTTCTTGGCGGAGATTTTCGGACAAGTTGCGATCGCTAATCGTCACCGCCCAACCGTCCCGTTTTAACAACCGTGCAGCGGCAATTCCCGATTTTCCCAGACCGATAATATGAGCGATGGGCATAAACTCAATGGCAGTGCAAAGTCCCTAGTTTAGCAATCCTGTATCATATCGCGATAACGGTATTTAAAAACTCATATCCCACCAATCGCCTCCTTCCTGATTCTTCCTTCGCTCTTTATAGCGAAGAGAGCACATGGCTCCGCTAGTGCGCCTTCGCGGTTTTTTTCTTCCTAATTTCTGCTTGCTCAGCAAGAAAATTCCCAAAATCAAACCTTCCTAACCGCCGACTAACTCTTTACAATCGCCCCAAAATCAGCCAACACACGGGCATGATTCCGAAGCAAACCCAGGATATTCAACCGATTGCGCTTGATATTGGGATCGGCATCCATTACCAAAACACTTTCAGCACCATCAAAGAAAGTGCTAACAGTCGGGGCAATCTGCGCCAAACCATCCACTAATAGCTGGTAATTTCGCTGTTCTTGAGATGCTTGAGTTTGCGGAACTATCTGCACTAAAGCATCATAAAAAGCTTGCTCTGATGCTTTCTGGAATAGTTCTGGACTCACCACCGTCTCTGGTTGTAACTGAGCTTTATCTAAATCGCCTTGAGCTGCTAAACGAGTCGAACGGTTGACAGTTTCGTAGATTTCATTCAGCTTGCCATTATTGCGAATTGTCTGGAGGAATAAAGCGCGATCGCGTACATCCAATAAATCTTTTAACGCTCGTTCTGTATATTCCGGATCGTTGTCTCCCAGAACTGCGTTCACCAAGTCATAATCAGTATTTCGCTCATCTTGTAGGAGATTGCGGATGCGTTGCAAGAAAAATTCCTGCAATTGCCGCACTAATTCCTCCGATTTTGTCTTCGGATATTTAGCAACAAAATCAGCAACAATTTTTTGCAGCAATTGATGCAAATTAATTGGTAAATCTGCTGCCCAAGCGATATTAATCACTGCATTCGCCGCACGACGTAAAGCAAAGGGATCGGAAGAACCTGTAGGTAGCATTCCCAACCCGAAGATACTGACCAAAGTATCCAACCTATCCGCTAAAGCAACAACTTGCCCTGTTATCGTTTGGGGTAAAGAATCCCCTGCACCTCGCGGCAAATAATGCTCAATAATTGCGGTTCCCACAGCCTCCGGTTCGCCACTTGCTAAGGCATATTTCTGTCCCATAATGCCTTGCAATTCCGGGAATTCTCCCACCATTTGGGTCACGAGATCCGCTTTACATAACAAGGTAGCTCGTTCGATATTGTTCCTTTCATCCTCGCCTAATTGCAGTTGCTCGTTAATGTGACCGGCAATTTTAACCAACCGCTCCACTTTTTCCCGAACTGACCCTAAAGATTCCTGAAAGGTTACTTTTTCCAGTTGAGGTAAATAGTTCTCTAAAGATTGGGACAAGTCAGCTTTATAAAAATACTGACCATCCGCTAATCGTGCCCGAATTACTCGTGCATTTCCTTCGGCGATAATGTCCGACTTCGCCGGGTCGCCATTAGAGATTGTGATGAAATAGGGAAGTAATTCTTTAGATTTTTCAGTTTTAAAAACTGGGAAATAACGCTGGTGAGTTACCATCACTGTGGTAATCACTTCAGTTGGGAGGCTCAAGAACTCAGAATCAAATTTTCCGACAACTGCTGTGGGAAACTCTACTAAATGAGTGACCTCTTGCAGCAAATCCGGATAGATTTCGGTGTAGCCATCCATCTTTTGAGCCGCAGCCTGGACTTGCTGTTGAATTTTGGTTTGACGCGATTCTGGATTCACTTCCACCGAAGCAGAACGCAAACAATCGACATAATCATCTGCCTGAGAAATCGTCACAGATTCGGGATGCAAAACCCGATGAGCGCGTGTAATGCGATCGCTTTTAATCGTCTCCGAACCATTGACTAACTCTATCGGCAGTACGGCATCATTTAATAAAGCCACCAACCACTCAATCGGTCGCGGAAACTTGATGTCCCCATCCCCCCAGCGCATCAACCGCTTGCCTTCTAATCCAAAAATCCACTGGGAAACCAACTGGGTGAGAATTTCAGCAGTTGGGCGTCCGGCGATGGTTTGCCGGACAAAGACAAAATCACCTTTGTCGGTGGGGCGAATTTCTAAAGCGTTGAGTTCTACACCGAGCTTTCGCGCAAACCCTTCTGCTGCTTTCGTGGGTAGCCCATCTTTAAACGCCGCCTGTGCGGGTGGCCCTTTGACTTCTTCTTCTCGATCCGGTTGCTGAGTGGGCAATCCTTTAATCAGCACCGCGAGGCGTCTGGGTGTGGCATAAACTTCAATCGCCTCGTGCGCCAAGCTATTTTCGGTAAGACTGGCAGGAATGCGCGATCGCCATTGCGCGATCGCATCGTTCACAAAGCTTGCAGGTAATTCTTCTGTACCAACTTCCAATAAAAATGTACTCATAGAACACTGTCTTTTAATGATTCAGGGGCTGGACGGACTGTTACCAGTTAGTTTAAACAGTTTACCGCGCTGCGAATCCAGACAGGCTCCATGTCAAACCTCCATATCAAACGATGTCGAGTAGGGGCACGACAATCGAAAAGCCCCTACTGGATATCAAGGATTGAAAGCGATCGCCTCCTCCGTACCCAGATTTAAGTCAATCTCTCCGATCGGGAACGTGGATCAAATCAACTTACACTCATTCACGCATTCACGTTCTGTAGGGGCGTGGCATTGCAATGCCCCTGCCATGCCCCTACGCAAAACAATCGGAGCGCGATCCTGACCCAATCCAAGATACATCACGCTTCTAAGGGGTGAAGAGCCACTAAAGACTTAAATTTTGGCGTCTCCATCAAAGCCGGATTCAGCCCAAACCAGCGCCCATTCTCATCCCGATATTCAAAGACAAACATACTTCTGAGCAGCGTCTGATATTCTTTATCTCCCTTCACATTTTGCTGCTGCACCACCCGAAACAATAAGTCCCACTCCTCTTCATCAATCGCCAGCGCCAAATCATCACGGTATTCTTTAATCACATTCTCCAAACAACCACGGGAGAACGGTGGATCTTCTTGCTGAAGACAGCTGTAAAGCAATCCCAGTAAGTTCCGCACATGACCGCCACTGACCCGGCACAACCGATCCAGCGTTTCAGAAGCATCAAAAACCTTGGTCAATAGCTCTAGGTGCTGCTGTTCGTTCGCTTCTGGGAAGGCTCGTACCATCACCATCTTTCGCAGCAACGTCATTCCTGCCTCGCAATCCCGACCATCGCGGTTCCGCACCGGCACCATTGGCAACACTTTGGGAGCAACCCCACCCCCCAAACGATTCTTCAAAGCTTCGTAATCGTTAGAGAAAATTAAGGACAAGGGGATCGTGTAAACGACATGGCAACTCAAGCGGCGTAACTGTGCCCCCCGGTCGATAAACAGATATTCTGGCAGGGTACCTCCCGAAGGCATCGGTCGAGGATCGACCCGATCCAGGTTATCGATAATCACCACCAAGCCTTTTTGACCGCGTCGCTTCAGTTCTTCGTTCGCCCGTTTCAGGATTTCTTCATTGATTGCTTTTAAAAAGCCTTCGGTGCGGGGTTCTAGGTACTGCCGCAACTGATCCCGCAGCTTAGGGCTATCTTTAGTTTTGGCGGTAATTTTGCCAATCCCCACAGACAATTGGGCTTCAGCGGAGACATCAATCGGAGTCTGCAAGATGTCTTTGATCTCGTTGAAGAGATTGGAAAAGTAACTCGGTTTGAGCCGAATCTGAATTTCTTCCAGGCTTTCACTGACTTGACGCGCGATCGCCAGCAAAATATCGCTGATATCGATATTCGCCATGTCTAATTCTTGACTGGACTCGAAATAAACCACATGAAATTGCTGCCGTTCTAACTCGGCTTTCAAGCGAAATAGCTCTGTAGACTTCCCACAGCCGATGTGTCCGGTAAATAGTTGACTGGTGGGATCGTCGGGTGAAATCCGGGCAATGGTTCGCCCCACCGCCTCAATAATTTTGCCACCTCGCACCGCTGAGAAATCGATATAGTAGGGACGATCTTCCGCCCTAGAGAAGATGAGCGTCTTCGCAGGGTTACAAGCCTTATAGAATCTCTCCAAATCCAATTTCATGCCGACCTCTTGAGTATGCAGATCAATCCCTGTACTGATTTTTGTACTGCTAGACAGCTTCCGTTAAAGCGACCCTAGTCGGACTGGAGGGGCGCACCCCTCTTGCACTGAGATAGATACATCCTGGTAGAGTTGAGGGGATTTGAGAGGAATGCTTCGCCCTGAGTCGTCTAACCACCGGCTACTTTGCGGCTATAACGCGATCGCTCTCAGCTTGGTTCTCAGATGCGCTTCGATTCAGGTCGAATTGCGATGATTGCCTCGCCGAATCGTGCCGAGCGAGCCAAAAAGCGATGGAAAAAGCCCAGATTTTGGTGGCGAAGAGCGATCCCCAATTTTAAATTCTTTTTCCGTAGTCTAAACAGAGTTCATAATGACCCGGTCACGTTAATATTTAGACGTTAGAATTTCCCGCTACAGTTCCTGATGAGCCGTACTGAAAAGAGAAAAAGATTCTGTTAACTTCCTGTTAGATGAAATTGCCGAGCGAACCGATCGTGACTTTACCCCCGGTCAGCGGATTGGCGAGCATAGCGCGATAGCCCCGTCAGGAGGGGATAGTCGGAACTCCCAAGCGCTCTGTTTAAGTTAAAGAAGGACGCGTCTAAACTTACGGCGAACCACCATCAAGCTGTGTTGAGTGCAGTCTACCTCAAGCACCACAAACTCCCGATTGAGAAGTTAGGATGACAAGCATCGCATCAGTATCACAAACCGAATTGAGCCAACGGCGTCAAAAACTACGTCGCCAACGACGGATAAAATCTTTTCAAGCGATGTGGCGAGCGATCTTCGTCGCCGGTTTAGCAGGCAGTTTAGTTTGGGTGACAACTTTACCCGCTTGGGTGATCCGCAAACCCGATCAAATTGCGATTGAGGGCAATAAAACGCTTTCAATCCAAGCGATTCGGTCGCTGCTCCCCCTATCTTACCCTCAGTATTTGCTGCGGCTACAGCCGCAAATCATCGCCGATAAGTTGGAATTACAACCTGCCATCAAGGAAGCTACTGTTACCCGGCAAATGTTGCCGCCAGGACTCACCGTACAAGTTACGGAACGACAGCCAGTCGCGATCGCCCTCCGCACTCGCCACGCCAAATCTTCCACTTCCAGCCAAACCTCCTCAAATAGCAAAACGCGATCGCAGCCGGTATTGGGATTGTTGGACGAACAAGGCGTCTGGATGCCCTTAGAAAGCTACACCGAACTAGAGCGCACCATTCCCTTGCCGACCTTAAAAATCATTGGCTATCGGGATGAATATCGCCCCTACTGGTCGGCACTTTACCAAGCCGTTAGTCGCAGTCCGGTCAAAGTATTTGAAATTGATTGGCAAAACCCAGCCAATTTAATTCTGAAAACCGAGCAAGGATGGGTACATTGTGGTGCTTACACTTCTCGGTTTGCCTATCAGCTCACCGTCCTCGATCGAATGCGAGATTTGCCAGCACATTTTTCAACCAGCGAAATTGCCTATATTGACCTCAAAAACCCCGATTCCCCAGCAATTCAAATGAAAAAAGGCAACCCTCCCAAAAAAACCAAAACCTTATAAGCTTGGAGGGAACGCGAGTTCTGGCTTTAGACAGAAGGCGTCTTGTGAGCTAAATTCATTCTTCATCCTGCCAAGAGCGCATCTACTTTACGAATATCCTTCATCTTTTAGTAGGATCAGCCTTCAGACAGTTGACTCTAGACCTCTTCAAGAACGTCAATGCACTATGACTCTCATTGGTTTTAAGGGTCAACTTACCCTATAGTTGACTCATATCGCTACCTAAACTAAAAAGTTGTTTATTGACCCTTTCTATTGCAATGACGCTCAATAGTAAACCAGGGCTTGCCCACCAAAACTCAAATCCCTCAGGGAACGCAGGTCGTTCACCCGCAGTGGACGGCGCGAATCCTTTTAATAACACCGTGTTACATTTAGGCCATAATCACGATGCTAACGGAACACCCAGGGAAGAATCTAGGAGTGACAACATCGTGCTAGGTAGCGTCGCCAAAATTAAAGTCATTGGTGTTGGTGGGGGTGGGGGCAATGCGGTGAACCGCATGATTGCCAGTGATGTCAGTGGCGTAGAGTTTTGGTCAATCAATACTGATGCCCAATCGCTGTCTCACTCCTCAGCTGCTAAACGCTTGCAAATGGGACAGAAGTTAACGCGAGGTTTAGGTGCTGGAGGTAATCCTGCCATTGGTCAAAAGGCAGCGGAAGAATCGCGCGATGAGATCGCTCATGCCTTAGAAAACACCGATCTCGTATTTATTACCGCTGGCATGGGAGGCGGGACGGGTACGGGTGCAGCCCCGATTGTGGCAGAAGTTGCCAAAGAAATGGGAGCCTTAACGGTGGGCGTTGTCACTCGTCCTTTCACCTTTGAGGGACGCCGTCGCACTTCTCAGGCAGATGAAGGCATTGCCGCTTTGCAGGGTCGGGTAGATACGCTCATCGTCATCCCTAACGATAAGCTGCTGGCAGTGATTCCAGAAACCATGCCGGTTCAAGATGCTTTTCGAGTAGCAGATGATATCCTGCGTCAAGGTGTGCAAGGGATATCGGATATTATTACGATTCCCGGACTGGTCAATGTAGACTTTGCAGATGTCCGAGCCGTGATGGCAGATGCGGGATCGGCAATGATGGGGATTGGCGTGGGTTCTGGGAAATCGAGAGCCAGAGAAGCCGCCGTCGCCGCAATTTCCTCACCGTTGCTAGAGTCTTCGATTGAAGGAGCCAGAGGGGTTGTCTTTAACATTACCGGCGGTAGCGACCTGACGCTGCACGAAGTGAATGCCGCAGCCGAAACAATCTATGAAGTGGTCGATCCGAATGCGAATATCATTTTCGGGGCAGTGATCGATGACCGGATGCAAGGTGAGGTAAGAATTACCGTCATTGCGACTGGATTTAGCGGGGAAACTCAGTCTACACCGGCGGCGAGGGAGGCACGCACTTCCAGACAGCCACAGCGACCCATTGCACCGTCACCCGTTCCTCCTTCTACCCCCACGTTTGAGCCTAAACCTCAACAACAAGGTGGAGGATTGGATATTCCGGAATTTCTCCAAAGACGGCGTCCGCAACGCTAGAAGAATTAAAAATTAAAAATGGAACATTTCCTTTTTAATTTTTAATTGATGCGTGGGCAATCCAGCCTTAGTTAGCAGGGTGCGAAATTCTTCTAAACTTCCACGAAGCCGATTGAATTCGGTAGAAGTTCCGAATTCAATGATTACCTGTCCCAAAAGTGGGAAGACTTGACTGATTACAGGAGCGATCGCTACATCCATGCTCTCACGCCGCACGGATTTCCCCTCCTAAACTGGAAATTAGTGCGGCTCATCGTATATTTCCTCTAATTAGGTCTTTAGGCACATAACTCAGTTCTACTCGCTTCTCAAGGGCGGCATTGCAATAATTTGCCGATGAGTCGGCAAATTGTAAATTGAGCAGCACTCGATTTGCAGCAATTTGTAAAATCTAATCATTCAATTCAATTTAGATTGGGATTGGTTTCATCAAAATTTAGAGTAAAAGTAATTGTTAGTAGTCCTTAATTTGCGGGTATTAACTAATTACCCATTCCTCATTCCTATGACCGTTAAAAACCCTTCAAGCATACCTGTTGCTCTCACGATTGCCGGTTCTGATAGCGGCGGCGGTGCTGGCATTCAAGCCGATTTACGGACATTTGCCTTTCACTGCGTTCACGGCACCAGTGCCATTACTTGCGTGACAGCGCAGAATACGCTGGGAGTGACGCGGGTGGATGCTTTACCGACAGCAGCAATTGTCGCCCAGATTGAGGCTGTGGTGACGGATATTGGCGTCCAAGCAGCGAAAACGGGGATGTTGCTGAATGGGGAGATTATTGCGGCTGTAGCGCAAGCTGTGGAAACTTTCAAACTGAAGAACTTAGTCGTCGATCCCGTCATGGTATCGCGCACAGGTGCCCAGCTGATTGACAATGACGCTGTGGCAACGCTGCGGGATGTCTTAATCCCTAAAGCAGCGATTGTGACCCCCAACCGCTACGAAGCTCAATTACTGAGCGGGTTGCCGATTCATACCTTGGATGATATGCGCTCCGCTGCCCAACGCATTTATCATTTGGGAGGTGGTCCATCTGTATTAGTGAAAGGAGGCGGCATGGAGGGAAATCTACGCGGCATCGATATCTGGTTTGATGGGCACCATCTGGAAACGTTAAAAACCGCTACTGTAGAGACAACAAACACTCATGGCACGGGGTGTACGCTCAGTAGCGCGATCGCGGCTAATCTAGCCTTGGGCAAAGATCGGTGGTCTGCGGTTCAAAAAGCCAAAGATTATGTCACCACTGCTCTAAAATACGCTTTAGCCATTGGTCAGGGTCAAGGGCCAGTGGGACACTTTTTTCCCCTCCTACAATCGGAGAATTAAAACAATCGGAGAATACAAAGGTTATAGCAATGACACCGTAAAGATCGATTGGGGCACATTCCTAGTTGATTAAATAGCAAATTTGTTAAAAAATGGCTGTCAGAGTCGCCTCACTTTCCATTATTGTTGCCTTACCAAACTTAAACTAAATCCATGATGTCTAATCCCTCGACCCGCTCGCCAATGCAAAATGCTTATATTTCTGAGCAGACTCCCCAAAGCCCAATGAATACCTACCGTCCCTCAGTGCCAATTTCGGTTTACAAAGAACTCTCAGCAGAGTTACAAACAGCGCAAGCGATGCTGGACTCGCTGAATTCCCAGAATCAGCAGTTAGCCAAAGAAAATCAACAGCTGCGCCAAGAAATCGAAAAAGTTGTTCAGTCAGCTTTGCACGCACAACAGGTAGTCACTTCGTTTCCCTCCGGGAGTCGAGTTGAAGTTCCCCCTCCCTCCATTGAACCGGAAATTCGGACTGGATCAAACGCAACACCTAAGCGGCGTTCTCCGCAGCCTCCTCGTCCTCCTCGTTCGGCTGCGATCGCTCCGCCAGTGGAAGTTCTACCGCCTCCCCCTCCCAAAGCTGAACCAGCACCACTATCTGATTTTTCAGAAAGCTTGGTAATCGAACAGGAAGAAGGTCGGTATCGTCGCCCAACTCAGCCAGAGCGTTCCGCAGATGTGAGTGGCTGGTGGTTAATCATCGTCATCTTTTTGATTGTGGCGACAGCGTTTGGCACTGGCTTTTTGATTGTGCGTCCGCTTTTGAACAATAGTCGTTGAGCTTGCTGGTTGACGGCTGAAAGATTAACTCTGCTAGGAGTCGGAAGAACCGGGTGCATCTGCCTGGAACAACCGCTTTGATACAAATGGGGAAAATATTGCCAACCCCGCGCATCTTCACTGTACTGTCAAGTCAAACGCTTTCAAGGTAACGAGTCAGCGATATCCAGAGAAACCCCTTAGTTAGGGTTGGCATAATGGATGCCTCTGGTGGGAGTGAAGAGCAATATGTATCATATAATACAAAAATCTTTGTTTGAGCAGTGATAAAACATAGCCGCCGCTTTACGAGTACCTTTGGTTGTACAAATTGATTGTACAGATCAAATCCAGAACGAACTGAGGAGTTAGAAGCTTGAAAAAAGTTGAAGCGATTATCCGGCCTTTTAAACTCGACGAAGTTAAAATTGCGCTAGTCAATGCGGGAATTGTGGGAATGACCGTTTCTGAAGTCCGAGGATTTGGGCGGCAGAAAGGTCAAACCGAACGTTATCGCGGTTCCGAGTACACGGTTGAGTTTCTGCAAAAACTTAAAGTAGAGATCGTTGTTGAAGACAGCCAGGTTGATATGGTGATTGAGAAAATCATTGCCGCTGCCCGAACGGGTGAAATCGGTGATGGTAAGATTTTTGTCAGCCCGGTAGAGCAGGTCATCAGAATTCGGACGGGGGAAAAGAATCTGGAAGCTGTCTAAGTCAGGACTGAGGACTGAGGACTGAGGGCTGAGGACTGAGGACTGAGGGCTGAGGACTGAGGGCTGAGGGCTGAGGACTGAGGGCTGAGGACTGAGGACTGAGGACTGAGGACTGAGGACTGAGGACTGAGGACTGAGGACTGAGGACTGAGGACTGAGGGCTGAGGACTGAGGACTGAGGACTGAGGGCTGAGGACTGAGGACTGAGGGCTGAGGACTGAGGGCTGAGGACTGAGGGCTGAGGACTGAGGACTGAGTCATCAAGGTTAGAGGTCAGGAGTCATTAAAAATCAGAAATTAGAATTTTTGGCGATCGCAAAATTCTGATTTCTGGTTACTCGACTTCTAACTTCTGGACTTAACCCTCAGTCTTTAAAGTCTGTAGCTGGGGTAAGAGAATTTTAAAAGCTTGACCGCGATGGCTCCACTGACGCTTCAACTCAGGAGTCATTTCCGCAAAGGTCATTTGCTCTTTGGAAACGTAAAAAATCGGATCGTAGCCGAATCCTCCCGTACCGCGAGGGGCGTGGAGAATTTCGCCGCGGCAAACTCCTTCGGCTTGCAGGGCGATCGCGCCATCGGGACGAGCGATCGCGATCGCACACACAAATTGGGCTTCCCGATTCAGTTCGTTGCCGAGTTCATTCAACAGGCGTTCAATTCGATCGGGGTCGGTTTTGCCGTAACGAGCGGAATAAATACCAGGTGCGCCCTCTAAGGCGTCTACTTCCAAGCCAGAATCATCTGCGATCGCCCACTCTCCAGTCGCCTCTGCCACCTGGGATGCCTTCAGACAAGCGTTAGCCATGAAGGTGTCACCCGATTCCTCAATCTCCAGTTCCTCTGGCTTCAGGGTCAATTCCCAGCCAAATCCGCTTAAATACTTCTGCATCTCTCGCAGCTTGCCTGGATTTCCCGTAGCGACTACCAACACAGTCATCGCGATCGCTCCCTTGCTGGAATAAATACACACCTACACGATTATAGAAACCTGTTTTTGCAGAAGTTAACTTCTTTGCGTGCGATCGCTATCTGAAACTTGTAAAAAATCACCCATTCAGGTGAACGAAACAGCGGAACTAACTCGCACGATAGCAGCGTCAAGCGTTTTATCTGCTATATGCATTCGATGAGCGTTGGAGTGCCGCTCGTCTCACCTAACACGCTCTCCGCTTGCAAAAACAACTCTATTGAGGTTTCTATGAGACAGATTTTCAAAAAACACTCCAAAGCCGTAAACCCCGGTGAAACAGTTCACCAGTCCGAGCGAATTTTTGCCGTTTTAGTTCTAACTGGCGTCCTGTCTTTAGGCGCAGGTCTGACACTGTTACAAACCGCATTTGCTGCCCCAGCCGGACTTTCTGAGTCTATCACCAGACTGGTTAAGGTTAAAGACCAGAAAGTTGGGCAAAATCTTGACCGTAAGCAAGCTAATCGCTTACCGCCTCGGATTGCTAACGCTGTTCGTCAAGATTTGTCGCGTCAAACTGGCATCGCTCCAGGAAAGCTCAAAATTACTCAGTTTAGTCAGGAAACTTGGAACGATGGCTGTTTAGGACTTCCGAAATCGGGTGAATTTTGTACTCAAGCATTAGTTCCCGGTTGGCGTGTTGTCGTGTCTAGCAATAACAAAACTTGGGTCTATCGCACCAATTCTACAGGGCAAGTTTTACGTCAAGAAAAGTCGAATACTCCTGGCAGTAACATCCCAGGAAACTTCCCCAAATCTGTTGCCAATGCTGTGATTTCTGATGCCTCCACGCAGCTGGGTTTGCCGGTAAACCAGATTCGCGTCGTCCAGGTCGAACAGAAGACTTGGCCTGATGCGTGTCTAGGGATTTACGCACCTGATATTTTGTGTGCGCCAGCGACAGTAGAAGGGTGGCAGGTGACGGTAGAAGCAAGCGGAAAACGCTTGGTCTATCGCACGAATGCAGCTGGTTCTGTCGTGAAGGTGGATCAACTCGCGAGTTTGCCGAATTCCGTTCGAGATGCAGTCTTAAGGGAAGCTTCCAGACAGTTCAAAGTGCCCACGACCGAACTCAGCATCGTTCAAGCTCAACAGTACAATTGGGATAGCTGTCTGGGTTTGGGCGGTATTAACGAGAGTTGTCTTACTAATGCAATACCTGGGTGGCAGGTAACTGTACAAAGCAAGCTACAACTGTTGGTTTATCACACCAACAGCGATGGTTCCATTATTAAGTTCAATCAAGCAGCAAGTAAACTAAGCGATGCTGGCATCCTCAAGCCAATGCCAATCCCGACTAGCGAACTACCACCATCCTTGGATAAAAATGTGGTGTTTCGAGCGATTGCCAGTGGCGGTTTTACTGGCAGAACCTACGAAACTGTTTTATTGAATGACGGAAACTTGATGCGGGTTCGCATCGGCGATGCTAATGACTCCGAACGTAGCGTTCTCCGCATTCCTGTGCAACAGGTACGACAGTTTCAGCAATTGCTAGAACAGCAGCAATTTGCCCAATTTAAGAACCTGAGTTACCCAGCACCTAGTGGTGCTGCCGATCACATCACCTACACCCTTAGCAGCCGCAAGGGTACAGTTCGCTACACCGAGATTAATCAAGGGAGTTTGCCTGCACCTTTAGAGAAGGTGATCCAAACCTGGAATCAGCTTGGCAGCAGCGCCCAAAGATAAGATCGGGCAGAATCTAGATACTCTCATTCTTAGCCAATAGGGAAAGCAGCCCCAGACTGGGGCTGCTTTCCCTATTGGCTGATATCTTGCCAGTGAAGCAACTGAATAACACAGGGATTGCTGTTTGGCGATCGCTAAACAATTCCGGCTAGCGATCCTTGAGGAAGGTGTTTTGGCGATCGCGACGACTTTTCAAGGGTTTCAAGAGTTTTAGAGAGCCTTGCCAATCGGTGTTTTTGCCAAAGCTCCCGTGAGTGCAGTTCACAACCAACGATGAAAGTCTCTGTAGTTTCGCCTAGTCCGTGCGATCGCGCCGTTGCGCTAACAGCACGTTAAAGTCAGCTCTAATGAAGTGTGATTTGGGTCTAAACTAAGAGTCGAGCTGCTTTCCGAAAAATGATTTGACAGAATTTCACACTTGATTATTTATCTTTCATACTTTTTACTTTGTAATTTCTGCTTTTTTGGGCATCCTGAAAATAGACATGAATTTTTTTTAGGCTAGCGACTATGTCCACTCCGTTCCTTATTGTAGATTTGCGATTGGCTCAAACCCCTGCCAAGAAGGCTCAACCTAAAGCCCCTGCCAAAAAAACTCAAACCGCCCAACCAGCAGCCGCAGCCGCCAACGCTCAACCTGCGCCCATCTGGATGTACACTTCCGGAGGACTGCTGTTACTTCTCATTGCTGGGGCAGTATTTGTCAAGCTTAAAAAGGATGAGATGGCAAAGAAAGCCAAGATCCAGGATTTCAAAGTCAAAGACCTCCAGAAAAAGTTAAAGTTGGCGCTTGACTCTATTCATAGAATGGAAAGCAATCCTGACTTGGTTAACTCACGCGAATTCAACCTGGATTACCTCAGAATGCGAATGGATGAAGAGGTCTTTCACTTTGCCATTGTTAATCAAATCAAAGTCAGAGTAAAAGACTTAATCACTATCGCCCTGCGTCCTACCCAAGCATCACAAGCATCAGTGGGCATTGCCAGTACAGCGGGACGCCAAGTTGATGAGATTTTTGATGTCATTTATGAGACGGGAGAGGGTACGAAGCGCTCTAAGCGGGTGCTTTTCCGCATTCAAATCAAGTTAATGAAATTACCTACCCAAGCGACTTCTGCTACGATTAGCCAAATTATTGATTGTATTGAAACATTCCTCAGTCCAGCGGAAGACCACGATACTTGGCAACCCACAATTCAGGGTCGTCTTGCAAAACTACAATGGGATCAAAAAGCCAAACCGACACCTTTATTGGTGCTAGAACAATTGAGTGAAGGTGGCAATGTCACTATTCGCACAAAGCGCTAGGATGTTGAGAAATAAGTTCTTTTCCATCAGCAACCAGGGTGGATTCTGTTTAGTTATTCTTTAGTGACATCTTGCTCCGGGCAGTTGAAACCGCACAGCGATAGGAAGCACGCAAACGAAGCCTGCCGAGAGCAGGTTACAAAACCCTTGTTTTCGGTTAGTCCGCGCTTTTGGATTTGGAATGCAATCGTCTCAGAATTCTATTCTGAGGGCTTGATGCAAGATATGAGCTTAGTTACAATCATCTCTAAACAAAAGGCTTTCTTGAAATGTAGATGGCAAATGAAAAGATTGCCTTTTGTAGAATGAGCCATTCGCCAAAAATCATCTAGTGTATCAAGAGAAATCAACTCACTTCAATCGAATTTTTCACTCAGAAATCTGACTTAAGCAGGCGTTTTTTCGGAAATAATTGTATCGCGGACTAGACGCCCATCTTCCATGTGAATAATTCGGTCAGCAACATCTAAAATACGATTGTCGTGAGTTACCATCAAAATCGTACATCCTTGTTCCTTTGCCAATCGCTGCATCAGCTCGACAACATCGCGTCCAGACTTACTATCTAAAGCAGCAGTAGGTTCGTCAGCTAATACTAATTTAGGATGACTCACTAAAGCACGCGCGATCGCTACCCGTTGTTTTTGTCCCCCAGAAAGATTTTCCGGGTAGTAATTTACGCGATCGCCTAACCCCACCGCTTCCAACATCGCAGTTGACCTAGTTGCAGCTTCCTGCGACGGAATATCCCGATGCAGTTCCACCGACATTTGCACGTTCTGTCGTGCTGTTAGGCACTTCAGCAAATTGTGAGCTTGAAAAATATAGCCTATGTGCCGCCGTACCTGCACCATTTGGCTTTTAGAAGCTCCAATTAATTCCTGTCCTAATACTTTCAGGCTACCTTCTTGAGGAGACCTTAAACTGCCCATTAAAGTCAATAATGTGGTTTTTCCTGACCCTGATGGCCCGGTCATGATTGTAATTTCTCCCGGTTGCATTTCCAGATTTATATCAAATAAAATCTGTTTTCTGAGCGAACCTTTGCCAAAGTAATAATTGAGATTTTTAATTGCAACAATCGGTTCTTGCAGCATAATTTTTCAATTTCATTAAAATTAGCAACTAGCTATGTTAAAAAATACCCTTTAAAAAATATCAGCGGGGTCGGCAGCTCGGAGCTTACGGACTGCGATCGCACCTGAAATCAAGCACATAAAAATAGTTAAAAGCAACACTACGGTTGCTCGAACAACAGTCATTGCAATCGGTAAATTTGTACCGCCTTTTATAAAAATATAAAGCCCTGACGCTAACAAAAAGCCAGGAATATAACCTAAAACTGATAAAATTAAAGCTTCCTGAAAAACAACAATTAGTAAGTATAAATCCGTATAGCCTATCGCTTTTAACGTAGCATATTCAGCTAGATGATCGGCAACATCAGTGTATAGGATTTGGTAGACAATAACTGTACCAACAACAAATCCCATTAAGGTTCCTAAACCAAAAATGAATCCAATTGATGTACTGGTTTGCCAATATGTCTTTTCAAACTCAATAAATTCTTCATGGGACAAAATTTGTACATCTGTACAATCTTTATCCATATTTTTTAAGTCTTGGCATTTTTCATCATTCTTCTTTAAATTAAAGGACTCCTTCATATTTTGAATAACTTGACTTACATCCGCACCGGCTTCTAAATTAACCACTCCAATATCAATCAATCCTCTCTGTCGTCTAGGGAACATCCGAAAAAAGTTCAAATCGCTCGTTATCAGATTACCATCGGCTCCAAATGATGCGCCTAGCGTGAATAAGCCTTGTACTTTGACGCGACGGCTTTCTACTTCTGTTTCAACAGTTTTTCCCTGCTTAAACCAATCACCAACTGCCCCAAATTCTGGACGAGACGCTTCATCAAATAAAACAACATCTGGAAGTTTAATTTTATCTCGGTTATTTTTAACTTCGGGTAAATTTAGAATTTCTGCTGCGGGATTAAATCCAATTACCATCAATTGGCGAGTGCGGCGATTTTCTGGATTTTTCCACAAGCCAAAGCCAAGATATACTGGACTGACCGATTCTACTCCGTCAAAGCTGAGAGCTTGATACAGTCGCCGCTGTGGGAAACTTTTCATGGCAATCAAAGCCGTGGACTGGGAACTGACCAAAAAAACGTCCCCCTGCATATTTTCATGCAAGCTTACGGAGCTTTGAAAAAGGGCATCGCGAAACCCTAACTGCACAAACATCAAAATGTCAGCAAAACCAATACCGGCAAGTGCCACCAGCAGCCGCATTTTTTCACGGGTAAGCTGTAACCAGGCTAGAGGAATTTTTGGCATGATTCTACAAAACTTGTTGGCAAGGGGCTAATGGCTAATTGTTCAAAAACCATTAGTAAAGATAGCTAAATATGAATTTTGACGGTGACTTTAGAGTTAGTTAAACCGGCAACGCGGCGGCTGGACTCTGCATTTAGGCGAATTTTTACTTCCACCACTCTGGCATCTACATCTGCGGCTGGATCGGTATTTAAAATATCTTTTTTCCCAATTTGCAAGCCAATCTGATTGACCGTTCCTTTGAGTTCATCGGCAAAAGCATTGCCCTCGCTGTTAATCGTCGCTTGCTGCCCTAGCCGCACTTTTCCGATATCACTTTCATAGATTTCTGCGACAGCAACCATCAAATCGGTTTGCCCAATTTCGACGATTCCATTATTACCAATGGTTTCTCCAGGACGGGTATGAACTTTCAAAACTTGACCAGCAACGGGTACGCGGACATAGGCTGATTCCAAGTCGGCTTGCGCTTGTTTGACGGATGCGATCGCGTTCTCAATTTCGGCTTGTGCTGCTTGGACATCGACGGGGCGAATTTCCGCAATTTTTTCTAACGTCGCTTTGGCTTCGTTAATTTGCTGTTCTAAAGTGGCGATTGTCTCTTTAGCAGTGGCTTTGGCTTCGTTAATTTGCTGTTCCAGGGTAGCTACTTTCTGGTTAGCAGTGGCTTGAGTTTCGTTGAGTTGCCGAAGTGCCGTTTCTACTTCTAAGCGCTTGGTGTCAAAGAGAGAAGCTCCAACGGCACCTTGTTGATATAGCTGCTCATAGCGATCGAACTCCTTTTTCGCATTATCCATCTGGGCAGTCAGGCGGGCAATCTTAGCAACAGACGCATTTTTTTCCCCTTGCAGTTCGGCTTCTAAGCGAGCTACCGTCGCTTGTTGAGTGGCAATTTTCCCGCGTAACTCCTCTTGGGTGCGAGCGATCGCTGCCTTCTGAGCGGTAATTTCCCCGGTTTGCGCTCCAGCCTTAACTTTATTGAGATCGGCTTGGGCGACTTTGACTTGTTGTTTTGCCTTGTCCAAAGCTGCTTGTAAGCGATCGCGATTGTCGAGAATTGCCACCACTTGACCTTTTGTGACCTTATCTCCCTCACCGACCAAAAGTTGATCCACGCGAGCAGCGCCCTGAACCGACATAGGAGCAGAGAGTTTGATCACTTCCCCTTGTGGTTCCAGACGCCCTAAGGCAGTCACAGCAAGCTTAGGAGGCGTACTTGGCTCTGCTGCTGGTACCGGCTGCTGAGCAGCTTCTCGCAAGGCATAGAGGTTGTAAACGGTAACGCCGCTGGTTGCTAAAGCACCAGCCACGACAACCGCGATCGCCCACCGCCCTACAGGTTTTACGAATGGTTGATTCTTGGAGCCAGATTCCTGTGCCATAGCCTCTAAGGAAATTATTTTTATTAATTAATCTTAAGAGGTAGGCATCAATCTGGCGAGGGAATCTTACTAGCAGATTAAGCACTCGGTAAGTCAAACAGAACGGTCGTCATGTAATGTTCTGCCCACTCCTCGCCAAAGGCTTTTTCTAGCACTCGACGCGTTTTGTCGTTTTGCTGCTGTTGGGTGCAGTAGTTGCGTTGACCCTGCAAAATTTCAGCTTGCTGTTCGGCAGAAACGGGTTTGGCGGCTTTGGCATTAACACAATGAATTTCTAAAAACGCCTCGACGCGAGAGAGAAACTGGGTTTCTTCCTCTGGATTACTGGGTCGAATAAAGATGCAGAATTCTGAAAAGATTGCGCCCCAAGCGGGTAGTTCGCGCGGTTGGGAAAATTGAAGGGCTGGTAGTGCCTGAAGTTCAGCGGTATAGTTTGCCGGTAAGGTGCGGTCGCTGCTTGTAGGAGAAAGATCGGCGATCGCGGCACTAATCTGTCCCCGTCCCCCGACTAAATCGCAGCCAAACATTGGCAGCGCGTATTCTAGACGCGGAAACATCACGCAATGCAAAATATCCAGCATTGTGCCGACTTTTGCCAATTCCAGGTGCATTTTGCGGAACTGCGGCGACTGGTAGCAGCGATTTTCAATCGTTAGCTTTTCACCTTCTAATCGCCCTTCCACATACCCCAACTCTTCTGGCAGGTGGTAGGGAGAAAGGTCGAGATGGCGGTGCCAAACTGCCTCGATAGTGTCCGCTAAATTGCGAATCAGAGGGTGTTGTTGTTCGCGTAGGGAAGGCTTAGAAGTTTCGAGCATTTTTTTAAAATTTGTTTTCTTTAGCGTACAAGAATCCAGTAATAAAGGCAGGTAGGTTAAGGATATCAGCTTGCCACCCGCGATAACCCAGAGTTATAACAACAGCTAATAGCTAGGGGCAGGCGATAAGTATGAAGGGTGAAGTCTTTGGCGATCGCTACCAAATCGAACAACAGCTTGGAAAACGCGCTGGAAGACGCACACTCCTAGCGCGTGACCAAAAAACGCAACAATTAGTAATAATCAAACTATTGACTTTTGGCAGTGATTTTGAGTGGGAGGAGCTTAAGTTATTTGAACGGGAAGCGGAAACTTTAAAATCTTTGACACATCCGGCGATTCCGCGCTACCTGGATTATTTTGAGCTAAATTCACCGAACTACAAAGGATTTGCCCTCGTCCAAACCTACGTGGAAGGGAAATCTCTAGAGGAACATCTCAAAGGAGGACGAACTTTCAGCGAAGCAGATATCAAGCAAATTAGCACTGCAATTCTCGAAATTCTCAACTATTTGCATAGTCGTCAACCTCCAGTTATCCACCGAGATATTAAACCCAGCAATATTTTATTAACCAGCCGTTCTGGTAATAATGTTGGCGGAGTTTATTTAGTTGATTTTGGGGCGGTGCAGACTCTCGCCGCCAGGGAAGGCGGGACAATTACAGTTGTGGGAACTTATGGTTATATGCCGCCAGAACAATTTGGCGGACGTGCAGTTCCCGCATCCGATATTTACAGTCTAGGTGCAACTTTAATTTATCTGGCAACAGGTCAACATCCTGCTGATTTACCTCAAACAGATAACCTGCAAATTAAATTTGAAAAAACTGCCAATCTCAGTCCTGTTTTAATCAATTGGTTAAAGCGGATGACACATCCCAGCTTAAATCGACGCTTGGCTTCTGCTAGTGAAGCACTACAAGCATTAAAACAAGAACATCCAACAGCAGATAGCTTTCCTCTAGTTGTCAAGAAACCAACTGGTAGCAAAATTTCACTGACTAAAAATGCAGATTTTATTAAAATTAGTATCCCTCCGAAGGGACTTACTGCTTCTACGATAGGGTTGTGCTTTTTTGCGATCGCTTGGAATTCATTCATCTTCGTGTGGACAAGCTCTGTCCTATTTGCACCACTAGGCTTCAACTTGTTTATGGTGTTGTTTTCACTACCCTTTTGGTTTGCTGGCGTGAGTATGAGCTGGCAGATTCTCTTTGCGTTATTTGGACGATCGCAGCTTTATAGCAATCAAAAGCAAATTTCACTGACATGGGAAATATTTGGATTTAAATTCCATCGTCCTCGTCCAGCATTGAGACAGGATATTAACAGGTTGGTATACATCCCGAAACACCATAAAAAAGACTCAGAAGGAAACCGGGTTGATGTTCCAGGCAAAATCATTATTGAGGCAGGATTAAGGCAGTATGAACTTAACGCTGAGAGTGGCGGCATCCATGAAGCGGAACTCGAATGGTTAACCCAAGAACTTAGCGAATGGTTGGAAATACCCATTACAAGAGATTATCTTCCTCCAGCCGCTCGATAGTCTCCTATAGTTGATTGTGGATAGTTCGCAGGAAACGGGTATGTTTGGTTTAGGATGGCCTGAAGTGGGAGTAATCGCGATCGCAGCGATTTTAATTTTCGGTCCCAAAAAGATTCCCGAACTGGGAAGTTCGCTGGGTAAGACTTTACGCGGCTTCAAGGACGGAGTAAGGGGCGTGGACGAGGAACCATCAGATGAAAATCAAGACCTCAAATAACGGGTAGGGACACGGCATTGCCGTGTCCCTACAAATACATAACTGATGAGCGTTTAAAGGGTCTGTGCTACAGACGCCTTCAAGCTATTTTGATTTTCTATCGACGGTGCAACCGGCTGATGTCCGTTTTCCCCTTGAGGGCGACGCGCCTCAATTAAGCTAATCGCACGGGTGACGCTTTCTGGCAAAATGACCACCAAACTGCCTTCTGGAGCTTGCTCCAGCGCCGTATTTATGGCGGTCGTCTCATCCAGAATGGTTTCATAGCGGGAATCTGGCTTTTCTTGCTGAATTCCCTGAGAGATTAAGGCAGCTGCCTCACCGCGAGGACGCCCCCGCGTATCATCATCTTCCTTGATGATGATGCGGTCAAACATATTAGCCGAGAGTATGCCCAGAGTAACGAAATCTTCGTCGCGGCGATCGCCAGGGCCACCCACCACACCAATTCTCTCACCAGGCCAGTTGCGGACAAAACCACCTAACGCCTCATAGCTGGCTGCATTGTGAGCATAATCGATCAGAGCATTATATTTGCCCATCTCGAACATATTCATCCGTCCTGGTGTCTGAGCGGTTGAAGCGCGGAACGTATTTAAGCCCTGACGAATTTCCTCAATCTTCACCCCTTCCGCAAAAGCCGCCAAACTCGCCGCTAGCGCGTTGGCAATCTGAAAAGGTGCCCGTGCCCCCATCGTCAGCGGCACATTCACCGCTTGTTCAATCCGTAGTACCCAATCTCCCTTCAAAATTGACAAATAGCCATTTTCATAAGCCGCTGCCAAACCGCCCCGACGGGTATGTTCTCGCACCAGCTCATTTTCTGGATTCATGGTGAAATAAGCTACTTGTCCTTGCACCCGCCGCGCCATCGCTGCTACCAAGGGATCGTCGGCGTTCAGGACGGCATAGCCTTCTGGCATCACCGATTCCACCACGACGCTCTTGAGATGAGCCATATCTTCGATCGTTTCAATATCGCCAATTCCCAGGTGGTCGGCAGCCACGTTTAAGACGACACCCACATCAGAGGCACTGAAGGCTAAACCAGAGCGGAGAATCCCCCCCCGCGCCGTTTCTAGCACCGCCACTTCTACCGTGGGATCTGAAAGAATCAGCTGGGCACTTTGAGGGCCGGTGTTATCCCCCGGTTCCACCATATAATCCCCAATGTAGGTGCCATCGGTGGTCGTGTAGCCAATCGTTTTCCCCGTCTGCTTGAAGATATGGGCAATTAGACGAGTCGTTGTTGTTTTACCGTTGGTGCCAGTAATGGAAATGATGGGAACGCGAGTGGGCGCTCCAGGCGGGAAGAGCATATCTAGCACTGGGGCAGCCACATTTCGCGGCAAACCCTGGCTGGGACAAACGTGCATCCGGAATCCGGGGGCGGCGTTCACCTCAACAATCACCCCATCCATTTCTCGCAAGGGTTTGCTGATATCGGATGTCACCACATCAATTCCAGCAATATCCAACCCGATAATCTTGGCGACTCGTTCGCAAAGCCAGATATTTTCGGGATGGATCTCGTCAGTCCGGTCAACAGCAATCCCGCCAGTGCTGAGGTTGGCGGTTGCCCGCAGATAACAAATCTCTCCGGCGGGTAGCACGGTCTCCAGGGTATACCCCTGCCGTTGCAACAGCGTGAAGGTGGTGCGATCTACTTCAATTTTGGTGAGGATGTTATCGTGCCCTTCACCCCGATGGGGATCGCTATTGGTTAGCTCAATCAATTGCTCGATGCTGGATGTGCCATCTCCTACCACATGGGCGGGGACTCGTTCCGCAACTGCCACCAATTTGCCGTTGACCACCAATACTCGGTGGTCGCTTCCAGTATAGTAGCGTTCAACAATCACCGAGCGAGTTTTAGAAGCACTCTTGGCAGCATCATAGGCTTCTTCTGCTTGTTGGAAGTCGGTGATATTGATAGTAATGCCCCGTCCGTGGTTGCCGTCGAGGGGCTTGAGGACGATTGGGTATCCCCCCACCTCTTGAATGGCGTCTTCAAGTTCGTCCAGGTAGTGAATTACCGTGCCGCGCGGAACCGGCACCCCGGCTTGGCGCAACATTTTTTTGGTGCCTTCTTTGTCGGAGGCAAGTTCGACACCCAAAATGCTAGAGTGGTTGCTCAAAGTCGCCTGCATCCGCTTCTGGTAGACGCCATACCCTATCTGAATCATGGCGCGAACGCTTAAAGGCATCCAGGGAATTCCCCGCGCTTCGGCTTCTTTGACAATGGTTTCGGTGCTGGGACCGAGGGCAGCAGCCCGTGCGAAATCCCTCAGGTCTTTGAGATCCTGTGCTAACTCCTGAGCGGAGTAGGTGCCGGTGTCTACAATACTCTGACAAAGGCGCACGGCGGCTCTGGAGGCATAGCGACCGGCTTGTTCATCGTGGTACTCAATGACCACCTGGTAAATGCCTGGGGTGGCTGTTTCGCGGGTACGACCAAAGCCAGATGGCATCCCAGCGAGTTCCTGGAGTTCTAGGGCAACGTGTTCGATGATGTGTCCCATCATCGTGCCTTCTTTGACTCGGCTCAAGAAACCACCTCGACAGCCAGGGGAACAGAAGTGTTCTTCCAGACTTGGCAGCACCTGGATTAATCCCTCGTAGAAGCCAGGAATCTGATTGGATGGCTTTTCTGCAAGTTCTTCTAAATCTAGGCGCATGACGACCAATTTTTGCCGTCGAATACTCCAGTAGTTGGGACCCCGTAATGTCTGGATTTTTAAAATTCTCATGGCTACTTTTGCGGGTGATTCAGAGGATGTGGGCTGTCGAATCGCGGGTAGGGACGAAGATGCAAGCGATTTCACATCTGCTGCTTTTAAGAGAAAACTTTGCCAGAAAGGCTTCGCCCTTACTGAATCCGCTGCTACTTTAAGCAATTCCCTAGTTTCCAGCTTTAAAAAGTCACTAGACTGTTCTCCACGAACAGTTTTTTGCCAAAAAGGCAATCATGACAAGTTTTAAATTTGGAATTGAAGTACCGCTAGTAATATTCACTCATCAGCCATCGGGTAGCAGGATGACTCGCTGGTGTAAATGGTAGCGATCGCCATAACTAAGAATATGCAACCGTAGATTGAAAATACTAATCGGATCGGTTGCTCCCACTAAAGATTGATTCGTGTGAGATATCTCCCCAGGATCGACGATAGACACGGTGCCTTTGCCGACTACCTGTAAAAGACCATCCGCTTCCACTAAGGCGCAAGTATCTTCGTCAATCCCAATCCCTAATTTGTCTGGATGAGCCGAAATCGCACTAATCAAACGCGCCATGCGATTGCGATTGTGAAAGTGTTGATCTACGATCACATCCGGTAAAATCCCTAACCCTAGCGTCATATCGACTAGGGAACGATTGGGAGACTCGCCGCTACCGCCTCCCGCAATCATATGATGTCCCATCACCGCCGCTCCTGCACTGGTTCCTGCCAGCGTAATCTCTCCCAGTTGCGCGCGGTATCGGACTCTTTCCATAAATGGCGTCTCGCCAAGCAGTCCACAGAGTCGCAGTTGATCGCCTCCAGTCATGAAAACCCCTGTACACTCTTCAATGTACTCGTGCATCAAGGGATCGTAACTCTGCTCCCGTTCGCGGATATCTAACACTTTCACTACTTTCGCACCCATTTCTTGAAAGATGGTGAGGTAGCGATCGCCAATCACCGCAGGTTCTCTGGATGCTGACGGAATAATCGCAATGCAGGCATCAGTCGAGCCAGCACGATTAAAAAAGGTTTGTAATATCTCTCGTCCGTGAACTTTGTCTTCCGCACCGCCGATCACCATGATGGCGGTTTTCGTTGATTGGGGCATCCTCTGTACTAAGGATTGAGGTTCTAACTGCAGCATCATGTTGCTCTTGAGCATAGGGTGATATCGAATACTATCGTTCTGCCAGTTGATAGGAATGCCAATTTATCCTGATGCATGGTTCTTGCTCAACTCCCTCTAACCCCCTTGCTCACCAGGACAATCTCTCTTTTCACGCTTGTCAATCGTCTCAATTTCCTTATCAATCTTTCTGGCAGGCGTTCCATCAACATCACCAAACAATTTAATTGTTTTTCTAGGTTGTTGAGTAACAAACGTTACAGATCGCCCATAGCTTGTCGCTTTTGGGCTTAATCCTATATGCATAATGCCAGATCGAGTCAACTTTTTTTATAAAATATTTAACATTATCTTGCGATTAGGGATACCGGGTAGTGGGTAATCGGTAGGAATTCGTAGGGAATGGGTAAAATCAACCTACTACTTAACTATCACCGACTTCTGCTGTGCGATTTGATATTGTTACTCTTTTTCCAGATTTTTTCTCCTCTCCTCTGAGTTCGGGACTATTAGGGAAAGCTTTAGCCAAACAGATTGCTTCCGTGCATCTGATCGATCCCCGTAACTTTGCCACCGATAAACACCGCCGCGTGGATGATGAGCCTTACGGCGGCGGAGTAGGGATGTTGATGAAGCCAGAGCCGATATTTGGTGCTGTGGAGTCACTGCCAGTTCTAGCCAGACGCGAGACGATCCTGATGACGCCGCAGGGAGAACCGATGAAGCAACCGCTGTTTCGAGAATTGGCAGCCAATTATGACCAATTAGTAATTATTTGCGGTCATTATGAAGGTGTCGATGAGCGGGTGCTGAATTTGGTGACACGGGAGGTCTCTTTAGGAGATTTTGTCTTGACTTGTGGAGAAATTCCGGCGCTGGCACTGCTCAACGGCACCATCCGCCTATTACCGGGAACGGTGGGGAAGGAAGAGTCTTTAAAAGCAGAAAGTTTTGAGGCGGGATTGTTGGATTATCCTCAATACACTCGTCCTGCTGACTTTCGCGGGTGGAAGGTGCCGGATGTTTTACTATCGGGGAATCATGCGGAGATTGAACGCTGGCGAAGAGACAGACAAATCGAGAGAACGCGCGATCGCCGTCCCGATTTATTTGCTGCTTGGTTGCAAGATTCCAGTTCCAACCAAAAACCAAAAACCATGAATCAGAATGAGCTTGAAAATGATATCGTCACCGTTAGCACACTACAGATAGCGCTAACAGCCCAAGCGGGTGCGATTCAATCAAAATTGTCTCAATTAAGTCTCACGGCGAATACTCAAACCCAGGAAGGGTTGATGCAGCTACTACAAGCATCTGTGCAAGCACTGCTAGAAAATTCCGAATGCTGGACTCATGTGTTGGGGAGTTCACAGACAGTTTCTAGTCGGGAGGAAGCCGAAACAGTCTTCAACAAACTTTCGTTACAAGAACGTAGCAAATTTACGGCTGAAACCCTCTCTAACGTAGATGGCAAAGTTACCCAGCAACAAGTTGAACTCGATCCAGATGAAGAACAACCTGCATACATCGTCGTAACATTGCTAATCGGCACGGCTGACGATCAGCCGTTATTTGAAAACCTCAATTCTGCACATACTGTAAAGCTTGCTTTAGAGAAAGTTACAGCCATCAGCCTCGACTATCTAATGGTGTTTGAACTACTCTGGAGTCCTCAGGTAGAAACTGATGCACTAACTCAAGAGGAACTTTTGAGCGAGTACCGTGACCTGGTAGCGATCGCTTAATCTCAAGTTTTACAACTGACTGCTTGCAGGCTAAAAAGCTTAAATTATGGAGAAAATCAGCCGGGTTTAGTTTGTTCCAAATTATGATTTTCTCAGGTTGAAGTGGAGTCGTCCCGGTGTTAAAAAAGCTTTTCAAATATGTACTGGTAGGTGTAGTGCTGGTGCTGGGCTACCACGCGATCGCTTCTGCCATTAGTGCGGCATCGACTCGTCAGCCTGTGTGGTCAGTAAACCTACACGCTAGTACGGCACCAATCGCAACAGAGAACCGATTGCTGGTGCCAACGGGGAATACAAAGCCCTCAGCACTTCAATCACTCGATCCGGCAACCGGGAAGGTGCAATGGCGGAGCCAGCAGCCGATTGGCAGGGTGTTTGCTATAGAGGGTAATACTATCTATGCCAGCGATTTCGGGCTACTGCCACTAGTTGACGATCCCAAAAACCTGGTGACGCTTGATGCCAACACAGGCAAGACAAAAGCAGTATTGCCACTTGACAATTCAGACTTTGCGGGAATGATTGGAGTATCTCAGGGAGCCTTCATTCTCAACAGCTATGTCAGACAGGGAGTAGAGAGCGATCGCAACGAAATTTCTGCCCGTACTCCAGATAAACTGCTCTGGAAGTTTGTCACCCCCAAAGACAGTATGGTTTCTACCTTTGAGAGTGTGGACTCCAAATCGCCTGTGGTTCAAAATGGGGTAGTGTTTTTGCCCGTGTTAGTTAATCCCAGTACACCCCAAAGAGGATACCAACTCACCGGATTGGATGCCGCTACAGGCAAAGTCCTCTGGACTTGGAACACCTCAGCTGAGCTAACGGATGTCACAGTTTTAGGAGACACTGTATATCCGGCAGTGTATAGCAAAGACCGTACAGGAAAGGAACCTGGTTGGGTCAAGGCACTCGATTTAAAAACGGGCAAGGAACGCTGGACTCATACGATGCGGGGCGGTGAAGCCAAGCTAGCGAGCGATCGCGAAGTCTTCATCTGGGATGGTGATGTCAAGACGAGTACGCGATTTGTCGTTTTGGATCGGCAGACTGGGGCTATGCTTCGGCAATTTACCTTATCTCGCCAGGATCGGCAAGAACCCAGACCCATCGCTCTGGCGGACAATATTATTTACACGGCTGATATGGAAATCGAAGGTGTCAGCGCTCTTGGTTTCTATGGTTCAGCAAAGAACCATAGTCGGGTGAATGCCTTCGATGCCACAAGCGGACAGGTGCTTTGGCACACCCCGACACTCCGTGAAAGCCATATTTATCGATTTGTTCTGAATGGCGATCGCTTGTTCTTAAGCAGTAACGGGCTAGAAAACAATGTCCAGAGTGTTGTGCAGTCCTTTTCTACTCGCTAGAACCGCTGACGCAAACTCCAGACCAGAAACCCGCCTGAGATCGCAGCGTAAAGCACAACGCTGACAGATGCGATCGCCCAAAAGAATGGATTCCAAGCACTCTGGCTGACATCAATCCCCATCGGGCCGACAAACCTTTGCAGCACATCGATACCAATACTACTTGCGATCGCGCCAACACCACTGACCAGTACCCACCAACCTGCTTGCGGCACTTTTGTTCTCAGCACTAGCCACTGAGCTACCCCCAGCAAGATGCCGTAGATACCATCAAACAAAAACTGAGGCAGCACGGACATGGGGGGCATCATGCCACCTATCAAGCCGGAAGCTGGGGGCATAAGAGTCACTGCCCATAGCCCGTTAATTACCGCCAAGGCGATCGCACTTCCCAAACTGGTTGCCAGAACCCAAGAGCGAATAGATGGGAGCCACTGCCTTAAAACCAGCCATTGAGCAGTTCCGCCTAAAGCACCGCCGATCAGTCTAAACACGATGAGGATCAACAAAAGGCTAGTGCTACCCCCAGTGAATCCTCCCCCTGTCGCTGATGCAACCGCTCCGGCAACTCCGTCCACAATGATTTGCAGCAGTTTAGCCACGACGCAGGCAACTAACCATTGCCACAAAAGTTTCTTCCATGCCAAAGATTTGTCGATCGTCACGCTCAATCACTCTTTAAGTCATTTATTCTGTCAAATGTGGCTTATTTTAAGGGCAGATTATTGGCGACAAACCCCCATTTGCCGTCCTGATAAACAGCTGCCAGACCTTCAGAAAACTTCGTCGCTAAGTAGCTGGGACTAATTAAATGTAAGATGGGAGCGGTTCTCTAAACGGAGTTTTCCATTATTTATGCCTGCTCCTATTCGGATTATCTTAAGCGAAGCAGAGGACTCAATGTTAAGCGAGTTGCGAGTTGCTCAAAGCGTGCCGCAACGCAC
>NZ_JACJPB010000040.1:0-54470 GCF_014695825.1 Coleofasciculus sp. FACHB-542 | reverse complement strand
TACTTCAACTATTTCAGCAAAGGTTTCACGACTAACGCCGCATAAGCGCTTGAACTCACCTTCTGAAAGCGATTGTAGCTCCGTATACGGCATACCAACTCCCCAGTGTCTTGATGCTGATCTACTCCCTTATTGTGCAATCTCGATTATGAACTGGCACACTACTTGACCATTCATGCAGGAGGTCTAATATTCCCTCTCCGTCAACGGAGAGGGGTTAGCGGTGAGGTTCCGAGTGTGTAGAGAGTTCGTTTTTTGGCCCAGCATCAATTGCTTCTTTCAATTTTGTGGGCGAACGGGAATTTCAATCCAGAACTCAGTGCCCTTGTCTGGTTGAGAAGAACACTTAAAAACGCCGCCGTGTTTTTCCACCACAATTTGATAGCTGATCGACAGTCCCAAACCCGTGCCTTTACCAACCGGCTTTGTCGTGAAAAAAGGATCGAAGATTTGCGCCTGCACCGCCTCTGGCATACCAGAGCCATTATCAATAATTTGAATCACCACGTTACCAGGATGAGGGATGAAAGGATGAATAAGTGAATCGGTTTCATGCTTTATCCTTCCTTCTTGCTCCTGTATTTTTTCACCTTTTATTCTTTCTGCTTCCTCCTTCAAAAAGGTGCGGATAGTAATCTGAGCGGGTGAAGTTTTAACGTCTGATGATGTTAGGGCAGTATCTGTGTCACTTGCGTGGTGCAAATAACCAGCAGCTTCTCCCCTTTCCATCGGGTGGTTCGATCGATCCCAGTTGTTTTGCTGCTCCAGCGCGTCAATCGCATTGCTAAGGACATTCATAAACACTTGATTGAGCTGACCGGCATAACACTCAACTAAGGGCAGCTCGCCATAAGCCTTTACAACTTCAATCGTAGGAGTATTACCCTTCCCTTTGAGTCGATGTTGCAAGATTAACAGCGTGCTGTCTAAACCCTCATGGATATCCACCCGTTTCATCTCGGCTTGGTCAAGGCGAGAGAAATTCCGCAGAGACAGCACCAGTTGACGGATTCTGTCGGCTCCCACCTTCATTGACGACAGCATTTTAGGCAGATCATCAGCAATGAATTCCAAATCGATTGCTTCTGCGTGTTTGACAACCTCTCGATCGGGATGGGGATAACGCTCTTGGTATAAATGCAACAGATCGATCAAATCTTTTACGTACTCGCCAACGTGAATGAGATTGCCGTAAATAAAATTAACCGGATTGTTGACTTCGTGAGCTACACCTGCGACTAGCTGTCCCAAACTCGACATTTTTTCTGTCTGAATCAGCTGGGTTTGGGTTTGTTGTAATTCTTGGAGGGCACAAGCGAGTTGTTCTGCTTGATGCTGGGTTTGAGCGAGTAATTCTGCTTGCTGTATTGCAACTCCCAGCTGAACAGCAGTCTGGGTGACGAACTCAATTTCCGAGACATCCCAATGTCTCTTTTGCGAGCATTGATGGATACAGAGCAATCCCCAAAGGATATCCCCTTTTAGCAGTGGCACCACGAGTTGAGCTTGGACTTGAAATTGCTCCAGCAGCTCGATATGGCAATCAGTTAAGCCTGCGTTGTAGATGTCATCAACTACTTGAATCCGACCCTGTTGATAAAGTACAGCATAGTTTTGGGAAAAGTGGCGGTCGTAAACTTTGGTTCCTAAAATCGGCTTTAAAGCTGGTAATACGTCTTCTGAGACAAATTCATCATCCAGCGAGCCAGAGGCGGAATATAAGCGAAATACTGCCACTCGGTCAGCCCCTAGCAGTTGTCGGACTTCAGTGGTCGTTGCTTTGAAGATTGTATTTAGATCGAGAGATTCTCGAATCTTCGTAATTACTCCAAACAATGCTTGCTGTTGTTCGGCAGCTTGTTCTAACTGTTGTGCTTGAGCGGTAGCAGTTGCAGCGGCAGTACGGCTTTGTTCGTACAGTTCGGCTTGCTGAATTGCGATCGCGGCTTCATTTGCCAGCTGTTGCAGCAAATCAATTTCAGCAGTCTTCCATTCCCTAGGAGCTTGGCACTCATGGGCAATTAGTAGCCCCCATAGCTGTTCCCCCATGTTAATCGGGACAACTAAGTTGGCTTGAACCTGAATTTTCAGTAAAAACTCTATATGACAGGGATGCAAATCTGACTCAGCTACGTTATGAACTGCTCGAATCCTTCCTTGCTGGTAAGCAGAGGCGTACTCCTGAGGAAAGCATTCATCTTCGTATATCTCTCCCAGAATTGAGTTCCAGCTGCCTGTCACTGCTTCTACAACCACCTCCCCTTGCCAACTTCTGGTGAACTGGTAAATTACCACTCGGTCTGTGCTTAGCAGTTTCCTGACTTCCTGCACAATGCTTTGTAGGATCTTCTCTAAATCCAGAGTGCTGCGAATTTGGTCTGTGACTTGCTTGAGGACTTTGGCAAACTCTAAGGACTGTTCTAGCTGGACAGTTCGCTCTTGAATTTGATGCTCCAGGTTGCTATTGAGAGACTGCACCTGTGTGTACAGGAGATACTGCTCAATCGCCATTGAGAAGTGATGACCCAAGGCTTGAGCGAGTTCAATTTCTCCCGGCGTCCACGCTTGTGCTTGACCTCGTTTCAGTTCCCTCCATGCCTCAAAGGAATTACGAGGTTGCAGTTGTCTCCGATCCGGGTCGAAATTTCCAGCCCACAAAGTTTCCGTATCAATTTCATTACGAAAAATGCACAAGTATCCCAGAAACTGCTGACGATACTGGAGGGGGACAATCAGGATGCCCCGAATTCGAGTCGTGCGGAACGCTGGCGCGATGACTCGCAGATGAGGTTCTTTATAGAGATCCGTCACTGCCTTGATGGGATTGCAGGCAGTGTCTTGTAATTTTAAATATTCCTGCCAAACGGGATGCTCTTCAAGCGGACGATCTTTCCCGATGGCTCCTAGCATCGGTTGATCGCCGCAGGCAAATAGGATTGCTTGACTTGGATTTTCTGCCGCTATGTAAATTCTGCCCCCACAACCTTTAAAGGCTGCAACCGTTTCCGTAAGGGCTTCAGAAAGCTGAATCGTTGGTAGTGCATGGAGCAGGGTGGCGACTCGGTTAATCCGCGCTTCCCGCGTTGCTTGGGCGCAGGCGAGTTCGAGTAAGGTAGATTGAGCGATCGCAATTGAAACTTGATCTGCCACTAACTGGACGATTTGCAGTTCTTGTTCCGAAACCGAACGCGATTCAGCGTGATGAGAGACTAATAAACCCCATAGTTCCGGCTGGGTCTCCTGCGTGCGGGCATCATGATATAGAATCGGCACCACGAGGGAAGATGTGACTCCCATTGCCGTGAGATATTCAATATGGCAGGAATCTACTGGGCGATAGCGAACATCTTCCGCCTTCAAAGCAGTACCTGTCTGGGCGCAATCCAAGGAACTCAGACCAATCAACCCTGAGGAAACATCGACAATTGATCGCTGGCGAGCTTTCAGAAACATCTCGCGGGCGTGGGGAGGAATGTCATCAGCCGGAAAATTTAGCCCTATCAAAGATGGCAGGCGATTGTTATCAATTGCCTCGGCAATCACTTCTCCACTGCCATCGGCATGAAACCGATAAATCATCACGCGGTCGGTTTCAAGCAATGAGCGAATTTCAGCGACTGTCGATGTCAAAATTTCTGGCAATTCTAGCGATCGCCGAATCCGATTGGTAATTCCGTGTAATAAGCTTGCTTGGTCTATTTCGTGCTGCATTGTTTGCGTATTATCACTTAAGCTCATTCCCTCTATCCACCACTTTTATAAATTCAGGCATGAATGTTTTTGTATATTTCTATTCTGTAACTGAAAAGTCATACTGGGTATTCGTAAAACTATTGATCTTATAAAAGTTTTAAAATTATTGTTAACTTTAATATTTTTAAGGAAAAATAACTCAAAAATATTGACAGTTTATGTAAGACATGCTATGAAAAGCTAAAAATATTTTCCCTAAAAAAATCGCTAATTCAGATTAGCTAAATATATAAATTCACAAAGGAGTAACGCTACTTTTTTCCTAACCGTTGCCGAATTTCTTGACGGACACTGATCAGGATTTTTCCCAAATGATTTTGTCCAGTTTTTTCTACACCGCAACCCCAGTAATAATCGGTGGGAGAATCCTCCACGATTGGGCGATCGCCGGTCGAAAGCAAAATGGATTGAATCTCTAAGTGAGTTAGAAACTTGATTAGCACGGCTTCGCGCATAATTTGGATTTTCACTTGTTCCCAGTCCGGACGGATGCAGCGGGTGCGATCGCGTCCCAGTGTCGCGGCTTCCATTGGCGTCTTCGCGCTAGCGATCGCTGGGATTAACGCTTCATCCTCGGTGCCAACAAATTTTTGCGCTTGATAATAATGCTCCACCGTCATCCAATCTTGACCCAGCAGATAAATGTTATGAGGAGAAAAGTTGGAAAAACATCCGTAGGGATCTTCAAATTTATAAAAGTAAATCGTCATGTCGAAACTATAAAAGTGCTTGTCCCAGTTCTACCATGCTTGTTGCTGCAAGGGATGCAGTCGAGTAGGCGACTTTCAGCCGCTCGAGTATTCAGCATTATCAAAGTTGAGGATGGTAAGCACCTGTTGCCAACATCCCAACCCAGCTTTGGGTCTGTCTCCCCAATATGGTTCGGTGAAAATTATTGTTTGTTCGATGGAGAAACGAAATCCAACAAATGCGAACTTTGGTATTTTTCGCCCTAACCAAACCGTATTCAGTGTTTCCCTGGGACTAGTTGCCTGGTTACAGAACTTTCAGAAAACCTTATCGCTCAACCATTATAGGGGCACAGCATTGCCGTGCCCCTACTTTTTAAATCAACAATCGTGCCCCTACTCCTGGGAGTAAAAACCCTATCCTCTTTTCAGGGAACGGGAGTGTTAAAATTGGTTACTGTTTCCCTAAAGCCTTTAATCCCTGATCGATCTGGTCAGCTTGCTGAGTTTGACCTTGCTCTTTAAACAAGTCTCTGGCTTTTTTCATCGCTTCGATTGACTCAGACTTCTTACCTTGTTGATTTAGAGCTACCCCTAGACCAAAGTAAGCAGGTGCTGCTTTCGGAGCAATTTCGGTGGTCTTTTTGAGAGCTGCTACTCCCTCATTTAACTTTCCTTGTTTGACCAAGGCAACCCCTAAGAAATAGTGTGCATCTGCACTTTTCGGGTCAATTTCAATTGCCTTCTTGAAAGCCTCAGTCGCTTCGGGTAATTTACTGTCACCTTGGGCACCTAAAGCAACTCCCAAATCATTGTAAGATCTGGCGTTTTTCGGGTCAATTTCAATTGACTTTTTGAAGTTGGCAGCCGCTTCAGGTAATTTGCCTTGATTGACCTGAATAAATCCTAAGTCATTATAGGATTTGGCATTTTTCGGATCAATTTCAATTGCCTTTTTAAAAGTAGCAGATGCTTCTTCCAGTTTCTTTTCTTGAACCTGAACAAATCCTAATTTATGATATAGCTCTATATTTTTAGGACTATTTGCAATTGCCTTTTGAAAAGCATCACTGGCTTCAGGAAATTTCTTTTGGTTGACCAGAATAGTTCCTAACTTATTGTAACTTTCTGCATCCTTGGGATTAATCTCAACGGCTTTGTTGTAGTCAGCGATCGCTTCGTTTAATTTGCCTTGTTGAGCTAGAGTATTCCCTGAGTCAACATACTTTTTAGCGTCAGCCTCTGATTTTTGACAACCTAGCGTCAGGAAGCTTAAGCATCCCGCTGCTAAAATCATCAGCCCGAACCTGGATAACTTTGCAGTCCTAGAAGACATAACCTAGCAAGTTTCTGGATGAAAGCCCCAATATAACACATGAGGAAATTGCACCACTGACGATTTAAAAGGGGGTTGCACTCTCAAAAATTTAATTTTGTAGAGTGAGGAATACCTACCAAATCTTATCTGGGTGGGCTTTTGCCCACCCAAAAGAAGTCAACCCTTACTAACTAAATGCTCAATCGTTTTACCCACCCATTCCCGGTATCATGCTCTTACTGAGGCGCTTGATAGCACTCTCTGCCACTTCAGAGTAACGACTCTCTCCGCACAGAATCTTGCCCATGCGCTCAGTGGCACTAGGGCGCTTAACACCGACTCGATAAGCAATCCCAGGAACTCTGTAAAACACTCCTGCTAAGCGTTGTGCCCACTGCATATCCGATCCCCATTCTTCGGCGATCGTGCTGGTATATCTTTCCAGAGCATTGCCATCCCCGGAGAGTGATTTGTCAATCGCTTCCGCTGCCTTCAAGCCGCTAAACATTGAGGGACGAATTCCCTCAGCAGTAAACGGATCGACGACACAGGCGGCTTCTCCGGCTAAAACTGCATTTTGCGTATGCAGCCTTTGATTGCCATCCCATAGAGAAAGGGGATGACCATATTGCTTGCTCTGATTGACCTCTACGCCGAAAGATTTGGCGTACTCAGCCAAAATTTTCTTAAAGTCTTGGGGTTCACCGCCGATGAACGTGCCAACGCCGATAGAATATCCGTCTGCTTTAGGAAAGTTCCAAATATAGCCATTTTTGACCATCCCAAATTCAAAATGAATCTTTTGTTGGTTGGTATTTTGGGCGGGTATTTCTGCTTCTAAGGCTCCAGCCAGACGCCGTTTGCGCTCTTTAAAGTCTAACCACTTAGCCATTGGCCCTTTGGCTCCGTCTGCGGCAATCAGATAGCGACCTTCAACGGGTCCATTGGCAGTGTTGACTTGCCAGCGATCGCTCTTAAACTCAATCCCCGTTACTTCAGTGTTGTCTCGCAGTTCTGCGCCTTGTTGCTGCGCCTGCTGCATCAGGAAGTTGTCGAAAACGTCTCGCCTTACCATCCAAATCGGTTGTCCTGTTTCCAGCCCTACTTCCACTGGATCGCCCATTTTCCAGGTGTAGCGGAGTGATTTGAGTTTTAAGGAAATCGCTGGAGAAAAATCAAAATCAAACCACTCTTGTATCGCTGGTGATACTCCACCCCCACACGGTTTGTAACGCGGCATTGCATCTTTTTCTAAGACTAAAACCGAACGTCCTCCCTTAGCTAGATGATAAGCTGCGGTTCCACCTGCTGGGCCAGCACCGACAATAATGCAGTCAAACATCGTGTTAATTTTTGCTTCTGAACACACTTGCAACTTAAGCTTGTTAAGCGAAGAATTTACATCCTCACGCTTGACACTCACTGGTAATTAAGCTTAATTGCTTTCCCTACCAGCTAGCTATTTGCGTAATTATGCTTATCTCGGTAAAACGTATACAATTTCAGGCTTTCAGGATTTTTAAGATAAATATTATTCGCCTTGATTTAGATTTTCTCTTGACTTCTAGAAGACAAACCGTGTTTTCCAGTACGTAGTCGTTCAGCTTTTTCTTCCAGACAACTAGAGAGCGCGATCGCGATATTTATTCAATTCATCAATTTTACTGAGTGCAAAGTTTATATAAAGCTTATAGGATAGGTTCATGAAAGCTTTATAAAGTCGCTGACCGACTATTTGGTGCTTCTACTATTTTCATAAGGGGAAAAGCGATGTTCTGGGAATTACGCATCCAATACGCTAACGGCAACGAGAAAGTTTTACGCACCTGCAAAAATCGAGAAACAGCCCTGCGGTACATCGATGCGATCTACTCCCAGGGCTATCCTATGCACGTTGCTTTCCTGGTTCGCCCTGCTTTAGATGGACAAGCGCTTCAACCTGCCTAGTATCCGTTTCTAGCCTTTTGTCCTGAGTCCTTAGCTCTAGCGCGATCGCTTTTGACGAGCGACCCATGACGAGTGACTAATGACTTTAAACGGTCGTGATATCTTTTTCTTTCTCGGCTAACAGCTCATCAACCTTGGCAACGTACTTGTCAGTTAGCTTTTGAATTTTTTCCTGCAAGTCTCGCGCTTCATCCTCAGAGATTTCACTATTTTTTTCTTGCTTGCGAATTGAGTCTACGGCGTCGCGGCGGATATTGCGAACAGAAACTCTTCCTTCTTCAGCATACTTGGCAGCGATTTTTGCCAGTTCTTTACGACGCTCGGTCGTTAGGGGTGGAATATTCAATCGAATGACTGAGCCATCATTGCTCGGAGTTAAACCGACATCTGATAAAGAAATCGCTTTTTCGATCAGATTCATGCTGCCGCGGTCAAACGGCTGAATGGTAATCGTACTAGAATCTGGTGTATTAATACTTGCCAGAGATTTTAGAGGGGTTGGGGAACCATAGTATTCCACCGACACCCGGTCGAGGAGAGAGGCGTTTGCCCGTCCCGTCCGAATCGTATTAAAAGACCGTTGAGTTGCCTCAATTGTCTTTTGCATATGATTTTCAACATCAGCTAATTTCACAAGATCCTCCTACAATTGTTCCCACCGCTTCTCCCGTAACGGCGCGGTGGATATTGCCCCGCACCGAGAGGTCGAACACAACGATGGGGATGTTGTTGTCTTTGCACAGGGCGATCGCGGTACTATCCATCACCCGCAGATCGTGAGTGAGGACGTGTCCGTAGGTCAGGCTCTGATAGCGACGCGCCCCTGGGTTGAGATGGGGATCTGAATCATAGATCCCGTCTACTTTGGTTGCTTTAAAAATTACATTCGCATCAATTTCCGCCGCTCGCAAGGCAGCGGTCGTATCAGTGGTGAAGAAGGGGTTTCCCGATCCAGCCCCAAAAATTACGACCCGTCCTTTTTCTAAGTGGCGAATGGCGCGACGCCGGATGTAAGGCTCCGCTACTTCCTGCATGGCGATCGCTGTTTGGACTCGTGTCGGTACTCCGATTTGCTCCAAGGAGTCTTGCAAGGTCATCGCATTCATCACCGTTGCAATCATCCCGATGTAGTCGGCTGTCGCCCGATCCATGCCAGCCGAAGCTGCCTTGACACCGCGAAAGATATTGCCGCCACCGACGACAATTGCCATCTGAATGCCACTTGCCACGACATCTGCGACTTCCTGCGCGATTTCCTGAACCACCATTGGATCGATTCCATAGCCCAGGTTGCCCATTAAAGCTTCACCGCTCAGCTTTAGTAAAACCCGCCGATAAGTTATCCCCATGCCCAGACTATTGTCTCACTCAAAATACCTCCACCATAAGATAACAGTAGAGGAGTAAGTTTTGTGATATTATCCGCAAATTCAGTTACTAAAGTGTGGAAAGCCTTGAGACTACGTGTTAAGGACGCCAGTTTATCGGGGTGCCTACCGCCTCAGTTGAGGCGGTTGTAATCGCCGTTTTTCCTTGCAGTAAAGAAGCGATCGCATCCCGTAAATAATGCACCTTCACAGCTGCTGGATCTTGGGAATTATCATCAATCCGTCCCCTGTAGCGGAGTATCCCAGAATTATCTAATAAGAAAACCTCTGGCGTTGTCTGTCCCCCAAAGCAACGAGCGACATCCTGTGTGGTATCTCTCAGATAAGGAAAATTTAGACCGTGAGTTGCTACCAAATTTTGCATATTCTCGAAGCTGTCTTCAGGCGACTGAACCGCATCATTGGCGTTGATGCCAATCAGGGTAAATCCCTGGCTTTGGAACTCGCTTTGAATCTGGATTAGCCGACCCATATAGGACTGCACGTATGGGCAATGATTGCACATAAAAACAACGCCCACAGCTCGATACTTTTCTAAATACCGAGCCAGGTGGTGGACTTGATTATCGATTCCCGGTAATTCAAAATCTGGAGCATAACTACCAATAGGAGTGCCGGTCTTTTCCATTACACTCATTTACTTATCCCTGGGTAATTACAACAAAGTACGAGGGGGCTACAGTCGTAAAGAACAAAGCAATTACGGTCTCTATTTGCCTTGGGAGAACGCCTGATAACCGATTAGTTTGTAGACTAATTTTGCAGCAGTAAATTCTGATACTACGGAATCTACAATCGGTGCTAATTCCATGACATCACAACCAATCACTTCGTGATTTTGAAACACTTGCCGCAAAAAAGAGAGTAGGGAGTACCAATTTAATCCACCGGGTTCTGGGGTGCCGACACCAGGTATCAGGGTGGGGTCAATCCCGTCGAGGTCAATGGTGAGGAAAACGCGTCTGGTGGAGATACTTGCGATCGCCCTTTCCATCCAATCCGGTTGCGTCGCAATTTCTCTCGCCCGGAACACCGTCAAATTTTTCTCTTTGATCAAGTCAGCTTCTTCTTTGCAAATGGCGCGGATGCCGATTTGTACAGTTGGCAATCCCATTTCCACAATCCGCCGCATCACGCAAGCATGGTTGTGAATCGAGCCTTCGTACTCATAGCGCAAATCGCCGTGAGCATCTATTTGCACGACCGTAAAGGGTTCATCGGGGTAAGCTTTTTGGTATGCCTCTACAAGACCAGTTGTAATGCTGTGTTCGCCACCCAGACCAATAACAAACTTGCCGTCAGCTATCATCTGAGATACCGTTTCGCGGGTAACTTGCAGCATTTCCTCGGATGAAACTGAACGACCGTTGCGGGTGTCTGCAATCGATTCAGCCGTATAAATTCCAATGTCTTTGCCAGTTTCCCAATCTAGCTCCTCATCATAATATTCCACCTGCCCAGAGGCTTCTAGAATCGCATCTGGCCCATTTTCGCAGCCATTTCGATACGTTGTCGTCGCCTCATAAGGAATCGGCAAAATCACCACTCGCGCGGCATCGTAGGTAGAAGCTAAATCAGGACCAAGGAATGGCAGAACAGAAGTAGGAGTTTGCACCGTAGTCATCACCAACTAAATTTCATGAGGGAGTCACCAATCTAGATACTGACATACTCCCCGCTTTGAGTGCTACGCACAGATGAAAAACTAAGGTTTTGAAATTGGAACTTGAAAATTGGAATTCTCCGTGTCACTTTCCGCTTCTTGTGAGAGTCTTCACCTGTGTACCAGGCTTATCTACACTTGGCATCAGAGTTTTTACGGGATTTTCGATTCAGTTGCTCAAAATTATTGGAATTAGTGTTTTCCAGAGTTGAAGAATTGTAAAATTAGGAAAGCTAAGTCTACCCGTGGCGTTGAGAGCGCATTCAAGGTGCGACGGGATAGAAATCAAAGAGATGCGATCGCTATCTATCCCATGACTCCATCTTCCTCCACCACTCCAACTGCACCTACGGCTGCCCATATCGTCACGAAAACTTGGACTTGGCAAGGTTTTCCCATCTGCTACCAGACTCAGGGAACTCAAGGGCCAGCGGTTGTGCTGGTACATGGATTTGGGGCATCTTGGGGGCACTGGCGCAAAAACATCCCGGTGTTGGCTCAAAATTGCCGCGTCTATGCCATTGACTTAATTGGCTTTGGTGGTTCCGCGAAACCCACCCCAGTGGGCAAGATTTCCTACACCTTTGAAACTTGGGGACAGCAACTCGCTGATTTTTGCCGCGAGGTGGTAGGAAGCCCCGTTTTTTTAGTCGGAAATTCCATTGGCTGTATTGTGGCAATGCAAGCAGCAGTCGATCACCCAGATATTGTCTTGGGAACTGCCCTCATTAACTGCTCTCTGCGGCTGCTGCACGACCGCAAACGCGCCCAGTTGCCCTGGTATCGCAGCTTTGGGGCACCTATCGTTCAACGACTGCTGGCAGTTAAGTGGATTGGCAAATTCTTCTTTAGCCAACTTGCCAAGCCGAAGGTGGTAAGGAAGGTTCTCCTGCAAGCCTACAAGCATCCGGAAGCGGTGACAGACGAACTGGTGGATATGCTCATGGCACCCGCGTTTGATGAGGGGGCTGTGGACGTTTTTGTAGCCTTTACACGCTATTCTCAAGGGCCGCTGCCGGAAGACCTGCTGCCCCTTTTGCCCTGCCCGACCATCATTCTCTGGGGAACGGAAGATCCTTGGGAACCGATAGAACTGGGGCGAGAGTTTGCCAATTACCCCAAAATTGAGAAGTTTATTCCCATCGAAGGTGTCGGGCATTGTCCCCAGGATGAAGCGCCTGAGTTAGTTAACCCAATTTTGCAGGATTGGATATTGCAGCATTCAGCCACATTAGCCACAGAATTGACTTCTCTTAAGGAGACTTGACAGAGAAAGACCAGCGATATGATTTCGTTTTGCCATCTAGAGTCCGAAAACGAACTTCAGCGTGATGAGTCCCTGACTCAGAGAAATTGGGAGTGTAACCTATTTCGAGGTGGCTAATAGGCCAGTCGCGGGTGTTGCCAATCCGAGACTGGCTTGTAACATCTACCCCATCAACAAACAACTGCACCGATCTAGGATCGGCCTGTTCCCCTAATTTAAAGCTCAATGCAGCGGCGACATACTGTACATAAGTCTGTGTTGACTCTTCGGGGGGAAACACCTGCAACAGCTGGGCAGGTCGAGGCGCTGAAGATGCCATCAACAGAAGACTCAATAAGGTTCCTGAAAGCTGATTCATCAGAAAACTACCTGGAACGACACAAGTCGAGGATGGCACAAAACTCTAAAAGTAGCCTTGTAAAAAGGGGCTGAAAAATTTACCGACCCGCAGACTCTAGAATCATCTGAAAATACTTAGAAGTGCTGGAATTGTGGCATCAGTGCTGCACCTTTATCAACTTAATAGTGCGCCCATATTTTTCGCAATGGACATCCCAGTGTTTGCTCTAGCAAGTGAAGCTGGCTCTTGTCAAGGTCAGTGTTAGGGTGGCGTGCTTCTAAGATAAAACGAGCGAAACCAGCGGGACACTCATACCGCAAGTCATTTAACGAACAGACAATACCGCAACAAGGCACGATAACCATCAGATCGTTGAATCTTGTGCCGTATGCGGTGTCCATAGCTTGTTGCCACCAGAGAGTTTCCAGGTGGGATAAACAGACAGGACATAAGATTTGTTCCAAGTTGCTGCCTGGGTCAACAAATTCCACGTCATCTGTGACTCTGAGATACACCCGATCTGCTTGCGGGACAAAAGACTTGAGCAATTGCAAGGTCATTTGTTGCGCTGCGGTATTGGGTACAAGCTGTGGAGCCGTTGGAATCAATCTCAGGAAGTCAACAGACATCTAAGCGATCGCCCTCGGCACTTCTAAGCAGCCACTAAATACTACAAAAATCCCCTGTTTGGGAATTGGTAGCTGAGAAAAAGTTTTAAGTTTTGAATTTTAAATTAAAGAACTCTCTTCAACTCAAAACTCAAAACTCTCATTACCAATCACCCATTTAAAAAGAGTCCCGACTAGCACTCCGCTTAAGCCAGTCCTGACCCAGCTGAATCGTCACATCCGAAACCAGGTTGCCAGTGCTTTCAACCCGCACTTCCCCGAATCCTAGCGAACGGTAGATGGCTTTGGCACTATTTCCATCTCCCTGTTGAGCCACTACGTGCGTTACCCGCAACGGTTCGGGCCACGGGTCGTCAACGTAGACATTCCGGTAGCCAGCATTCCTTAGCGTGTTGATTAAAGATTGGACAGCCTTCATATCACCTGTACTATCTTGAATCGCTACCCGGATATACGCTGGGTCAGTTGCTTCACCACCGTCCAATCCCTGGTCAAAATGCTGCGCCATCATCGTCTGGATGCGGCGGCGATTTGGCACCCAGTAACTCACCTCATGATGCCCACTGCCACTAAAGTCACCCGGTACCATTAACATTTGCACTTGGGAACGGTCGGTCTTGACACCATAGCCAACCAGGGCCAATAACTCCTCAACCGTCAAGTTGGTGTCAATATGCGACTGAATAACCGAAAGAATCTTCGGCATTCTCGCTAAAGTGGTTGGATTCAGTGCTTGCTCCATCAGTGCCCGCATTACCATTTGCTGCCGCTGAATCCGACCGATGTCGCCATACTTGTCATAGCGGAAGCGCAGCAATTGCAGCACTTGATTACCATTGAGATGTTGTTTTCCTGCTTTCAGGTTGATGTACAGGTGCTGGCTATCATCTCGATATTTCATATCCCTGGGGACATAGACGGTAACGCCACCCAAGGCGTCCACCAGCTTTTCTACCCCCTGAACGTTTATTCGGATGTAGCGATCGATTCCCACGCCGCTGAGGAGTTCGCTGGTTGCCTTAGCACTGAGGGCTGGTCCCCCCTCAAGATTAGCTGCATTAATCTTAGTAACGCCGACGCCCTCCACAAAGGTGCGGGTATCCCGTGGGATTGATAAAGCCGCGATTTTTTGCGCCTCCGGGTCAAACCGCAGCAAGAGCATGGTATCTGATAGACCCTCGAAGGAGTTTACCAGGGCGTGGTATCCCAGATTTTTCGTTTCAGGAGGAGGGTTATCCAGGTCGGAGGAGATGACCTTGATTCCCATGACTAAGATATTTACCGGGCGGGTCAGTTCTGGCAATCGCATACTGGTGCGGGAAATGCGATCGCCATCAAACACCGCAGCTTCTTCCGGACTTAGCTGGCTTTGCAGCAAAGGCGTACTGGAAAAAGACACGGCTAACAAAGCTCCCGCAGTTGCTGACAGCATTGCCACCCCAGTCAAGCCCAACCCAAGCCAAAGCCAGTTCACCTGGTTTCGTTTTTGAACAGGCCTTTTCTTGATGGGTTGATTGGATGTTTGCCCCCACGGGCGTTTTTCAGGAATTTTTCGGGCTGACACTGGCTTCCTCACACACGCAAAAAAGATAACACGAATTTGTGTTCAAGGTAGGGGCGCGGAATCTGGCAATCTGGAGCTGGGACGTTTATTTCTAACAAAATCCGTCCTTAAGAAGGATTGCACTAGAACACTCATAGCAGTTTTTCTACCGATTTACTGCAAAATCAGGCAAACACTGGCAAGAGTTTAACCTCATTTCGGTAGAGATGCGTAGGCTAGAGGGAGAACCAGCTATCAAGTGCATAGGCCAAATCTTCATTCGACCTTCCCCATTCCTTACTTTTGTTCCAGGAAAGCATCCGGATACAAATGGGTTGCACTGGTAACTCCGGTTGCTTTCTTTAAAAAAATACTGTGCGCCTACAACCTCTCTTGCCTCGTCCCAAGCTGAGGCGAACCAATACACGCTCGTTTAGGACAAGTGTTTGCGAACGGCTCCCTCCGCAAGCCCGCTAACACCCGGAATACGTACAGACTTCCGTTGCCACAGACGCACCATCAACCATAAGCTGACCAAAAAATAACCCGATGTCAATAGACCATTGATAAATAACAAACGCAGGGTTAAAGTTTCTGAAGCTTGTGCAACTCCAGCCCCCAATAAACCGTATGCCAACAGCCAACCGAGAGCCAGCGTCACTGACAGCCTACTCACGGTTTGTTGTTGCCGGTTGCTATCACGTCGGTATAACGTCCAGAGGGCCGGGAAAAAGCCAACTACAGGAATCAAATAGATAAACAGTTGGTAAAGTGGGGTTTCCAACCTGTCCCTCTTGATGTCTTGATTTTCAAACGGGTCAATGTCTTTCATTTTGGTTCCACAATAGACCCCATAAATAGAACGGTTCCAGTTTGATTATCTCGAATACAAGCGAAAAACGGGCGGTTAACAATCATCTCGAAGGGTTCCTCTGGCATCGGTGCAGATGTTGTCATTACTCCGACGGCAGTGACTGCGGCTGCTTCGGTTCCTGCTTCGTTCACTTCCACAAAGGTTTTGTGCTTGACTTGATTGAGCTGGAGTGGGATAGAACTCATCTGAGTAAAATTAGCATTTGAGTCGAAAGCTACTTCCATACCCAGCGCTTTGAGAGCGTCGTTGAGTTCTATGTCGTAGTCCATTTTGAAGCGAGGCATCTGGATGAATCCCGGTTTCGTTTTGAATTGAGTCATCCATTCCTCCCAGTTTTCAGTATTTAGCTGCTGGTAAAAATTTGTAAGTTTAAAATTTTCTTTTGGCAGAAAAACATATAAGCTAAGTTTTCCTTTTCCGTAGGGTAGACTAATGGCTTGAAACTGGTCGTTTTCGTAGTATTTATATTTATCCCTTTGAGACATCATTGGGTGTTGTTTCTGAGTTCCATCGGAAAGGTAGAACGGTTCAGTTGTTGTTTGCTTCTGGTCAAATTTCTTTGTCCAAGTCCCTTTGAAGTAAAGAGCGTTGATCAAAAATAACACTTGATCGGGTGGAATTTCGTTGACGATTGAATTGATTTTACCGCGAGTATTTTGTTTTACCCAGTTATTAATGTCAGATATAGCGCTGGTTTTTCTAAAGTCTAGTTCTGCAATTTGCGCCTGATAAAATTGGCGATTTTTTTGAAGAAAATCTGGGTTAAAAGAGACGCCTTTCTTTGCCCAAAGAGAGTTGGCAATGGTGAGCTGCACTTGGGGGTCTGGATTTTCTAAGAGCGCTTTCAAGGCGTCATTGGATTGATTGACTTCTTGTAGGCTTAATCCTTGCAATTCCAAGGTTTTTGCCATTGCTTGTTGAGTATCGCCGCTAGCACCGTTGTAGGTCATCGAGAGTGCGATCGCTACACTAGAAGGCGACACAAAAATATTCTTGCCGCTGTCCTCTTTTAAAATTTCCTTGAAGAGTTTGAACCCAAATTTTGTATTCGCCGCAACCAGTCTCGAATCCACGGTTTTCTTCTGGCGCTGACTGATGGTAGGAGAGGTTCCAGGTTGCCTGGGTTCGCCCATTGCAGCCTGCGGATTTTTGACCATCGACCATCCCAGTAAACCGAATAGGATGATAGTGACTGATGCGATCGCTACCATTAAACTGAACATTGGTCGCTTCATATAGCTGTTTATATTGCCGTAACATTTCTTTTCTAGAATGACGGCTAACAGCCAGGGACGTTCCACTGGTTACGGTTTTGGCAACTGATACCAATTTACTATTTTGATGTCACATTTGCGATCGCCCCAACTCCCCTTCAAAAGGGGGGCAATAGACGTATTTGTGGCAGACATAAAGTGAAATGGTATGAACCGGAGCGAAGAAGGTTTAAGGGGCGTGTCTATAGAAGGGGCGATATCTTGTTCAGTACAGGCCCCTATTCTTCAATCTCAAATAGCGATTCTCTGTTTAATTTTTCTGTTTGAGTAGCTCTTTCGCGGGTACTGTCCACCAAGCTAAGGCATAGGCTTGAGTATTTTCATTGAATTTCTGACGATAATGGACGCGAATTTTGTAGCGACCCGTGGCAGGAATTTCCTGAAAAATGTGTTCTACACTATCAACATCGCTTTCCGAAGACCAGATACTCTTGCTGATATCATTATCTTCGGCTCGCATCAGGTAGATATCGAGATTGTTTAAGCCGCGATCGCTAAAACTTTCCCCAACATCAAACTGCTTGTTGTTATTTTGATCTTGTAACTCCACGCGCCTATCCCAGGCGAGCGTAATCGAGGCAAAACTCCCTTGCTGCAATGGTTGGTTCAAGACATAATCCTGAAATGCAGACTCCTTCACTGTGCGGTAATCCCAACCGACCAACGGCACCGGCTTTTCAGAATTCCACTGACCGGGACTAAATTGCTGGTAAGCCCGAAAAGTATTCATCTGTCCGGTACCCATTTGGAAGTCTAATGGGATTTTTCGGTCTTTGTAAGCATCGGAGGCTAACCAGTCGCGGTTATCTTTGGTCAAAATTGTGCGACTCATCGCTTGGCGCAGTCCATCACCAGTGTCTTTGATTTTTTCTGCGGAGTTCAGCAGCACAGCTTTCATGACTTCATGACGACGGGCGTCTGGAGTCCAGTTGGGCTGTTGTGTTCGCAGTTGGCGATCGCTATATTCTTGTAACAACGCGACAGATGCGGTGACATGGGGAGCCGCAAAACTCGTTCCCGTAACCCGACTTTCCTTACCCTTAATATCTAATACCTCGATCTGGCTACCGGGTGCTACTAAACTAATCGAGCGACGGGGGCCAACATTAATTTCCCGGTCAAGCAGACGCTTCGCAATGCCGATAGGCGCAGCGCTCAAGTTGGCAAAATCTACTTTCGTAAAAATTCCCTCGCGGCGCGTTGTATAAGCAACATTGACGCCATTATAGTTATCGGTGGGAATCGGAATCCCCCCAGTCCCTTGATTCCCCGCTACTACATAAAGCGAGTCGTGGACGCGAGCCGACCAGTCAATACACTGGGTTAGTAGAGCGTTGCCATCCAGAATCGGGTTCGGTCGAGAATCTCGCTCCAGAGACTCTCCAAAACTAAAGTTAATTGCCCGAACATCGCCCCCATTTTGCATTGCTACATACTGCGTGGATAAGCACTCTTCCGGTTGACCTGTTTTTTGCGGTGCGCCAACCGCTGAAGCATACAGTCGTGCCTGCGGTGCCACTCCGGGGAAACCTTTATCCGAGCTAATCATCACGCTTGCTACCATTGCTGCGTGCCCATCAACATTACTATCAGCTTTGGCTGGGGCATCTCGATAAAAGACTCGGATCAAGGAGAAGGCTCGATTCCGGGAAACCGCTTTATCCAAACCAAATTGTCCCGGTCTTCCAATCTCCACTTGACCGATAGCAATCTTACGACCCAATAAGTTATAAGGAGCAGCGTGTAGCCTTTGGGCATCAATGCCCGCTTCTCCTAGTGATGAGGTTTCGTTAGCCAGAGAGGAAGGAGCGGTTAACGCGGTAATTCCCAGCCCCCAAACAAGCCATGTTAGTTTTTTAAAAATCTGCTGGTGAGCCACGCAAGCTTCTCCACTGAAGTTTTGAAGGTTGAAGGTTGAAGGTTGAAAATCTTAGTTTCAAGGTTGAAGGTTAGAGATTGAAGGTTAAATTCACACTTCATCGTTCATACTTCATACTTTTTTAAGGCTTGCCACGTCTTTTGTTAAACTGAATACCAGACGAGGACGCAAGAGAGTATAAATAACCATGACCCAAACGCCATCCCAGAAGCCGATTGTTATCGCTCCATCAATCCTATCAGCTGACTTCAGTCGATTGGGAGAGGAAATTCAGGCGGTGGATGCCGCCGGTGCAGATTGGATTCACGTTGATGTGATGGATGGTCGCTTTGTTCCGAATATTACAATTGGTCCGCTGATTGTAGAAGCGATTCGTCCTGTTACCCAAAAGCCACTGGATGTCCACTTGATGATTGTGGAACCAGAAAAATATGTCGCAGATTTTGCGAAGGCGGGGGCAGATCATATCTACGTTCATGCGGAACACAACGCTTCACCGCATCTGCACCGGACTCTAGGACAAATCAAGGAACTGGGTAAAAAGGCGGGTGTTGTTCTCAATCCTTCTACTCCTTTGGATTTGATTGAGTATGTGCTGGAGATTTGCGATCTGGTATTAATTATGAGCGTTAACCCCGGTTTCGGCGGTCAAAGTTTTATCCCAGAGATGGTGCCGAAAATCCGGAAGTTGCGTCAAATGTGCGATGAACGCGGTCTTGACCCTTGGATTGAAGTGGATGGCGGATTAAAAGTAGATAATACCTGGCAGGTTTTGGAAGCAGGAGCGAATGCAATTGTTGCTGGTTCTGCTGTGTTTAAGGCGAAGGATTATGCACAGGCAATTGAAGGGATTCGCAATAGTAAGCGTCCTTCACCAGAATTAGCGACTGTGTAGAAAGAATTTAATAATTTGCCTGTAGAGACGCGATGAATCGCATTCCTACTAGATGAAAAAAGCCTGCGATCGCAGGCTTTTTTTGTTGTTAGATAGAGAGGGCGTGCCAGAATAAGTACCAGCATTTGGCAATCGTGAAAGATGGTTTGGACGAATGGGCAAACGTTGTTTGGCGATCGCTATTTTATCGAAAAGCGGCTAGGCGAAGGCGGTATCGGCATTACCTATCTCGCCAGAAATAAACGCGGCGAACTGCGGGTAATTAAAACCCTGAGAGAACAAATTCTCAATCATCCCGCTTGGATACCGCGCCAAGCAAAACTACGGCAAGATTTCCGCGATGAAGCGCTGCGGCTGGCTTTGTGTCGTCACTCTCATGTGGTGCAGATAGAAAATGTCTTTGATGAAGGGAATCTGCCTTGCATAGCGATGGAATACATCGAAGGCGAAGACTTGGATCGTCGTGTCTTCCGAATCGGCGTACTATCGGAATCAGAAGCGCTGCAATACATCGGGCAAATCGGCGATGCTTTGACGGAGATTCACGAACGCGGCTTGCTGCATCGGGATCTCAAGCCCAATAATATTATGTTACGCGCTGGCAAATCGGAAGCTGTGCTGATTGATTTTGGCATTGCCAGAGAATTTATCCCCAATGCTATCCAGACGCATACAGAAAATCTTACTCCTGGCTACGCGCCACCCGAACAATATATCCCCAATGCAGAACGGGGAGAATATATAGATGTCTATGCTCTAGCCGCCACGTTGTATACTTTGCTGACCGCAGAGGTGCCAATGCCTGCGCCTGCAAGATTGCAAAACATTCCCCTAGAACCACCGCAGCAGTCAAATTCCAAGATTAGCGACCGAGTAAATGAGGCAATTATGCGGGGAATGGCGCTTAATCAAAAGTATCGCCCTCAGTCGGTGCAGGAGTGGTTAGATTTATTGGGATGTGATGTAGGGGCGGGTTTAGGACAACAATCCGCTACACCACCAACAACACCCCAGCCAAAGTTCAAAACACCCGTTATAGTAGTTCCTCAGATATCATCAAGTCCCAAACAGCAAATACACAATCCAAAATCTGCAACACCTCCTGTAGCAGTTCCTCAAACTTGGCGATGCGTACAGACTCTTAGTGGTCACTCCCACGCGGTTTGGTCTGTCGCTTTTAGTCCGGATGGGCAGCTACTGGCTAGTGGCAGTCGGGACAAGACTATCAAACTGTGGCAACTGGGTACGGACAAAGAAATCTGCACTCTCACAGGTCATTCCGACTGGGTTCGTTCCGCCGCTTTTAGCCCGGATGAGCAGCTACTGGCTACCGGCAGTGATGACAAGACTATCAAACTGTGGCAACCGAATACGGGCAACCAAATCCGCACTTTAAGTGGGTGGTTTTCTAGCCATTCCGACTGGGTCTATTCCGTCGCCTTTAGCCCGGATGGGCAGCTACTAGCTACCGGCAGTCGGGACAAGACTATTAAACTGTGGCATCCGAATACGGGCAACCAAATCCGCACTCTCACAGGTCATTCTGGCTGGGTTCGTTCCGTCGCTTTTAGCCCGGATGGGCAGCTACTGGCTAGTGGCAGTCATGACAAGACTATTAAACTGTGGCATCCGAGTACGGGCAACCAAATCCGCATTTTCACAGGTCATTCCGACTGGGTTCGTTCCGTCGCTTTTAGCCCGGATGGGCAGCTACTGGCTAGTGGCAGTCATGACAAGACTATTAAACTGTGGCATCCAAGTACGGGCAACCAAATCCGCACTTTCACAGGCCATTCCGACTGGGTTAGTTCCGTTGCTTTTAGTCCGGATGGGCAGCTACTGGCTACCGGCAGTCATGACAAAACTATCAAACTGTGGCATCCGAGTACGGGCAACCAAATTGACACTCTCACAGGTCATTGTAACTGTGTTTTTTCCGTTGCTTTTAGCCCGGATGGGCAGCTACTCGCTAGTGGCAGCGGGGACGATACTATCAAGATTTGGCAGCGGGTTTGAGAAAGGCAAAAGAAAGAGAAAAGAGTTTGTTTTGAGTTGGGGTTGAGATTATGGATGAAGCGTGTAAGGCATAATAATCTAACCTAAGTTGCTACTGATGCGCTCATCCCTTTTCGATTCTCCTGGCATCCCCCTTAAAAAGGTAGGACTGTTTCATTCCCAGAAAATTCGCCAGCGATTGAAATCGCTGGCTGGTGAGGGCAGAATAAAACAGCCCTACCCTTAAAAAGGGGGATTTTGAATCTCCCCACCGTCTTGATGCTTCCTAACAAAGGAGGTTCCCTCCGAGTTCCAGCATCACTTTTTCAGGGGGTTATGAGGGATAAAACTATCTATATTTAGAACTAGCAACTTGCGTTATTTTATGAAACTAACTTACGATCCTAGATACAACGTCCCTTATATCTACTTACAAGAAAAAACAGTGCAGGTAGAAACCATCCAATTCAGCGATGAAATGAATGTAAATATAGCGCCTGATGGAACTATTTATGGAATTTAACTATTTAATGCAAATCAACAATTTGGAGCCGATAACCAGGGAAAGCTGATTGTAGTAAATGAAGCTTTAGGAGAATCTTCTGAGATTAAATTGGCACTATAAAAGTCTAAAAATTGACTGCCCAGCTAACATCTACTCGCAACATTGAATTTCTTCAATTGCTAAGTTGTCAAACTGAAAAAGGCGCTCCAAGTTGGCTAGAGCGCCTTTTCTTCAACTACCTATTGCTGTCTAACCGCAAAGGGTTTTAGTGCCTGCGACCGCCGAGCCACTTAGCTGCCATGATGCCAAATACAGCGGCAACCACTGGATTGCTCAGAAACTTCATGATCGCTGGTTTATCAGCTAATACATCTTGAAAGATGTCAGGATGAGTGTGATAGGTAAAGGTAGCCAGTTTGCTGACATCATCTGCACTCATGCGGCTGGGGTGATGGGTGGAGAGACTTAATTGTTGCTCTAACTGGCGGTCATTGAGTCCTCTTTCCTTTAACCGCTTAAAGAATTCCCGCGCCACGTCATCCCGTTCGCTGGGTTGAATCTGCGCGATCGCTTTTTGGAGTTCTGGCTCCATCTGGCTGACGGGAATACTGTCTGGATGTAGAGACTTCCCAAACAGTTGACGGCGTTCGTCTCTAGAGGAACGTTGAGCAAAGTCATCAAAATTTTGATAATCACTGCTAGGATCGCTTGGAGCGTCCTGCATCATTTCGGAGTCACCACCAGCCAAATCATTCATGATTTGACGCTTATATTGTTCGCTGCTGGTCATTTTCTTATCTCCTGATTCAAAAGCTAAAAGAAAAAATCGTAAATTCTGGGTAGAGAGGGGATTCACCCCATCTCTACAAATGCACCTTCTAAAGTAGTTAAAGCTAGATGAATTGCCCCAGCTTTCACCGATTTCCCCTTAGTTAAACTAAGCACCTTGATACTGAATTTGTTTTGACTGCTCATCATATTTGGCTGTCAAAATCAGTTTTTTATCTGGCGCATACATCAAAATGGTTAAATCTTGGTTGGGAAAATTCTTGTGGAATCCTTGAGCTAAAGAGCTTGCTAAACTTTTAACTTCGTTAGGACGGACTTGGGGCGTAATCACAACTCCTAATTTGTTGTTATCACGGACGTAGGCATCCTTGACTAATCCTTTCGCTGTCTGGACTACCCAGTTACCAAATTCTTGACCGGCGGCAGTGCTACCGCGTTCCAACTGTTGATATGCGACAATGCTGTTAGCACCGCTACTCGCACCCGGTAGAGCTTTCGGTTGAGTTGCTTGGCTGGCTCCACTACAAGCTGTAGCTGTAGAGAGGAACAGAACCAAGACTAAAGCCGTAAAAATTTTCCGAAATTGCTGAAGAAAATTCACCTCAGTCTCCTATTAAACTTGTCTTTACAAGACAGAATCAGGGTGTTACCTGTCTGTGGTATTGGCTGCATTAAATAAGGGAGAAGGTCTAGATGAATCTTTTCAGTAACTAGACCTCCAAAGTCAAGTATTAGGCGTTATCAACCAAATCTTTTGCCTTATCTTTCACATCTTCTTTGGTGTGACTTACTTGGGCTTCAGCTTGCTTGGCTTTTCCTTCAGCTTTATCTTCTGGATCGCCAGTTATATTGCCGAGCGCTTCTTGGGCTTTGCCTTCGATATTTTTGCCGGTTGCTTTAGCTCTATCTTCAACGCTCATTTTTTTCTCCTAATCTTTCAAACAGTTTTTAATTTAGAAGATGCGTTAAATTTGCGTTATTGCCGCAGTCTTCTTTTGCTTCTATGTATTCAATGTATCTAGTTTTGTTTACACAGCCTTCTGCCCCCAGACAGAAAAAATGGGGATCGCTATTATTACTCTTTACCTATGCTCAAAGAATGAGTATTTCCTACGGCTAAAGGTAGATGATAATTTAAAAAAATTCTTAATTTTTACAATAGGAAATCTTGTCTCGGCTAAAAACGTGGGATCATTATCCCATTCATAAGTTCCCTTCAACAGCTTTCTCGAACCTTTGCAATGGAAGCACCCCTGCACCGCTAGAAACAAGCGGCTTTTCAAAGTTGTAGAGGGAGTGCTAATCAAGTAAAGGGGGAGAAGTAATTTAGTCCAAAGTGCGACTAAAGTGAGGTTGCAAAAAACTTGCATGACACAATTTCATTTGCAAGCAATGTTGAAGCCAATAAACGAATCAGCGATCGCTTTACCGCTCGAATACAAAAGATAAGAATTGTCAATATTTGTTAAAACAATTATGCTGTTGGCGATAAACGTGCATAACAGTGACAAGTTAGGATTTATTTCTGGCGATCGCTTAGATGAGCAAGGCATAGAAGAGGGCAAATGGCTAGGATGAGAGAGGCTAGATATCTGGTAATGTGCCGATCAAGCTCCAGGCACGAAAAACAATTTTCTTAAAGCTTCTTAAAACTGTATGACGCAATTTTGTCTGCAAGCTCCCTTTCAACCGACGGGCGATCAGCCGAATGCGATCGCGCAACTCACAAAAGGAGTCCAAAAAGGCGATCGCTTTCAAACCCTACTGGGAGCGACGGGAACGGGCAAGACATTCTCAGTAGCAGCGGTTATTGAAAATGTCGGCAGACCCACGCTGGTGCTGGCGCACAACAAAACGCTCGCCGCTCAATTGTGTAACGAATTGCGGGAGTTCTTTCCCCCAAACGCGGTGGAGTATTTCGTCAGTTACTACGACTACTATCAGCCAGAAGCGTATATTCCCGTCACCGACACTTATATCGAGAAAAGTGCCGCAATTAACGACGAAATTGATATGTTGCGACACTCAGCCACGCGATCGCTTTTTGAGCGGCGCGATGTCATTGTTGTGGCTTCTATTAGCTGTATTTATGGTTTGGGAATTCCCTCGGAATATCTCAAAGCCGCGATTCCCTTAAAGATGGGGCGAGAAGTGAATCAACGCGAGTTGCTGCGAGATTTAGCTTCCGTGCAGTATAGCCGCAACGATGTAGAAATGGGGCGAGGAAAGTTCCGAGTTCGGGGCGATGTGCTGGAAATTGGCCCGGCTTACGAAGATCGGATTATTCGCGTAGAATTCTTTGGAGATGAAATTGACGCCATTCGCTACGTTGACCCCGTAACCGGCGAAATCCTTCAGAGTATGGACGCCGTAAATGTGTACCCAGCGCGTCACTTTGTCACCCCAGAAGATCGGCTAGAAGCCGCTTGTAATGACATTGAACAGGAACTCAAAGATCGGCTGGAAGAATTAGAAAAAGCTGGGAAATTACTAGAGGCGCAACGACTCGATCAGCGCACTCGCTACGATTTGGAAATGTTGCGGGAAGTCGGATATTGCAACGGCGTTGAGAACTACTCCCGACATCTAGCAGGACGGCGTGCGGGAGAACCGCCAGAGTCCTTGATTGATTATTTTCCTAAAGATTGGCTGTTAGTGGTGGATGAATCTCACGTCAGCGTCCCGCAAATTCGGGGGATGTACAATGGCGACCAAGCACGAAAAAAAGTGCTGATTGAACATGGTTTTCGCCTCCCCAGTGCGGCTGATAACCGTCCTCTGAAGTCAGAGGAGTTCTGGGAGAAGGTAAATCAGTGTATTTTTGTTTCTGCAACTCCCGGTAACTGGGAGATAGAACAGTCAGAGGATCGAATTGTACAACAGGTGATCCGTCCGACTGGCGTACTCGATCCAGAAATTTTTGTACGTCCCACGGAAGGACAAATTGACGACTTGTTAGGTGAGATTAAAGACAGGATTGACAAGCGAGAACGGGTGCTAGTTACTACCTTAACTAAGCGCATGGCGGAGGATTTGACAGAATATTTACAAGAACGAGGAATTCGAGTCCGCTATCTGCACTCAGAGATTAACTCGATTGAGCGAATTGAAATCTTGCAAGAGTTGCGTGAGGGCAATTTCGATGTGCTAATTGGGGTTAACTTGCTGCGAGAAGGGTTGGATTTGCCGGAAGTTTCTCTGGTGGCGATTTTAGATGCAGATAAAGAGGGTTTCTTACGCGCAGAGCGATCGCTCATTCAAACCATTGGTCGCGCCGCTCGTCACATCCGGGGTCAAGCGATCCTCTATGCTGATAATCTCACCGATAGCATGATCAAAGCGATCGACGAAACCGACCGGCGGCGGGGGATTCAGATGGCATATAACAAAATGCACAACATTACACCCCAGCCGATTATCAAAAAAGTCAATAACTCAATTTTGGCTTACCTAGATGTTTCGCGGCGGCTGAATTCTCAACAGTTGGAAGAAATTTACGAACAGGCGGACGATTTGCCTTTAGAGAATATTCCAGAGTTGATTACCCAACTGGAAGCGCAAATGAAGGAAGCAGCAAAGAATTTGCAGTTTGAAGAGGCTGCAAAATACCGCGATCGCATTAAGCATCTACGAGACAAATTACTCGGTCATTAAAAACGCTTAAGCGCCTCTCTTTTCTTACTTTGCGTCCTTCGCGTCTAAGCGCTTCGCGCAGGCTTCGCCAACGCGGTTCAAAAATTCAACAGCGATCGCACTTTGACTGGAAAAACAGGGTGAAGAGCGATCGCATCCATACACCAATCAGCCATCTGAAAGCCAAGTTGAGCAATCTTCATAATTGAGTTCACCGACTCAGGCATCACCCGTGCAGCCTATGAACGCCATCACCAACGGCGTTGGCTTAGGATGGCTGATTGATCCAAAGACGAAGCAGGTAGAAATTTACCGTTTAGGGCAAGATGTAGAGGTGTTGGAGTTTCCTTTAACTCTATCTGGCGAGGATGTGCTACCTGGATTTGAGTTGGATTTGAATGAGGTATGGTGAAAGCTGATTTTTGGTAAGCGATCGCATCCAACCCGAATGGGATTCACTGCTAGAACATTGCTACACAGATGCCAATTCTCGGTACGAGCGGCACCACCTCATTAGTTCCGCATATTCCGGAAGGGCGCTAGATAAGGCATACCAAGGATTCCTGGAAAATTTAGCAAGCGTAATTTTTTGTCATCCCAGCTAATCCCCTCATCCAGAAATCATGCTCTCAAGGAAAATAAACCTTACCCTAAATTTCTACCTTTTGATTGTGGTGAATGGTACTAGCGATATCCGTACAATGTTGGCGATCGCTGTCTGAAACTTCACTGCCGCCAATGCAGTTAAACTTTATAAGAGGCGACTCTTACTTTGTCGTGCCCATCTCATAACCCCAACGTTCAGGGTGCCACGAGAAAACCTAGCGTCCCTGGCGCCTCGTGGAGCGTCAATCTGGCTTTGAATCGTCAAATGTCGATTTTTCTCCGGCATCTACCCACAGCCGAGTCATCTCCCCGCGTCATCAGCGGCTGACGACGATCTTCCAGATTAGGCAGTGCTGAAACCAGAAAAATTAAATTTGCATCTGCATCTTCGATCTTGTTTGCAAAGGGCAGAGCTTCTCGATAATGTTGGCAATTCGCGCAGTCCTAATTATGTTCGTGGGGTTGCGATTTCAACCAGTACTTCTGGGCATACTAAGAGTATAGAAGAGCATCATTAAGCTTAGGAATGTAACATATGCTTAATTACGATCGCGTATCTGAAAAAACTGCTCTGAAACCGATGTCTGTTGATTTTACTGTAGCCATTCCGACTTATAACGGGGAAGACCGTTTACCTGATGTCTTAGAGCGACTGCGATCGCAAATTCATACCGAGCAATTTGTCTGGGAAGTTTTAGTTGTTGATAATAACAGCTCAGACAACACCGCCAAAGTTGTTCGAGAATACCAAGCAAACTGGCCTTTCGCTTATCCTTTAAGATATTGTTTTGAACCCCAACAAGGACTTGCCTTTTCCCGTCAACGTGCAGTCCAAGAAGCCAGAGGTAAGTTGATTGGATTTCTTGATGACGATAATTTACCAACATCTACGTGGGTTTCGGCAGCATACACATTCGGGCAAAATCATCCGAAAGTTGGCGGTTATGGGAGCCGCATTTATGGTGACTTGCAAGGGACTCCTCCCAAAAATTTTGAAGAAATCGCTTGTCTGCTCGCTATTGCAGATAGGGGAACAAATGCTCTATGCTACGAACCCCACAAAAAGGTTCTACCACCTGGAGCTGGATTAGTTGTGCGTCGCCAAGTCTGGCTGGAAAGCGTGCCGAAAAATTTTATTCTTCACGGGCGAATTGGCGACAATATGCTGGCAGGAGAAGATTTGGAAGCGCTATTACATATTCAACAAGCTGGATGGGAAATTTGGTACAACCCTGAAATGTGTATTCACCATCGAATTCCCCACTGGCGCTTAGAGAAAGACTATTTAATCAAATTATGTCGAGGGATTGGTTTGAGCCGCCATCGGACTCGGATGCTTAGTTTCAAACCTTGGCAGCGACCCGCCGTTTTTTTTATGTATATGGTTAACGATTTACGTAAAATATTATTTCATCTAATCAAGTATAAATTTTCGTTGAAAGATGATATTGTAGCTGCTTGCCAAATGGAGCTTTTTATTAATAGCCTGATTAGCCCTTTTTATATTTGGAAAACTCGACTACGTACTTATGACATAAAAATTGATTAAATTCTGCGTAGAGAATTTACCGTTTATATTGTAACTATTCTCAATATAAAAGCTTTACTTTCTCTTCATACAGGGAGTATTGGTCTGGCTTAAACTGGTCTTTAGCTGGATCAATCGGGAAAACTTTATGGAAGCGATCGCTCTAAAAGCCTAAGCTTTTCTTCCAATCAGTGCTGTTGATACCTCAAAAGGCATTCTTGTTGGCGATTCCAAAACCCTAAAAACTCTCGGTAACTTTAATTCTCACACTGAATTCTCATACCGTATGAACAATATTACGACAGCAGTTCCTTTTGTGGATCTTCAACTCCAACACCAGCCTCTTCAAACACAGATAGAGGAGGCAGTGCGGGGTACGATTCAACGAGGAGATTTTATATTAGGTCAGGCTGTAGCTGACTTTGAGGCGGCGTTTGCCAGTGCCTGTGGTGTGGCTTATGGCATTGGGGTCGCTTCGGGAACAGATGCGCTAGCGCTCGGATTAGAAGCCTGTGGTATTGGTGCCGGGGATGAGGTCGTTTTACCCACCAATACCTTCATCGCCACTCTGATCGGCGTTGTCCATGCTGGTGCCACACCGATTTTAGTCGATTGCGACCCTCAAACTGCGCTAATTGACTTTACAGCCGCCGAAAAAGCAGTCACAGCCAAAACCAAAGCGATCGTTCCAGTGCATCTGTATGGGCAAATGGTTTCGCCCCGTCAACTTTTGGACTTCGCCAACACCCACAACCTGATTGTATTTGAAGACGCGGCTCAGGCTCACCTGGCAGAGCGAGAAGGTTATCGTGCTGGTTCGATTGGCAAAGCAGCAGCTTTTAGCTTCTATCCCAGTAAAAATTTGGGGGCAATAGGAGATGGAGGCATGGTCATTACCAATGATGAAGCAGTCGCGAAGAAAATGCGATCGCTCCGCAATTACGGGTGTTCCCGTAAGTATTACCACACTGAACCCGGTACCAATAGCCGACTTGATACCCTGCAAGCCGCTGTCCTCAACATCAAACTCCCTCATCTTGCCGACTGGAACTACTCACGTAACCAAGCAGCCCAGCAGTACGACGCCTTATTGAAGCCGCTGGCAAACTCTGGAATTTTCCCCATCCAAAACCAAAGTGGCAACGGTCACATTTATCACCTTTATGTTGTTCGTGTCACTGAAGCTTGTCCCCTCGACCGGCAGACGATTCAAGACAAACTAGCGGCTGTTGGTATTCAAACCGGCATCCACTACCCCATTCCCTGTCATCTTCAACCCGCCTTCGAGAATCTCGGCTATCAAGCCGGAGACTTCCCCCAAGCCGAAGCTCTAGCACTGGAAATTTTATCCTTACCGATGTATCCAGGCTTAAGCGATACCCAAGTCCATCAGGTCATTGATACTTTGCAAACCTTGTGTGTGAGAACCTGATGAATTTTCAATGTAAAAAACGCTAAGAATAATGATTCTAACTTTGCGCTTAGCATTAAAAAAGCTTAGAAAATTAAGGTCAAACTATGCATTTTGAGCGAAAGATTCCGATTGCTATTGAGCGTTACTTGCTAGAAGGAACCATTGTTGCTTTGCTGGTGATTCTGTATGCTCCACTGTTATGGCACTGGTACGATGGCTGGTTGAACAAAAATATCAGTATTGAACATGAATATTACAGCCACGGTTTAATTGGGTTGCCTTTTGCCGCCTATATAACCTGGTCAAATCGACAACAATGGCGTCAGTTACCAGATACAAGTCATCCACTAGGCGCAGCCTTGCTAGCCTTGGGCGGAGTATTTTATCTCAGCGGCATTACTGACCTGATAAATTTATCCTTTCCTGCTGTATTAGCTGGACTTTGTCTGTGGCTGAAAGGAGTTCCTGGCTTCAAACTTCAAGGCTTTCCCTTGTTACTCGTATTTTTGGCAACGCCGACCCAAATTCCTTACTTACTAGCTCCCTATACCTTGCCCCTCCAGCGATTCATTGCTGCAACAGCTGGTTTCATCCTGACTCAGTTCGGGATGAATGTTACTGTCAACCAGATTTACTTATTCGTAGGCGGACGAATTGTAGAAGTTGCGCCTTTCTGCGCTGGACTTAAGATGTTATTCACCAGTCTTTATGTAACCTTGATGTTGCTTTACTGGACGGGTGCTTGGGCATCTCGTACGAAGACGATTTTGTTAGTCGTCGGTGCAGTAGTCATTAGCGTTACTGGTAATATCGTCCGCAATACGCTGCTAACTTTCTTTCATGGTACTGGCCAAGAAAAAACTTTTGATTGGCTGCACGAAGGCTGGGGCGGTGATGTTTATTCTGCCTGTATGTTGGGGTTAATTGTGCTTCTACTCAATGCGATCGATCGATATATTTCAGATGAGCCTCAGAAGGATGAAGCATGAAACTGCCCAAGAAATTGCAGCGCTTTCAATTTTCTAAAGTCGTCTTACTGAGTTTTCTTGTCGGACTGATGGCAATTGGCGCAGTTCCTAGTTACTTGACAGGACGCTGGTCTTGGGCAAATCCCCCACGAGTGACCAACCTCCAACAACTCAAAAATATACGGCAGGCTGGTCTAGCGCTTCCCGGCTGGCAGACTCAACAACAGGATACCGTAACGATTGGCGGTCATAAATGGTCGATTCAGGAACTCCAGCAGGATGAAAAAACCCAGGTAACTTTGCTGCTTTTGCCTCAAGAAGATCGCAAGGCTCAACCAGAGGTTGAGTGGATGGATATTAATGGGTTTAAAGAGTGGCAGACCGATCAAGAGCAGCGGTTGCAGTTTAAGGTTGAAACTCAAGCACAAACGGGAACCCAAAACACTACAGAATCTGGAACTTCTGCTACACGTCCGACATCTTCCGATGTTAAAGCTCGTTTCTTTCGCGGTTGGACTCGGCAGCAGACCTTCGCCGTGCTTCAGTGGTACGCTTGGCCTGGAGGAGGCAATCCGTCTCCTAGTGGTTGGTTCTGGGCGGATCAAATGGCTCAATTGCACCGTCGCCGCTTGCCTTGGGTTGCTGTTAGCATCTTGATACCGATGGAGCCTTTGGCTGAGGTTGACACAGCTCTACCACTGGCTAAATCGCTCGGTCAAACGGTTCAAGCTGCTTTGATGAAAGAGTTATGAGTTGAGAGTGGGAGGAGAAATTTGCTTGACTCGCTTGGATTTGAAGAATGAATTTACTGATAACTACACTCTGTGCAATCTGTGCAACTTTTTGAGAATTGTCACCCTTGATGCAACCCGGTGGAGTTTAGAAGCCAAACGGCTTTCTAACGGGTAGAAGTTTATCGCATCTTGATCCAAGGATGTTGGAAGGGAACCTAAAGCTCCATAAGGGTTTTAGGATTTGCAATCGTGCCAGTCTAAAACATCGCGGGATGAATTTCTGGGGAGGAACTTCAAGACGCGATCGCTTTGTTGAGAATGCAAAGAAAGTTGCACAGTGAGTTATAACTGATAAATTTGATGATCGGTTCCCTAAGGTCTTAGTGAATATACTTATGTCTCGCACTCCTGGAGGCCGGTTGCACCGCTTCACCGCCTTCTTTCTCTTCACTCTCCACACGACTGTCTACACGTTGCCGAGTAGTGTCCTACTCTGGATGCTGCACTCAGGGACTTTTGCTGGTAGAGGGATGAGTCAAACTTTACCCACATTACCCAACTCGGTTGCACCTCCCTTGCCGCCTCCACCTCCTCCCCCTAATACCAACGAGAACATACAATCGCCGGTGGTGATTCCAGCAGCTCCTATCGATCCCACCAGTCCACCACCACCGCTGGGTTATCCACCGCCTCAGCCGTTTGAGGGACAGCCGACCCAGTTTAATAATCGCTACCTGCTGGGAACGGGAGATACGATTTCGGCGTTGGTTGAGCGTTTTCCAGACTTGAGTTTTCAAAGCGTCATTGACGCGGAAGGAAACATCGTGGCACCCCTATTAGGGAAAATATCTGTACTGGGTCTGACTCTGGAAGAAGCCCAGGAAAAAATTCGCTTGGGATTAAACCGCTTTGTCATCGATCCCGCTGTCACTGTAACGCTGGCAGGTCAACGTCCAGCCCAAGTTACTATCAGCGGCGAAGTCGTTAGACCTGGTTTTTACACCCTGGCTCCTGGCGCTCAACTTTCTGCGGCATTGCTAATCGCTGGTGGCAGCACTAATCTCGGAGATCTGCGATCGGTTTTGGTGCGTCGCGCCCGGATTGATGGCTCGACAATTGAGCAACGGGTTGATTTGTTTACGCCGCTGCTAAATGGACAGTCACTCCCCAATTTACGCTTACAAGATGGCGATGCAGTAGTCATCCCGAAGCTAGAAGTTGCCACGGAGCAAAACTACGATCGCTCGCTAGTTTCTCGTTCTACTGTGTCTCAGCAGCAGATCAACATCCGAGTTTTGAGCTACGCTGGTGGGGGAATTGGTAGTATTAGCTTGCCCAACGGTAGTACATTTGTTGATGCTTTAAGCGCGATTGGCCCTAGCCCAGATAATTCTAACCTGCGAAATATTGCCCTGATTCGATTCGATCCCGAACGCGGCAAAGCAGTGACTCAGAAAATAGATGGGAAAGCAGCGCTACTGGGAAACATTGCTCAAAATGTCCCCCTAAGGAACAACGATGTCATTGTGGTGGGCCGTAACTTGGTTGGTAAAATCACTTATGCCTTGAGTACTTTTACTCAACCTTTCCGGGATATTTTGGGATTCCTGCTATTTTTTGACCAGCTAAGAGAAAGTGCTACCGATCTGTTTGGTCCGACGACTGATAGTAACAATAACTCCGACTAGAGAAGCTGGTAATAAATGCTACCTGAAACCAAAAATATCTAAGAAATTAAATGTTAGAAAATATCGAGCCAAAGCAGCAAAATAAGAAAAATATTTAGCGTGAACTTTTGATTTCTACTTGTTTCTACTCCTGATTTCCTCATTAGCCCCTAGGCCCAAAAACGACCATGACTCCTCCTATTGTTAAGCGTTATCTGATCGCCCTAGATCAACATAAATGGATTGGATTAGCTGGTTTTACTATCATTGTCGGTGCGTCAGCCGTCATGGGTATACAACCAGCACCAGCTCCTGTTTTCAAGGCCACAGGGGTGCTGGCTTATAACGGGCCGATTGCACCATTTTCAACGACGACGCAAGCGATTCAAAAGCAGGGTCAAGAGCTGAATGAGGATACGCTGCTAGCAGAGAATGTGGTCAAAGCAGCAGCAACGCGGGTGAAAGCAGACACAGCACAAATTGCTAAAAATGCGAAAGTAAAGCTGCCGGAGGAGGACGGACCGAAGGTTATTCAAGTTTCTTACAGCGATAGCGACCCGAAGCGGGCGGGTGCCACCTTGGAAGCGCTAATGCAGGGAATGGTGGAACAGAGCCGTTTGATTAACAGCTCCCGGCTACGAGCGATTATTGACTCCATCAGTGCCCGGTTATCTCCTGCTGAGATGCAACTTCGAGAGGCGCAACAGAGACTAGAGCAGTATATTCGCCAGGAGGGACCCGCACTGGTTGCCGCTCAGGATGGGAGGACACTGGGTGCAATTTCTGGTAGCCAAGAGCAGCAACGTCAGCTTCAGATGACTTTGGAGGGAATTGATACCCAAATTCGCAGTCTGCAAAACAAGTTGGGTTTGACGGCGGCTGAAGCTTACACGTCTTCTGCCTTGAGTGCTGACCCAATTATTAACAGCTTGCGATCGCAAATTCATCAAACTGAAACCCAACTGCAAATTCTCAGCCGGGATTTGCGGCAGGAGCATCCTCAAATCATTCAGCTGAAAAAACAGCTAACAGCCTACAACGAACTGCTATCGTCGCGAGCATCGGAGGTGATGGGTGGAGGCGGTGTAGCAGCGCCCTTGCCCCCCAGCCAAATTCGCAGAGACAGCAGCCTTGACCCCACGCGCCAAGGTATGGCAAACACGCTGGTAGCTTTACAAACCCAGCGCGAAACGCTGCAACAGCAACTACAGGCTAGTCGCAAAACCGAGCAGCAACTCCGTGCCGAATATGTAAAAATCCCCAATAAACAGCTGGATCAAGCCCGACTACAACAGCAGGTTCAGCTCAAACAAGGTCTGTACGATAAGATGCAGGTGGCATTAGTAGATGCCAAGGCAGCAGAAGCCGAGACGGTCAGCAGTCTCACCATTGCCCAACCGCCACAAGTTGCCGCTAGCGAGCAAAAGAGCCAAAGCTTACCGATAACGGTAGCCGTGGGAGCTTTGGTCGGGGTATTAGTGGGTGGCGGATTGATTTTCCTGTTAGCGATGCTGGATGGCACGTTCTACACGGTCGAGGAAGTGCGGGCGGCACTACGACAACGGGATGTGCTGGTGCTGGGTGAAGTGCCTTTCGTTGCCCTCCAAGATCCGCAATTGGGCGAAACGCCAGTTCTGCTCCAGCAGGATTCTGTTTATCACGAGTATTACGAACGCTTCCGCAGCAATCTGCGGCGAGCCAGCGATCAACCTTTGAAAGTTGTGTTATTGACCAGCACAATTAGCCAAGAGGGTAAGACAGTCAATGCTTATAACCTTGGAATCGCATCGGCTTGTGCTGGCAAGCGCACTCTAGTGATAGAAACTGATTTGCGATCGCCTTCTGAGTCAAAATTCCTGAAAGTCTCTCCCGATCCAGGTGCTAGTCTAGAACCCCTACGGTACTACACTCAGTTAAGTGAGTGTATCCGTTTAGTTCCAGATATTGAGAACCTATACGTGGTGCCTAGTCCCGGCCCGGTACGTAATGCTGCTGCCATTTTAGAATCCAGCGAACTCAGGCGGCTGATCGAAGATGCGCGAGGTCGTTTTGACTTGGTGATTCTCGATACCCCCGCCTTAAGCCGGTGCAACGATGCTCTCCTATTGGAACCCTACGCCGATGGTATCGTGCTGGTGACTCGACCCGGTTTCACTCAGGAGAGTATTTTGGTAGAGGCAGTCGATCAATTGACCGAAGCAGAACTACCACTCGTAGGAGCGCTCATCAATGCGGTAGACACGCCAGTACAGGTTCCCAGTGTGAACAATGAGGACATTGAAGCCGACATAGAAGAAGAAGAAGAATTAGAACCTTCCCCTTCTCGATCCGAAAAAGTGCCAAATGAGTACATTAAGCGCTAATCATCGCAAATCTGGTTCGGATATCCATCCCAAATAGAAACCGCTAATGACAAATGGCTAACCGCTCATTGTAGAAAGGTAATGAGCAGTTAGCCATTCGTAAAAAAAACAAGCTGTAAAGCGTCTAAAAAAACCTGTTTAGATTCTTGGTTGTAGCACAGGAGAAGAAGTGACTGCTTTTCCTGTTTTCCTGATTGTCAAAATATGCAGTTCCGCCAAGAACCGCTTGCTAAAAAGTTTGTTGTTCTGGATGATTGTCCGAATTGGAAGAAAACAATCCCAACAGCGGTGCTAAGATTGCCCCGAAAACAAAGCCACCAGCGTGTGCCCAATAGGCAACTCCACCTTGCTCCATACCAATATTCGCAGGCGCATTCAGACTCGCAACACCATAAAAAGCCTGCTGAACAAACCAAAAACCGAGGAAGAAAACAGCAGGAACGCGAATCGTGGTGAAGAAGATACCCAGAGGAATTAATGTTAGCACTTGTATATTAGGGAATCTGAGAATGTAGGCTCCTAAAACACCCGCGATCGCGCCACTGGCCCCCAAGGAAGGAATGCCAGAGTTCATTGAAAAATACCACTGAGTTAAAGCCGCTAGAATCCCGCAAGTCAGGTAAAAAATTAAGTACCTAACGTGACCCAGCTTGTCTTCAACGTTATTGCCAAAAATCCAGAGGAACAGCATATTACCGGCAAGGTGTAAAAACCCGCCGTGCAAGAATTGCGATGTCACCAGTGTCAGCCACTCCGGTACCGGCTGATTCACGGGTATGCCACTAAAGCTAGCAGATAACTCTCTAGGAACCACAGCGGCAAGGCGAAAAAAACCTTCCAGCTGTTGTGGAGCCAAAGTCAACTCATATATAAAAGCCAAAATATTCGCAGCAATCAGTCCATAAGTGACATACGGAGTGAGGCGTGTAGGATTATCATCACGTAAAGGAACCACAGGCGTCTTTCCTAACTATCCAAGCAAAAGCTGGAAACAACATAACTTAATTTCTTCCTAGCTGTCTTTTCACCTCTGGATAGATATCTAGTATGAGAGGCTCTCGGTGAGAAGGTAGAGGCAATAAATAAACCCCTCTAGGGACATTAGAGGGGTTTAATCATGGTGCATGAAGAAATTATTGTCAGACTACCAGCCCTGTGCAGCCTTTTCCATGACATAGGCAGCAACATCCTCAATTTGTTGTTTATTCAGACGTCCTTTGAAGGCTGGCATAGCATTTTTACCATTCATTACCTGGTTGACAATGGCATCCATCGAGTACATCCCATACTTGTCTAGGGCATCCTTCTTTAAAGTTTTATTAGCCATAATCACGTTACCGCCGCCCACATGGCAAGCAGCGCAGTTAGCGCTGAAAATTTTAGCACCACTGACTGTATCAGCTGCATTGGCTGGGCGAGTCAAGGCAACTGTCAACACCGCAATCGTCAACAGTAAAACCGATAACAGTTTCCTCAACTTGATTCTCCTCTTCTTAACAGGTACAGTCATAAAAAAAAGCCTTGCAGAACTATTCTAAGCTTCTTCAAGGCTTTTTCTATCACCAAAGAGGAGAAGAAATCTTAAACCTCAAGGGTGATTATGATTGAATTGCCAGTCTAAAGGAACGGTTCTATTAACCCTCGACGGTGATTTTACCAACCATCCCAGCGCCTCTGTGAGGTTGACAATAGTACGTATAGGTGCCTGGTGGTGTGTCAGAGGGGAAAGTCGTTTCGTAGGATTCTCCTGGAGAGTTTAGCAACTTGGTGTGAGACAGATCTTTAGCCAGCGCTTTATCTCCGTTTGGCACTCCCTTATCATCAAAAACAGCATTATGGGGAGCTAGTTTATTATTGACAAATTTTACTGTGTCACCCGGCTTGATTGTGAGTTTAGCCGGTTCAAACTTCAACATCCCGGCATCTGTGCCCATTTTAATCGTATAGGTTTCTGCTGATGCAGGAGAAGCTGACAACACAAAGCTAGAGACTACTAGCAGAATTGTGCAAATTAGTAAACCTAAGCTTCGTGGAATTGCCATTCTCAATCTCATCGTTTCCTCCCAAAATTGTCAATTAATTTTGTTTAGTAGTATTTTAGCTTTAACGCTTACATTCTGTAGAAAATTAAAGCATTTTTGCTTTCTATCAATCGGAGGCATTGGCAGATGCATCCTGAATCGGCACGAAGATCAGAAATCATTTGTACCCCATCCCGGTGCTACCTGCGCGGCTCTAACAACAAAGGCTGCTATCGTTTCCACCTCCTGTCGCGGCATCCAACTTTCCGGTACTTGACGACACCAAAAGCTTTCTTCGCTCCCGTCGTAGGTCATCGGCTGTCGAAGGAAAGCCACGATGCTGTTGATGGTGTCGCGGGGTGGAGTGGCACCATTCAAGTCCTTCAGGGACAAAGACACGGCTGGATTTGGCAGGGTAGCACCGCCGACATGACAATTTAGACAGTGTTGTTCAAATAACTGCTTCCCTGCCGAGAAATCTTCCACAGAAAACTGGCGAGTCTGACCTTGCCCATCTAAGTCTAGGGAAATTGGTTCGGTAACTCGCAGGTACTGCCGAACGTAGGAGGCTGCGGCTTGAGCCGGTAAACTGACCATCCAGACGCCCCAGCAGATGCCCAAAATCAAAAATAAACGGCGAAGTGAGAAGAATTGACGCAGCATTGACCGTGTTACAGATTGACAAAATGTAAAAATTATGAGTTATGAATGCATTCAAAATTCATAACTCATAACTCATAATTTTACTTAGCGCACGGCTTTACCGCCTCCCCACTGTTCGCCGAGGATTTTCGGCTGTAGAAGGATATGACCGCCGATCTTAAACAGGTCATCATCTGTGAGATTTCTCATCACCGTATAAATATCGGAACTCTCTATGCTGGGGTGTACTTCAGAGATTGCAGTTTCCCCATCGTAGGTCGTGGGATGATGCATATAATCCACCAGAGCGGCAATGTTGTCGCGCGGTGGGGTTGCCCCAGCCAAATCGTCCGGACCTAGACCGACGTTGAAATCAGTCTTGGTAACGCCCCCAGCATGGCACGAAGCGCAGGCATAGTTAAATAGGCGTTTGCCTTCGGCGACTTGTTTTAGGTTTAATGTCACCTGCTGTCCTCGATCGTTTAATTTTACAGTGCGAACTTCGTCAGTTAGTTCGACTGCCATTACCTGAGTGACAAGCAATCCGAAGGTGAAAATTACAGTGGCTAAAGCCAGACTTATGTATCGCTTAAGCATGGTTCTCCTTAAGAAATTTGGTGCGAGTTTTTGATCCACAACACAGCTGGACTCAATCTTAGTAAGCCGACCCCTAAGTTGCAGGCTTCTCAACCAATCATCTGGACAAAAAGAAGCAAGCCGATTGCCAAAAAGGAAAATCGACTGTTGGGACTCAGGATAGTTGGTCGGGATTAATTTTACCCTCCGTCCGTGCCCGATCCCTGCTTTTGAGACAGAATCTTAGAAATGATGGCCTTGGCATCCTCCAGAGCCAGACGGCTCTGTTGGGTTTTATAGGCGATTCCCAATTGTTCGCACAGCTTGAAAACCTCCTCTACTGGGAGGTTATAGTCTGCTGCGATTTCGGCAATGGACAGGTCTGCAAAACCCATGATGATTGAGAGAGATTGAACCGCTCTAATATCAATATCATCCCACTCTTGCGGTCGCTTTCCCTTCCCTGTCTAGTTGCTTGGGATCAATCTAGAAACTGGACGCTCGGAGTCGATCGTTTCTGACAGGGGAACGGGGGGCGGTGCAGGGGGGAGAAATTGGTGTAGCCGAATGAGTTGGGCTAGAGTTTTCTTTAACTGAGTGCGGGGCACAATAGCATCTACAAAACCGTGCTGGAGCAAATACTCAGAAGTTTGAAAATCATCGGGGAGCTTTTCTCGCAAGGTTTGTTCGATCACGCGACGCCCTGCAAAGCCAATTGTGGCTTTTGGCTCTGCGAGAATGATGTCTCCCAACATGGCAAAAGAAGCCGTGACGCCTCCCGTTGTAGGGTGAGTGAGAACCGGGATATACAGCAGTCTGGCTTCTTGATGACGCTCCAAGGCTCCGGAGATTTTCGCCATTTGCATCAGACTTAACATTCCCTCCTGCATCCTGGCACCGCCGGAGGCACAGACAACCACGACCGGCTTTCTTTCCCAGGTAGCTCGTTCAATCAGGCGGGTAATTTTTTCTCCGACGACAGAACCCATGCTACCGCCCATGAAGCGGAAGTCCATGACACCGAGGGCGACAGGCAAGTTTTCCAATTGCCCCATTCCTGTCTGCACGGCGTCCACCAAGCCAGTTTTGTCTTGAGTTTCTCGCAAGCGATCGCAATATTGTTTGCGATCGCGGAACTTCAACGGATCGGTGGGAAACACCTGTTCATCCAACGGCATCCAGGTATTGGCATCGATCAGCTGGCGGATGCGTTCATCGCTGAACACCCGGTTGTGATGGTTGCACTCCAGGCAAACCATATTGTTTGAGCGGAGGTCTTTGGTATAAGCAAGGACACTACATGCCTCGCACTTTGTCCACAGCCCATCCGCAATCTCACGCTCTTGCCGCTGTTCACTAATTGGCTCTGATTTTCGTCGATTTGCAAACCAATCAAATAGAGACATGAAAACGGTTAATTCCTCTTATTAAAATGATTTTCCTACGCTTTAAGCTTGCTCTTCCTGAATCGGACTCAATAATAGCAGAGCGGCCCACCGATCCTGCGATCGCACCTGTAAGGCAGTAGGACTCCCCGCACCAAAATAAGGTGCCACACCGAGGTCGAGAATCCGACTAGGAATTTGATGAGCCGCTAGCATTTGCTGCATTAATTCAGCTTCCCAGCGAGCGCAATTTGTTTTTAGGGTAATCCAAGACACTGGAATATCTTACAATACGGCAGTATTGCGGTAAATCAGGGCAGGGGGAATGCGTTAATTGAGGGGGAAAAAGAGTTGCAGGTAAGCAGACCAAATCGCCTCACCCCAAAAAGCTGCCAAAAGCGCTCCCAGTGCTAGGAAGGGACCAAACGGCATGGGGCGGTGCCGGTCAAGCCAGCCAAGCGCGATCGCTCCCCCACCGGCAAAGGCTCCCACTACACAAGCCAAAAACCCAGCCAGTAGCAAATTCTTCCAGCCCAACCAGGCTCCCATCATTGCCGCCAGTTTAGCATCTCCTCCACCCATTGCCGCTCGTCCAAAAGCGATCGCTCCCGCAAAAGCAATGATGTCAAACAACCAAATTCCGACTACACCACCCACAATGCCTGACATCAAATGATTTGCACTTTCCGCCCAACTTGCTGCTGGCAGAAAACCTGCGATCGCCTGAAACACTAAACCCAAAATTAAGCCGGTTTGAGTAAGTGGATTGGGCAATGTCATTGTGTCTAAATCGATCAGCGATAGTGTTAACAGCCAGCTAAAAAAAGCCCAATATCCTAGCGTTTGCACCGAAATGCCAAACGTCAAGAAAACTAGCAAAAACAACATCCCTGTTGCCGCTTCTACCAGTGGATAGCGCCCGGAAATCTTGCTTTTACAGTGGCGACAGCGCCCTCGTAACCGCAGCCAACCGACAATTGGGACATTTTCACCTTTACCTAGTCGATGCAGACATTGCGGGCAACGAGAAGGGGGCCAAAGAATCGATAAACCTGCTGGCAATCGATAAACTACCACATTGAGAAAACTGCCAATTGAGGCACCCAATGCAAAAACAATCGCAGCAGCAGGCAACGCCATCAAATCATCCATAGCAATTAGTTATCAGTCACGGGTCATGAGTCATGGGTCATTAGTAGTGGGTCATGACTCATGACTAAGGACAATTTAGACTAATCACTAATATATTTCCGACTCAATTTGACTAAAAGGCACAAAACATTCTTGCGGCAACAGAATCGGTTTGCCTGCAAAAATCAGCTTGCCCCGATAGGTATACCGATCGATTGCCACCCCTAGAGGGCGCTGCATACGGTCTGGATGGACTTCCGAGTAAGTCCGATAGATTTGTCGAGCTGCTCTGACGATGCTGGGGTCTAGCAACACGGGGATATCTATCCTTTCCGTCCGATTTTCTAACCGTTGCTGTGAAGCGTAAACCACTCGTCTACCCCTGTTATTTGAGCTAGTCTATAATCTACCCGTGCAATTCCTGCAAACTGCAATAGGTATACCAATTTTTGTTGCAGTTGAGGATGAAATTTTCTTAAGGCTTTTCTAGTGCTTGGATTAATGCATTGCCCATTGCACTGCACCCTAAAAGATTCATCCCCTCAGACATAATGTCACCCGTGCGATCGCCCTCATCCAGAACTTGCATCACCGCTTGCTCGATTCTGTCGGCAGCAGCAGGCTGGTCTAAGGCGTAGCGCAGCATCATCGCTGCACTCAGAACCTGCGCCAGCGGATTTGCTTTATCCTGCCCAGCGATATCGGGGGCAGAACCGTGGACGGGTTCAAAGACACCAGGACCAGATGCACCTAAACTGGCAGAAGGTAACATTCCAATACTGCCGGTAAGCATAGCGGCAGCATCAGACAGGATATCACCAAATAGATTACCTGTCACAATTGTGTCGAATTGTTTAGGCCAGCGAAGAAGTTGCATAGCAGCGGCGTCTACATAGAGGTGAGACAATTCCACATCTGGATATTCTTTAGAGAGCGCAGTTATGCGATCGCGCCACAACTGCGACACTTCCAGCACATTTGATTTATCCACCGAACATAGCTTCCCACTGCGTTTTTGCGCTGTCTCAAAGGCTACTCGCCCAATCCGGTCAATCTCTGATTCCGTATAAGCCATTGTATTGACGCCGCGCTTCTCGCCTGTTTCCGTAGCAAAAACTCCTCTCGGTTCCCCAAAGTAGATACCACCAGTCAATTCGCGCACTACCATGATATCAACGCCCTCGACCACTTCCCGTTTCAAGGACGAAGCATCCACTAACTGGGGTAATATTTTGGCGGGACGCAAATTGGCGAATAAGCCAAGACCAGCCCTGAGTCCTAGTAAACCCGTTTCCGGGCGTTGATGGCGAGGGAGATTATCCCACTTATAACCGCCAATAGCAGCGAGTAAAACAGCATCGCTATTGCGGCATGTTTCCAACGTTTGGGCGGGTAGCGGTTCTCCCGTAGCGTCAATCGCCGCACCCCCCACAAGGGCTTCTTGAAATTCAAACTGAATCTCAAATTGTTTCCCGACAAGTTTCAACACGTCTACCGCTACTGCCATAATTTCAGGGCCAATGCCATCGCCGGGAAGTAGGGTAATACGGTAGTTCTGCTGTGTCATAGGTTGTTCAAAACTCTTGCGAGTTATTAATCATACAGGGGAAATGTACCTGAAAAACGTTCAGATTCAGTTACAATCTGCCCAGCTAGAGCTAAAGCCCAGCTAGACCTAAATAGGTGTGGGAATACCAGCAATTCCTCTGATTGCTAACTTTCTGCCAAAAAAGAAGGCGGTGAGGGCAGCCAGGAGCGGAATGTCTGAGAAGTTGGTTATAACACCATTCATAATGTAATGGGCAAAGCATTCAGTCAATGCTGCTAACAAGGAGAAATTGCCGCTCGAATCCTTCGTCTCTATAAAATGTCAATACTATTTTTCAGCATTTTATCAGCTCGATATCGGATAATTTATGTGCCATTGTCGAAGTTGATTTAGGACTCGTGTCTTTTACTAACTGGCTTTTGAACCTCTTTTAAATTTATTAAATAGTTGCAAGTAAGAAAGTTCAAGATGAAAGAATAAAATATCTAAGGCTGATTCGCAAGCAAATTTATTAAATATTTTTTCAATAAATGATGTAATGTATTGGAGTTGTGAATGTCCAAAAAAACAGTAAACTTTATTAAATAAAATTAATTAAAATGCTTGCAGAGAATTATTAAAGATTACAGGCGTGCTATTTGAGGATTGGAAGAACAGAGCATCCGAATATTAACGAACGGCATTGACACAGAGCCAAAAGTGCGATCGCTCTTGTAAGAGCCTTCTATGCTTGAAGGTGCTAGCTGAACCAAATAGTAAAATGTCTGATCCCCCTGAAAGTATCCTAATTGGGACAAATTAAGGAATTACAAGGCTAATCGGTTCTGCAATCTTGTTTAAATTTCAGAAACGCTCGTGGCAAATGCTGTAGGTAAAGGCTACGCTAGCACTCAAGCAAGCCATCTTACAGTCAACCCTCAGCAGCTATGGCAAAAGAACTGGCAATTCAAACTTGTGGACTCACCAAGCAATTCGATCGACATATTGCAGTTAATGATATTGATTTACAGGTAAAAGCTGGTGAAGTCTATGGACTAATTGGACCGAATGGAGCCGGTAAAACAACTTTGCTGCGGATGTTGGCGGCGGCTGAAGAGCCAACGACAGGTGAAATTTATATTAATGGCGATCGCCTGCAACGCGATCACAGCAACCCTACCCTGAAGCGGCGACTCGGCTATCTACCTGATGACTTCCCCCTGTACGACGATTTGACAGTCTGGGACTACCTAGACTATTTTGGGCGTCTCTACCGCTTGCGAGAACCACACCGCAGCCAGCGCCTGCGGGAAGTTTTAGAACTGGTGCAGCTAACGGGTAAGCGCAATAGCATGATTGCCACTCTCTCGCGGGGGATGAAACAGCGCCTAAGTCTGGCGCGGACAATTATTCACGAACCGATTTTGCTGCTGTTGGATGAACCCGTTTCCGGATTAGATCCTCTTGCCAGGATGCAGTTTCGGGAAATCATCAAAGTATTGCAGGAAGCCGGGATGACGATTGTCATTTCGTCACACGTCCTTAGCGACTTAGAGGAACTTTGCACCTCAGTAGGCATCATGGAACTCGGCTTTCTCGTAGAAAGTTCGCCACTCAAGGAACTTCGCCGCCGCCTCAGCCGCCAGCAAATTTTCTTGTCTACGTTGGGTAAGCTAGAGTCACTTGTATCAAAGCTGAGAAACCATCCTTTAGTCGAAGAATTGGAGGTGATGGCGGGACAAGAGCGAGTGCGCCTTTACTTTTCTGGGGGTCAGGAAGATTGTGCTAAGTTGTTGCGATCGCTTGTTGAATCTGACATCCCTCTGACCGAATTTCATTGCACTCAGGAAGACTTGGAAACCATTTTCCTGAAGCTGGGACACCAGCAAGCATCATAAGACAAGATTGAGGACTGAGGGCTGAGGACTGAAGGCTTTGGACTGAGTTATTAACAATGCTTACTCTTCACTCAGCACTGAATTTAATTCTGGAGATTTTTTAGTGATGAAAATTAATTGGAGCGACCGGCTGGGAGATTGGAATCCCCAGCTGTTACGAGAAATTAAAGGGCGTCTTAAACCCCGAAATGTATTAATTGCAGTAGCGATCGCGCTGATGGGTCAAATGCTACTGCTGATGAGTTTCGCGACTCAACTGCCGGTTGATACGGGTACGGGCGATATCTACAGTAGATATTGCCTAGACTATCGCCCTGGTTATGGGCAGAAATGCCTTCTAGACCCCCTTGGCAATATTGTTATTAACTGGCAATTGTGGTGGCTAGATGTGTTCGTCTGGCTGAGTGTTATTGGCTTCCTGACCGTCTTGGTGGCTGGCACCTATATGCTAATTAGCGACCTATCGCGGGAAGAAAATCGCGGCACGCTGAATTTCATTCGCCTCAGCCCCCAGTCAACAACCAGTATTTTCAGCGGCAAGCTGCTGGGAGTGCCGATTTTACTTTATCTCCTAGCCGGTCTGGCGATTCCTTTGCATTTGTTTGCGGGTCTGTCGGCTGAAATTCCTTTAGTCCTCATTCTGGGCTTTTATGGTGTCGTGGTTGCCAGCGCCGCTTGCATCTACAGCGCCGCCTTACTTTATGGATTGGTCGCTGGTGGACTCGGTGGATTTCAGTCTTGGATTGGCAGTGGCATCGTGCTGATGTTTCTGACCCTCATGACTGGCTTGAGCCTTAACAGCAGCACAATCATCCATAATTCCCCCCTAGATTGGCTGCATCTATTTTCTCCTTCAATTGTGCTGGCATACCTCATTAATGCCAGTTCTCAAGGAAGTGCCTATTCAACGTCAATGGGAATGGCGCAACTGGAAGCCTGGAAATGGTTTTACTTACCTCTAGGTACCAGCATCTGGAATGTCATCGGCTTTAGCGTGCTGAACTATGCGGTGGGAACTTTATGGTTTTGGCAAGGGATGAAGCGTTGCTTTCACAATCCCAGTACGACTCTCCTCAGCAAACGGCAGAGTTATATAATGACGGCTTGCTTTGAAGTGGCTGTTCTGGGATTTGCCCTAACCCTACCCAAATGGCGCGCAGATAATCCAGAATCTATACCAGGCGGACTGTTTGATAATTTTGGTGGTTTGCTGTTGTTAAATTTGCCGCTGTTCTTGTGTCTGATGGCGGCGTTGTCGCCTCACCGCCAAGTTTTGCAGGATTGGGCGCGTTACCGACGGGAGAAAACATCTTCTCGCGTGAAAAACTTGGTGCAGGATTTGGTTTGGGGGGAAAAAAGCCCTTCAGTGGGAGCAGTGGCACTGAATTTACTGATTGCTTCAACTATCATGGTGCCTTGGATACTCCTTTGGCCTGCAAGTGCGTATAAAGCATCAGCGCTGGCGACCATCCTGCTGAGTGTCAATTTAATCTTGATTTACGCAGGTGTTGCTCAGCTAATGCTGTTCATGAAGACGCCGAAGCGATCGCTCTGGGCAGCAAGTACAGTGGCTGGATTGATTATATTGCCGCCGATTGTGTTCGGCTTACTATCAATCTCTCCCGCTAAAATCCCTGGTGTATGGCTGTTTTCCGTCTTCGCCTGGGGTGCTGTCAAAGATGCTGCTGCGACTAGCCTAGGTCTGGCAGTGCTGGGTCAGTGGCTAATGTTCAGCTTGTTGAGTATTCAGACAGCACGACAGTTGCGACAAGCGGGCGAGTCCGCGTCGAAATCGCTGATGTCCAATCGTCCCTCTTTGCCTGCTAACGGCTTGTAGAGAAGCGATCGCTCGAATCGATGCAGACACAGAAAAACTAAATCTAGAAAAACCCGTTTTCTGCCTCGAAAACGGGTTTCTTCTCAAAACTTGCGATCAAGGAAAACAGAGATGAACCTACTTTGGATGGAGCGATTGGGCGATTGGAACCCTCAGTTTCTGCGCGAACTCAAAGGACAACTGAAAACTCGCAAGTTAGCGATCGCTATCGGTGTCTCTTTGATTAGTCAGTTTTTACTGGTCTTATATTTTTACGAACAACTAAATCTTGATGGAACCTACAGCAGCTTTTGTGTAAGAACCAGTAACTACAACTGCCGGTTGGATGCTGCCGGTGAGATTGTCATTGACTGGCAGCAGTGGTGGCAAACCCTATTCAGCATTTTGAATTGGACTTTGCCTCTTATCTTATTACTCGCTGGGGTCTATATGATTCTCAGCGACCTTGGTAAAGAAGAGCGTCGAGGCACCCTGAATTTCATTCGATTGAGTCCCCAATCAAGTCAAAGCATTTTGACGGGGAAAATCCTGGGAGTGCCTATTTTACTTTATCTGGGTGTGGCCCTAGCACTACCATTGCATTGCTGGTCTGCGATTAGTGCCGGTGTACCTTTTTACTTTCTGGTGAGTTTTTATTTGCTCTCAGGTGCTAGTTACTATTTCTTCTATAGCGCTGCCTTACTTTATGGATTTTTGAGCGAATTTCAAGCTTCGTCAGCCAGTTTTTTAACCTTTGTATTTGCTTTGCCTTGGCTAAATGTAATTAATTGGTCTGTGTCCCTGGTTACACAGACCAATTATGATTGGAGCGATTCAGTACTATACTATTGGCAATGGTTTTATATACCGCTCGGTAGTAACTTTTTGTTAGCTGAGACCTTTGCAATTCTAACTTTTAGTTTGTGGACTTACTGGATTTGGCAAGCCTTAAATCGGCGTTTTGCTAATGCCAACGCCACGCTTATCAGCAAAAAACAAAGTTACTGGATGGTCGCTTATTTTGAATTCCTGCTTCTAGGTTTTTGTCTACAAAAGAACCACTTAAATCCGGCACAATTTGCTGAATCTGGATTTCTGTGGGGATTGTTGGTCTTTATGGAAACCGTAAATCTGCTATGGTTCTTGGGTTTAATTGCTGCTTTATCCCCTCACCGTCAGGCATTACAGGATTGGGCGCGTTACCGCCGCGAAAAGGTTTCTAACCGTAAAAGTTTTTGGAAAAGCGGCTTAATGCAGGATTTGCTGTGGGGTGAAAAAAGCCCATCACTGGTGGCAGTAGCAGTAAATTTGGGCATTAAAACCGTAATTTGGGGTGCTTGGATTCTGTTTTGGCCTCAAAACAGTGCCAAGATTTCAGCTATTTTAGGTTTGATCTTGAGTCTAAACTGGCTCCTGATATTGGCGGGTATCGCTCAGACGCTGCTATTTATGAAAACAGCAAAGCGATCGCTCTGGGCTGGCATAACTGTAATAGCCTTGATTGCATTTCCCCCAATCTTTTTCAGCGTGCTGTCGATGCCATTTTATCAAAGCTCTGGTGTGTGGCTGCTTACCGCCTTTCCGTGGATAGGGGTAAAAGAAGCCTCCGCAATTCCCATTTTTCTGACAATCTTGGGACAGTGGAGCGTTACGACATTGTTAAGCTTACAATTGACGCGGCAGATGCGATTAGCAGGCGCATCTTCCTCCAAAGCAATCTTTGCCAATCGTCCATCAGCGCCCGCCCGCTAGAACACTTCAGAGAGGGAGAAATATCGCGACTGCTTCTCCCTCTCTTCCCGCTCTAACTCAATTTTCAACCCGACTTTTTGAGCGCCTTTTTCACCAAATCTGGAATTTGGGAAGGGCGCTCTGCTATTGGAATTTTCGCTTGCTTGAAAGCGGCAATTTTTCGGTTTTCAGGTGTCTGTTCGGCCGCAAGTTCAGCCTGTGGAGAAGCGAGCATCGCTTCCTGACGCCAAAAACCAAGTGCATTCCCTGGGCCTAAAAGTTTTTCTTGTGGAAGCAAGCGACCGACAAAATATACAATTACTGGCTTATCAAGTGTAGCAACGATGTATTCTGCTGCCGCCTGTTCATCACTAGAACTGGTATGGCTGATATGGCTGACTAAAACAATGACCTTCGTGTTTTTATCTGCTGCCAAAATTTCCAGCCATTGTACGACAGAAGATCCGACAAACGGCTCGCTGCCAATACTGACGGCAATCGACTGACCATAACCGGCTCGTGTCATTTCTCCGGCTACTTCGTAGGTGAGATTGCCGCTGCGGCTGAGCAGCCCCACCGATCCAGGACTATAAAATTCAGGTTCATGAGTGCCTAGTAAAACCTTGCCTGGAACAATAATCCCAGCACTGCTGGGACCGACGATGAGAGTTTGAGTCGCCTCTGCCTTTCTGAGCAGCCGAACCATATCCAGGGGAGGTATCCCACCCGTAATCAGAATAATTTGTCGGATACCTGCTGCGATTGCTTCTAGCGCAGCATCAAGCGCCGCGTAAGGTCGTACAAAGATAATGCTAATGTCAACCGCTCCGACCGACTGTATCGCCTGCTCTACCAGGTCGAACACCGGAATGCCATCCAGCGTTTGCCCTCCCTGACCGGCACTGACCCCAGCTACTACCTTCGTGCCGTAAGCTATCATTCGGGCAGTGTAGGTTGACGCAAGTGGTTCTGCGATGCCTTGTATCAGGATTTTACTGTCTGGCGTTAACTTCATGATCCTTTACCAAAGTCTATTTTCCATGCAACGTTCGTGCGCGAACAGCACATGAGGTCTAATAACAAATGTCGGTATCTAACATCTCCCATACATCTATATCAGGTTGAGATGAGCGAGTCAGGTTGACAGGAGCAAGCCAACGTCTTGAATGTAACTTTAATGCCAAGCAAAGCAGCATGAAAGCTCGACCGCTAAAACAACCTTGCCTCACGATTTGGTGCTGGGAGTCCCGGATCTACTTTTAGCTGCTGCTTTGGCTAGGGAAATCGCTTGCTCAACAGCGTCATCCAGATTATCGCTCCAGTGTACGGGCATCGTGGCTAGAGGCTCTTGGCTTTTGTCGAGTTCGCCACCTGCTAAGCGGACAACAAATTGGGGAAGCAGGGTGAGAAATTCTGGTCTGCGATCGCCGATCCGGGTGCGAGAGTCCTTGGGGCTGGGTGTACTAACCCGTCGAGTCATTCGCTGCGGATGCTCTGTCATTTCATTAACTTTTCGTTGCAGATATGAATCAATCACTGCAACGACTTCCTGACTCGCTGCGGTATTGCCCAAAATATTAACCAGCAATACTTTAATATTTTTATTTTGAGTGAGACGCTCCAGCGCTTGTTCGAGCTGTTCTCTCCAAGATGCGGGTGTCAAATTTCCACTCGCCTCCTCACCCACAATTAGGCAAAGTCTCGGCTTACCGCCAGCGCTGTAAACCAAATCTACCATTGCCATCGCCAAGCTGGTGCCGTTACAGAGAATCCCAATATTACCATCTCGATTCAGCCAGTTCTGAATGGGTAGAAACTTACCGGGATCGATGTCTGTAGGCGTTTCCTTCGCGATATCGGACTGAGGCATTTTTGCCGCTAGAGAAGCCAAAGCGGGATGACGTCTAAGAGCAGCATCATTGACTGTAATTTTGCCATCTAAAGCCATCAATTCGCCTGTAGGACTTACACCTAGGGGATTGATTTCTACTCCATCTAAATCGTTTTGGACAAACAGATGGTACATCTTTTCGATAACGGTGCTAACTGACTGGATCAAGGAACCTTGGAGTCCCATTTTCAGAGTCAGATGGCGGGCATAAAAAGAGGAAAATTCTTGGTCAACAACTACTTGCTGAAGAAGCTCCATCACCGCTTCCAAGTTCATGCCTCCTTGTGAGGAACCTAGCAGCACCGGGCGACGAAGGTCGTAGTCTAGGGTGACGGCTAGATAAAATTCACGAGTAGCATCGTATTTTGCTTCTGCTAGAAGCACTTGGGGATATTCACCCAGAATCGGCAAATTAAAAATCGTCCGTGCTGCCGCGATCGCATCGATCGTATTTTCTGCAAATCGAATTCCACCCGCTCTACCCCGTCCACCAGCACGCACCTGCGATTTTAGGACAACCGGGTAGGGAATTTGCAAACCTTTGAGGTCTCTGGAATTATCAATTCGTTGAGAAGGCAAAACGGGGATGCCCATCTCCCGAAATAATTCTTTAGCTTGATATTCTAGTAAATCCATGAATGGAAATTTAAGGATGAGGGATGGGGAATGGGGAATGGTAATTGAGAAAAAAGGGATTCGTTATTCGGCAGTCGCAGCAAACCAAAGACGAATGGCTAACGATAATGACGAGTGACAAGTACCCAATCCCGATTACCCCTGTTTCTGACGACTTTGCCAGTCTTTGGCGACTTTATCAATTCCATAGAAACGCTGCCAAAAGGCATCAACCGCCCTGGTAGGCAACACTTTGTTCATTAAAAACAGTAGAATATCTCCCCCAGTAGCAGCCACGTAGCGGGGACGAGGGTGACGGTCGGTGAGCGATCGCACAACCACTTTAGCAACCCGTTCGGAAGTCCAAGCTCGACTACTGGTTCGTTCCTCTAGCCCTTCTAGCCGCTCAAAAGCAGCCCGGTAAGGTGTATCTTGTGGAGTTGATATCGCTTGCTCAACCCGTTGCGCTGCTACCGCGAAAAACTCCGTACTGACTGGCCCTGGTTCAATCACGCTGACTTTGATATTGAATGGAGCCAGTTCCATCCGAAGTGCATCGCTAATTCCTTCCAAAGCAAATTTAGAGGAACTATATAACCCTCCAAAGGGAAACGCAAGCCGTCCGCCTAGAGAACTAATATTAACGATCCGTCCACCCCCTTGGTCCCGCATTCCTGGAATTAAAGCTTGAATTAAGGCAAGCGGGCCGAGTAAATTGACCTGAAACTGCCGCTGCACCGCCTCAAATGGAATCAACTCTACTGGTCCCATCTGTCCATATCCGGCATTATTGACCAAGGCATCCACGCGCCCAAAATGGTCGATCGTTTTAGTTGCCAAAGCTTTAGCCTGCTCAACTTGAGAGATATCGGTGGGAACAACCAGCACATCAGCACCCGCTTTGCGGCAGAAAGTTGCGACTTCCTCCAATTTTTCCTGGTTTCGAGCTGCTAAAACGAGCCGGATTCCCAACGACTGAGTCGCTAAAACTTGCGCCAGAGCAGCGCCAATCCCAGTAGAAGCTCCTGTAATTAGGATGACTTGTTCAGATAGCGGTGGAGTATCGATCTTCATAACTTGAGTTCAGTAGGCTAACACCTTAGCCGCGTGCCCGTACAGTTGTTAATGGTAAGCCCTAGCATTGCAAGCAATAGCCAATTCGCTGTAGCCAAGACAAATTTTTAGATTTTTGATTAGATTTTTTAATTATTGCAAGCACTACTGATGCGATTCCTCTGCTTGAAAGTAGAAAATTGAGCAAGCTTTTTAGCGGTCCTGCCTCAAAATGGAAGAAAGTGAAACGGAGGGTGTTGCTGGATGGAAACAGTAGCCCGCGAAAGCGAATTAGAGGTACTGGGGCGAATTCTACAAAATCGCCTTTACTCGGCATTACCGGAGAAGGTTCCCTTTCAAGTTCGGTGTGCCTTACCGCAGGAAGCGTTAATTATTTTGACGCAACACCCAGCGGATTTTCTGCCTGACCCGCAACGAACCTTTAGAACGTTAGAGCAAACTCTCAAAAGTCTGCAACCGGAATTTGCCCGTCAAGTCCAGCTGTATCTAAGAGTAGTCGGGCAAAAGCAACCCTATGCTTTCCATGCCTTCAGTGTCGATCCGCCTGTTGTGTCAACGTCAACTGTGTCAACGTTAACGACTGCTCTCGCTGATGAGACATCTGTTATCGAGGAGACAATCCCAAATTCGACAGAAGTCAAAAATCCGCCCAAAAAATTGAGGCGCAAGGAGACAATTCCGGAAAATCTCCCCAGCGAGACACCAGCAGCGGCAGATGACAGCATTGGAGTGGATACCGATTCGGCAGAAATCGGCTCAGCACCGACAATTGATGAATCTTCCTCCCTTCCCGCCGATGAACTCAGTTTAGAGCCGGATGAGTCGCCGCCGGATGATTCGCCGGGGGAGGTTAAAAGCGAGGCACCACCGACTTCACTGGCTGGTAAACTCCAGCGATTGCCATTGCCGGTACTGTTGGCAAGCGCGGGGGTAAGTTTATTGACGTTTCTGCTCACTCTCTACGCCTTGACACGTCCCTGCGTCATCGGAACCTGTACGCCACTACTCACGGCACAAGAGTTGAGCCAGGAGGCATTTGCAACCCTTCAGCGACCAAAATCTGGGCAAGAAATACTAGAAGCAAGAGAGAAACAACAAGAGGCAATCCGCCTTTTGAAGCTGATTCCATTCTGGTCTGGTTCTTATTCCGAAGCTCAGAAGCAATTGAACGACAATTCGCAGCAAGCGGAATTGCTCGATCAGCTGGTAATGGCTTTGAGTAAAGGTTCGGCGGCGGCTAGACAGAGCCAAAATCCTCCCCATTCAGCGACAGAATGGTTAGAAATTCAGAAGCTATGGCGAGAAGCGATCGCGCTTTTGGAACCCGTGCCCAAAAATAGCACGGTCTATCAACTGGCTCAGCAGAAAATTAAGGACTATCGAATAAATTTAGCCGCGATTAACGGGCGAGTGAATGCCGAACGACAGGCGCTTAAAAACCTCGACGCTGCAAAAGAAGGGCTTCAGGTAGCAGAAGCCCGTGAAGGAGTGGCTAATTCGATCGCCACTTGGCGACTGGCTGAAATGAACTGGGAGATGGCAATCAATCGGCTCAAGGCGATTCCTGTCGGCACGACTTCCCGTCCGGAGGCGCAGCAACTGCTGGCGACGAATCTGCCCAAATTGTCAGCAGCACGCGATCGCAAAAACAAAGAACAAATTGCCGCTAACGCCTACAATTTTGCTCAAACCCTCGCACGTAATGCCAAAAATTACGAACAGCGCAACCAATGGACATTAGCGGTGCTGAACTGGCGCAATGCAATCGTTAACATTCAAAAAATTCCCAGAGGTACTTTTTTCTACAATCAAGGCGATTCCCTAATGAGTTCTTATAAAGCCGAACTCAGGCAAGCAGAAATCCAACTAGGGTATGCCAGCCTGCTCCAAAAAGCGAGTACCGATCTTATTAAAACCTGCGCTGGAACGCCGAAAGTCTGCGAATATACTGTCACCAGTCAGCTAATCAGAGTTCAGTTGACACCCGCTTATATGCAGATGGTGACGCAAACCGTAAACGCCGCACAATTGAGGGGAGATTCTAATGCTCAAGCTGGTATAGCCGCTCATTTGCGAACGCTAGGAGATGCACTGGAAGCGATTAGCGATAACGCCCGTATTCCTCTTGAACTCTATACTCCAGATGGTTCGTTGATTAACAAATATCCTAAAGTTAGCTAGGAATAAAAGTCTCACATTAGGGTCGGTTATGTTTTCTGTCCCAACCCACCAAATCCTGAGGTTGGGTTAGCTTTTGCTGTTGCTACTTATACCATTTCACTTTTGTGCTGCTAGACTTACTGCTTCGTCTTCCTTCCCAGTTGAGCGGATCAAATGTGTAGCATCATCAAGGGAAATTAGGATTACATCTTGCATTTGTCAAACCAATAGACCTCCTGCATGAATCAGGAGGCATGTGCCAGTTCGTAGTTCAGCAAGCCAGCAATTAGGTTTAAGCGCAAACCAAATCTCTGCCTGCGATTGCGATAACGTCCTGAAAA
>NZ_JACJPB010000004.1:0-36187 GCF_014695825.1 Coleofasciculus sp. FACHB-542 | reverse complement strand
AACAAGTCTTTGAGCCGCTCCCATTGGTCATCGCGCAGGGCATACCGTCGTGTCATTGCTCAGCCTTTTCTTCTCTCTGTTGCTCTAGCTTATCTAATTGATGACACGCCCTAGGGGGATCGTGTGAGATAAGGGTGAGGTGAATAGCAGGCGCGATTGCACTGACGGAGCGAGTTGGAATAAAAATGATAGATCCAACTGCCGCTGGGAAAGGATTGAGATGAAGGCGATCGCTAATAATGTTTGATAGAGCGTAGGCCGTAATTCTACTTAGAATACCCCGACGCTTCAGCTTTTCTAATACAACAATTCAAGATTACTGATTGAATGATTCCTGTTAACAATCAATTTTTCAGTAGATATAAATACCTGTAAACTATTAATCGTTCATTTCATCACTAGGCTAAGCGATCGGATAGCTAACTTATCATTCAAACTTATGAAATTGCATTTCATCCCTAGAGGTTGGTGGCGATCGCTCAAGTATCTCTTGTTACTGTTTCTGGCATCATTCATCACAGTATTGCTGGCTGGCAACCCCATCTCTGCGATCGCGCAAAGCCCAATGCCACCAGAAGCAATCGAGCAAATCCCAAACCCAGAAGCGACTCCTCAGAAACGTTTTCAGGAAATTCGCGGCGTTTGGATGACCAACAATGACAATAAAATTCTCAGAGATCGCCCCAAGCTGCAAAATGCTGTCAGTCAACTGGCGCAGCTAAACTTCAACACGATCTATCCTGTAGTGTGGAATTCTGGCTATACGCTTTACGAAAGTGCCATAGCACAACGGGAAGGCATTCAATCTTCTGTCAGCAAAGGCTTACAGGGACAAGATATCATCGCTGACCTGATTGCCCAAGCTCATCGCCAAGGCTTGCTAGTGATTCCCTGGTTTGAGTTCGGTTTCATGGCTCCCCCGCTATCGGAATTGACATCAAATCATCCGAATTGGATTACGCAACGCCGCGATGGTAGCCAAACTTGGATTGGCGCTGCGGGTGAGGTTGTGTGGCTTAATCCCTTCCATCCAGAGGTGCAACAATTTATCACCGATCTGGTGCTGGAAGTCGTCACTAAATATGATGCCGATGGTATTCAGTTTGACGATCACACCAGTTTGCCCAATGAATTTGGCTACGATCGCTACACGCTTGCCTTGTACAAACAGGAAACCAAGAAAGATGCGCCTTCCAATCCCAAAGATCCTGCATGGGTGCGCTGGCGTGCAGATAAAATTACGGCATTCATGACACAACTCAATAAAGCTGTAAAAGAGAGAAAAACCAACGCAATTTTCTCCGTTGCTCCTAATCCCTACGTCACTGCTTACAATACTTATCTGCAAGATTGGTTGAATTGGGTGCGAAAAGATATTGTGGACGAGTTAATTGTGCAAGTTTATCGTCCCAATCTGCAAAGTTTTCTCGACCAGCTGACCCGCCCGGAAATTCAAGAAGTGCAACAAAAAATTCCAACTGGAGTTGGTGTTCTCACAGGCTTGAGAAATAAGCCTGTTTCGATGCGACTGATTCAATCTAAAGTACGGGCAGCTCGCGATCGCGGTTTGGGTGTAACTTTTTTCTATTATGAAAGCCTTTGGGACGATGCACCAGAACCCAGAGCGGAACGGCAATCTAATTTTCAAAATCTCTTCAACTTCCCGGCTTCCCGCTTTGCGATCAGATAACTTGGGGATCTTTAACAAAGCGATAGCAACGAAGAGCGCCAAGGGCGAACGCGCGCTTCTCCTCTATGCAGTAAAAATTCATCTATCCGAGCGATCGCTTGCTTCATTCACGCAAGCGATCGTTTTTTGCTGTCAACGTATCAATAAAACTGATTACTTAAATTGCTTATTCTTATGAATTAGAGGTTTCATTTTGAACGAGGAAAAGATAATGTTAATAGCAATGTTAAGATTTCATGACATTTGTTAACCTGGGAGAATGTTTTTCATGTTAGATGAGGTTTTTTGTCATCCTTCTGCTTGTATGAAAGCGAATCATGGCATTTATACCTTCTTTCCCTAGATTGAATAACAGCATTTAAGTTTGCTATAGCAATACGGTTGAATTGCAGAATTTAGATATTTATCTGGTCATAGCTTGCAAATCTCTATAAAGATTTGCAAGCTGAGCAGAGCGATTTTTTATGACCAATTTTTCCGATTTTACTATCTGATAAAAGTAAAAAAACGATGAGAATTTATCTGCCTAAAGGGCGAAATTATCGCACCATTCTGCCTCAATTAAATTACAAAAGTATTCGTTTGAGAGTAGACAAGTACTGCTTAAAAATACGCGGTAGTAAACGTGCAGTTCCTTTAGAGAGACCCGATCATAGGCATATTCTGTGGAGTTCGCTGGGTAGTTTCATCGGCATTGCAGCCACAGCTTATTTATCGGTGAAAACTGGCGCTCCTCTACTAATGGCTCCCTTTGGTGCTACCAGCGTCTTGATTTTTGGTGTACCTGATAGTCCCTTAGCACAACCGCGTAATGTAATCGGCGGTAATTTTATCGCGGCTCTAGTTAGCTTGACGATTTTGCATCTTTTTGGTGCGGAACCCTGGGCGATGGGAATGGCTGTGGCAACTGCTATTGGCATGATGCAGTTCACAGGGACATTGCATCCACCTTCGGGAGCTGTTGCATTAGTCGTAATGATGACGAAGGCACAGTGGCAGTTTCTGCTAACCCCGGCACTTGAAGGTTCTATTATTTTGGTACTCTGTGCAGTAGTTTTTAACAATCTTGCTCAAGACAGGACGTATCCTAAGCACTGGTTTTGAGCAGTCTGAATCTCTACATGAGTAGTGGTAGAAAGGGTCGGGTTAACTAAGGATCGGAGGTTGATTAACCTCCGATTTTTTGCGTAGGGGCTTTTCTTGTGCCATTCTTCTACTGTTTGACCCTGAGATAGCCTTCCCTAAGAAGGATCGTCTATAAATCAGCGCCGTCCCTCTGGCAGAGGATCTAGATGAAGGCGATCGCTAATATTTGTAGTGGGTTGTGGAAAGTCTGGGTTAGGTGAAATAGCACTTTACTTACTTCTGCTGGGTTGAGTAGTTTGGAGACTTGAAGCTATGCGCTGGGAATTCGGTCGTAAAAGCAGCAACGTTGAGGACAGACGCGGGGGTGGGGTTTCTGGCCCTCTAGTTGGGGGTGGTATTGGGACAATCGTTCTGGCGGTCATTGTTGCCCTCTTGGGGGGCGATCCCGGTGCAGTGTTGCAACAAGGACAAGAACAAGCTCCGAGCGATCGCACTTCTTCGGAGTCTCCTCGAACACAATCATCTGCTGCGAACGATCGCATGGCTGATTTCGTTTCGGTTGTCTTGGCGGATACGGAAGATACATGGGGTACGCTGTTTCGCCAAAACGGAGAAAACTATGTGGAGCCGAAGTTAGTTCTCTTCTCAAATTCGGTACAGTCGGCTTGTGGTTCTGCAAGTTCGGCAGTTGGGCCGTTTTATTGCCCCGCCGATCAAAAAGTCTACATTGACTTAAGTTTCTATCAGGATTTGAAGTATAAGCTCAACGCACCTGGAGACTTTGCCCAAGCGTATGTAATTGCTCACGAGGTTGGGCATCATGTGCAGAACTTAATGGGAATTTCGAGTAAAGTTCGTACATTACAGCGTCAAGCTAGTCGCGCAGAGGCGAATCAACTTTCAGTCAGGTTGGAGTTACAAGCAGACTGTTTTGCTGGCATCTGGGCGCATCATGCGAATCGTTCCCGGCAAATTCTGGAGGAAGGCGACGTTGAAGAGGCGCTGAATGCTGCTAGCAGTATTGGCGACGATCGCTTGCAGAGTCAGTCCAAAGGGCATGTTGTCCCGGATTCTTTTACTCACGGTAGTTCAGCGCAGCGAGTCCGCTGGTTCAAGCGGGGGATTCAGACAGGGGAACCGGCACAATGCAACACCTTTGCAGCAGCAAATCCCTAACAAAATAGGGTGTTGGAACTTTAGTAGGAAGCGATCGCAATCTCCACAGCGCGATCGCTTTTTTATTCATGGTTGCGATCGCGCTGTGGAGCTTATCGATGGCAAAGACGATAAAATTCTGTCATAGCGGCAACGATACCGAACTCAAGGTGATGACAACAGCGATTCCTTCATCCCTTACCCTCGAAGAATTCCTAAAACTGCCAGAAACTAAACCTGCCAGTGAATTTATTGGCGGTCGAATTCACCAAAAACCGATGCCTCAAGGCAAACACTCTCGCCTACAACTTAAATTTTGTGATGCTGTCAATGCAGTTGCAGAAACTCCACGAATTGCCTTAGCGTTTCCAGAATTACGCTGTACATTTGGTGGGCGCTCGATTGTTCCAGATGCTTCTGTATTCCTTTGGGAACGAATTCCTTTTGAAGCAGATGGCGAAGTACCGAATGCTTTTGAAATTTACCCGGATTGGACGATAGAAATTCTCTCACCCGAACAGAGAGCTACTAAAGTCATTAGTAACATTTTGCACTGCCTTAAATATGGCACTCAGTTAGGATGGTTAATCGATCCAGATGAGCGGTTAATTTTGGCATTTATTCCAGGACAGGAACCTGTCGAGTTAGCAGGAAGCGATCGCCTACCAATCCCAAAATTCCTCGCTTTGGATTTAACCGTTGATCGAGTCTTTGGATGGCTTAGAGTTGGTTGATTGGTACTGAACTCTGCATCATACTCAATTGACACTATACATAAGCGCGATCGCTTCCGGCACGTTACGCGATCCCAATCGGGTGATGCTGAAACCAACAGATACCATAATATTGAAGAGCTATGCGCCGTCTACTTTGAAAGATTAGGTTCCACAACATTTGGGAAATTTTGAAAATTGCGCCGCACCCAGTCCATACCCACTTCATTATTGAGTTTAATTTTCTGAGGCGTATTCGGATAAATTTTACCCAAAATATCAGCATCTTGATCAACTACCACCTTGCCAAACTTGAGATATGTCCTGCCAAATAGCTTAAAGGCAGGGTGCTTAGCTTGACCAAATAGCAAAATGTAAGTCCTTGTGCGGTTCTCGGCTTCTGGGATAAAGATGTGACACTGGACTACTTTACCTAATGGCATTTCACCATGAAAAATCACCAGAGATGGGAAGTAGTTTTCCAGGTGGGCTTTGATGCTTGTCGGGAGTAGGAATAAATCGAGTTTTCTCAGCTTTTCTGCCAAGCTGTAAGGGGCGGTGGGCATATCATAAAAGGCATGGGAATGATACCCATTGTCAATGAATTGATGAAATTCCACATTGGTAACTCGGAATAATTCCTGGTGAGTACCGTTTTGGTGATTATAGTCGTGCATATTCAGCAACATAGTCAGCAAATCGGTCTCTACACTTGTATCTGCGGTATGCCCGACAAAGTAGTAGGTATCTGCAATGTCATTCAGGACTGCGGGAATCGGCACTTTTGGCTCGTATCCGCCGTAAGACCAGATGAAATCTCCTTGAATTGTTAACTCTAACGGTTTCAGTTGAGGCAACGTTTTCTTTTCCGTTCCCGGCAAAACGGTGCATCCTTCTGAATCAAACGGCAAGGCATGAAACGGGCAGACGACAGTACTCGTACCATCCGTGTGTGCTTCGCACCATCCTTCTGACAACATTGCTCCCATGTGAGGACAGGCATTGGGCAGGGCATGGATTCTTCCAGCAGCGTCTTTCCACATCACATAATCATTACCATACAGAGAAATCTTCCGAGGTTGGTTCACTACCAACATCGACTTGTGCGCCAACAACCAAGGCGCACCGAAAAGCATAGACTGCATAATGTTCTCCGGTAGAGATAAAATTGTGAATAATCCGTCGTGTTTTCAGAATATGACAGAATATTCACATTCGTCAAGAAGTCTGCGCCGTCAACCCAAACAGCAGCGAGGTAAAGAACGGGTCGAAAAAATCTTGGATGCAGCAGCGGCAGTGTTTGACGAAGTGGGCTATGAAGCGGCAACCACCCATCTGATTGCAGCCAAAGCGGGGACGGCAATTGGGTCTTTGTATCAGTTTTTTCCCGATAAAGCTGCCATTTTTAAGGCGATGGAATTACGCCATACCGAGCGCGTTAAGGCCATGTGGTCGAGGGCAGATACGCCAGAGATGGTTCGATTACCACTCCGACAGATGATTCATGGATTGGTCAGCGCGATCGCAGAGATGTTTGAACAGCCTGTGTCACGGGTGGTGTTTGTGCAGTTTTTTATATCCCGCGAAATTTTCCAGTCGATCGATGAAAGCATGACCCAGGAAGCAATTGACTTTATGGCTGGTCTCTTAAAGCAAAGAAATTCGGCATTAAGTAAGGCGCAATGTAGTCTATTGGCAGAGGTTTGCGTCCACAGCAGTAATGCTGTCATTCTGTCGGCACTTCGGAACCCAGATCAACAACATCGTCAAGAGTTGGTGCAGCAGATTGAGGACTTGTTGGTGTCATATTTAGAGCCGTATGTAGGGAACGCTCAGTTGGACAATGTAATGAAAGTAATGAAGTGTCTGCATTGTCAATCGGAGCAGCTATCTAAAAACGGGTATCGAAGGGGGAAGCAGTGCTATCGCTGTAAGGAATGTGGGAAACAGTTTGTGGAGAATTCTCAGCGTTTCTGACCCCCGTTCGCTAGCAGTATCAATCGCCCTGACTTCACACCCAAAAAAAGCGATCGCTATCTTTATTCATGGTTGCGAATTGCCACCAATCCCAAAATTCCTCACCGTTGATCCGGTCTTTGGATGGCTTAGGGTAGGCTGATGAGCGATGAATGCATCAGTATGGGCGATCGCACTAACAGACACCTACCATTAAAAGCAACCTACGGCAAAATAAGAGGGAGGTTAACACGGTCGCGGCTATGTCTAAAAGCAAAAAGCACAATCTCAAATGGCTCAAAGAAACCTTAGAGCTAAAAGAAGACCACAACTGGAAATCAAAGCCAGGAACTCGGATCTTCGTAGCAGGACGAGGAGCGTTGCGCTTCGATGTCCCTGAGGATTGGCATTTTGAGCCGGATGAGAAGTCATTCCGGTTTTTAGACAAAAAGCCACCCAACGATGATGCTCGCTTAGAAGCTTCTTTTAATTTACTCCCGCCTGGAAACTGGAAAGATTTTCCCTTGGTTCCCTTATTAAAGAAGGTAGTTAAAGATGATGAACGTCAGCCGATCGAGCAAGGGGAAATTATTCAACTCAAGCGTCAAACTGCCCGCATTGTTTGGACTCAGTTCAAATTTATTGACCCAGAAGAACACCGCGAAGCTTATTCCCGAACCTGTATTGGGCTAGGTTCTGGTGTTCAGTGTCTGATTACTTTTGACTACTGGGTGGACGATGCAGATCGCCTAATTCCTGTCTGGGATACGGTTATGGAATCGTTAGTGCTAGGGCTTTATATCCGCGATCCTCGAACTGGGCTGGCATTACCTGACTAGAGGTTGGGGGATCTAAATTCTCAAACTGTGATGGCAAGAAAAGTTTGCGATCGCTTTGTTCATTCCGAAGAGCGATCGCGCTGGTGCCTACGTGCAGCTAATAATCAACCTACAGCAGCTATCTATTAGGCTGTAGTCTGGGTGTGTACGACATTGTACAGATGAAATTCGTTTCGGGCTAAACCTTCCCAATACGGTTGCTCTGGGTTGAAACCAGGTTGCTTGAGAATTGCTTCAAACGCTTCCTTGCTCTCCCATTGACCGTAATTAAACATCCGAGTACCATCTAGACTTCGATGAAAGGTAGCTGAGAGTAACCCCGTTGAGTTACTCATCGCACGTTCTAGTTCAGCAGAGGTTCGTCTAACCATCTCAGGTTGATTAATTGGCATCATCCGAAATTCAGCAAGGTGCGTCACTCGTTCGCCTTCAGCAATTTCAACTTCTGCCGATAGAGATCGACTAGCAGTTACTTCCAGTAAGCGTGAATCAGGCGGGAAGAATTCACTGAACACTGTTGGACGAGGCAAGCTGCGGTAATCAAATTTGGGATTCCATTGGCTATAAGTAAAAACTCGCACTCCATCTAAACTACGATGCACGCTGGCTGATACGAAGTAAGGATTGTCAATCCAAGATTTGATTTGCTCTTGGATAACTGCCTCAATCAAGGTTGACTGATGGCGCTCTGCAACAGTGTACAGGTCTAGCCCAACGATCGCAGTATTAGTCCGGTCAATCTGCACCATAGTTCTATGCTCTTAAACCATTCATTACATGATGATTTTGCTTCACTGCTATGAGTTAGTTGATTCGGTGAAGACTACCTCGTGAAGTGACATTTGAAACTCATTGTTGGCAAGTGAACGCATCACCATGAGAGGCTCAGCCATCGGAGGATTCGCGTTCATCTTGGCATACAATTGTTGGGAACTCCACAGCCCATAATTGATAGCGCGGGCACCATCAAGACTTCGATGAAAGTGTGTGGTGATTAATCCGGCTTGTCCTGAGATTTGCTGTATTGCTTCTGCGGTCGCTTCTAAAAAGTGGGGCTGATTAGCAGGATCTTTCAATCTAAACATTCCAAAGTTGATGAGTTCCCCCATGTTCGCTGTGATTTGCATCTGACTGTCTGCTGGCTCACTCATAAAAATGTCGTAAAGATGAGAGTCTGGAGCAAAGAAACCAGTAATCTTACTCGCCAAAGCGATATCGCGGTTATTGATATAGGCTTCATAAGTAGCTAGATTTTGCCACTGCACATAATTGACAACACGCAACCCATCCAAGCTGCGATGAATTGCATTTGCAATGTATCCAGGTTGCTGTTTAAGGATGTCGTGAGTGTAGGCTATCAAACTATCTATCAATAACCATTGTTGGTCGGGCTGGGTAACAAAAATATCTAGTTCTGCCAGAACTGGGTTGTCCTTGAATACGGTAAGCATTTAGATGATTCCTCTGTGCTGACTATGTGATGATTGGTCAAACCAAAACGCAGCGAATTGTCCAACCAATAATACAGAGTCTGCTTACTGGCGTATAGTCGATTTTTGCAGCTTTAGAAGATTCTTGCTATTTCTTAAGAAATTGTTTCGGTGTAACTCCAGTGAGGTGCTTAAAGTGTCTGCCAAATTGACTCTGACTGGTAAAACCAACTTTCAAGGCAATATTTGCAATACTGTGCTGCTCCTGCATCATTAATTCCTGAGCGCGTTCAATCCGACGTTTAATCACATATTGGTAAGGAGAGTAACCTGTAGACTGCTTAAACAGTCGGGCAAAATGATACTGACTCATACCGAGTTCGGTGGCGATCGCTTCTAAGGAAACATCTTCAGCTAGATGAGCCTGGATATAGTCGATCGCCTGTTGCAATTTATGGCTAGGCAAACGACCAGAGCAAGCCTGTATTTCTCGCCTTCGAGTTGAGTAATGCCGTAATAGATGAACGGTTAAGGCATTTGCCATCGACTCCGCATAAAGACGATCGCTTAACCCATCTATTTCTAGTTCTGCTTTGAGTGCCAAACCAATTTGCTGAATCAGAGGATCGCAAATCTTAGGCTGTGGCACAATCTGGATATGGTTTGCATCGGCCGATTCGTACACGGCAGAGGCAAACAGCTTCGGTTCAAGGCGAAGTAACAAGAATTCTGCATCAGTATCCCAAAACAGTTTGCGATGCAGATAAGGAGGCGTAATCATAATGTCGCCTTCAGCCAGAAGATCGCTACTGCGTCGCCCGTCTATTGTCCGTTCTAACTGAATGGGTTGACCAAGATGGATACTGAGGAGGTAATTCGGGAGGCAACACTCAGACTCCCTATTAGCAGGTTGATGATGGTGTTCAACCTGAAGAATATCTGAGACAATGTCTTGACTTCGCAAAATTGGCGATCGCGGCACAACCTGTAAGACAGCATTTTTTTTGGTAGAGTCTTGGTTCATGCACTCTCTTCTAGCACTTGTGCCGTACTGTCATTGTCTAAATTTTAGTATAGGCGCTCGCATCGGCTAGATCGTTGTTGGAAAGCTTGCGATCGCATTCGCATTTACTCATATGTTATACCGCTCAGCTTGCTCAGTCCGCCTCGCATCCCCTGAATACCGTTAGATAGCAGCGCTGAGTTGTTGACGGATGGGAATCTGAATCACAAACTCGGTTCCCTCACCAGGAGTGGAGAAGCATTCCAATTTACCGCCATGCTTTTCTGTGACAATTTGATAGCTGATGGACATCCCCATCCCCGTTCCTTTCCCAACCGGCTTAGTTGTGAAGAAGGGATTGAATATCCGTTGCTGAATGTCTTTGGGAATACCAACGCCATTATCCGCGATCGCAATTTGCACCCATTGCGAATCAATGACTGAAGTGGAGATAGTGATTTGATCGGGATGGTCTTTTTTCTCCTGATACGTGCAATTGGCTTTGGTTTCTTCGAGTGCATCAATCGCGTTTACCACGATATTCATTAAGACTTGGTTGAGTTGTCCCGGATAACACTCCACAAGAGGCAACTTTCCATAGTCTCTAATCACTGCGATCGCTGGGCGGTCTGGTTTGGGTTTCAGGCGATGTTGCAAGATTAGCAGCGTACTTTCAATTCCTTCATGGATATCTACTTCCTTCATGTCCGCTTCATCCAATCGAGAGAACGTCCTTAACGATTTAACAATTTCTCGAATCCGTTCAGTCCCTAGTTTCATGGATGAGAGCAACTTCAACATATCTTCGTTGAGAAACTCTAAATCCATCTCATCAATTTTGGCTTCAATTGCAGGTGTGGGAAGGGGATATTCTTGCTGGTAAAGCTGCACTAACTCTAGAAGATTCTGAGCATATTCATCGACAAAAGTGACATTGCCATGAATAAAGTTGACCGGATTGTTAATTTCATGGGCTACTCCAGCCACCAATTGTCCCAAACTGGACATTTTTTCGGTCTGGATCACTTGTGCTTGAGTGCGCCGTAAATCAACCAGGGTTTGTGAGAGTTCTGCTGTCCTGACTTCGACTCGATTTTCCAATTCGGCGTTCGTCTGCGCCAGTTCGTTAAAGGAATCTTGTAACTGAGAAGCCATGTGATTGAAGGACTGTGCCACGGCATCTAGTTCTTTGATGTTGGTCGTTTCAACGGTTTGGTCTAACTGTCCAGTCGCGATCGCTTCCGATGCTTGGCTCAACTTTAAGATCGGACGAGTAATCCAGCGTGATGTATAGATTCCTAAAATCGTTGCCGCTGCCAATGCTCCCAGACACAGGAGGATAGTTGTGCGAGTGTTGGCATTAATTTGAGAAGTGAAATCAGATTCCGGCACGGTGACAACCACCAGCCAGTCTAAGCCAAAGCGATCGCGCCAGGGCGTGACTTGAATAAACTGACGCTGCCCGTTGAAAGTCACCTCAAGTTCTTGAGTATTTTGAAAGGTTGTGAAATTATTAAATTGTTTTTTTAATTTTTCTGCTACAGCGCGAATCAACGGATCTGGGGTTTCTAGCGCACTCAGGCGTTTTGTCTCACCATTGACTTTGTGTACTACTGGTTTAGTGCTGGAACTGCCTATCAGCAAGCCATCGCGTTCCATGATAAACACTTGTCCAGAAGGGCTAACTTTCAGGTTGCGAAGAAATTCACTCACATTCGTTAGCAGCAAATCTACCATCAAAAGGCTGCGTAGCTTGCCCTTCTGGTCATAAATGGGATATCTAGCAGGAACTGCAACATAGTAATTAAGACCAATGTCAGAAGTGCCGCTGTGGCTTTTTATTGCCTTACCTGCTTCAGTAATCTGTACCGTGTTCTCAAATGCGTATGTGTAGATACCAGCCCAGGCTGGCTTACCTGCTTTAATGATGTCTTTCACTCCTGGTGGTAAAAAAGGATCGGCCTGATAACTCTGCAAAAGGCTTTTCCGGTTGCCCCGTTGATCGGCGATGTAATCCGATGCCACACCGTTTCCAGGGAGATTTTCAAAAACCAGGAGATTCACGCCATTTACCCAACGCCCAGCGCCTGATTCGGCACCATTCGGTAGAGCATAGCCAATGTAGCTGATTGTTTCAAATGCTCTAGCTTGACTCCAGAAATACTGTTCGCTAGCTTTAGGGTCATTCAGATTCAATCGTCCGGAAGCGATCGCATCTGCATTGACTTGGTTTAATTGCTGTGGCAGCGCCAGATATGTATCCAAGTGTTCATCAACCTGTTGACTCGCTTTGTCAATCAGTTGATTGGCTAGGTCATTGACTGCTTTCTGCCCGTTTCTAAATGACAGATAGCCGACTAACCCTACCGCTGCAAATATTTGTAATACAAAGGGAACGATAAGAATCAGACGCAAGGGAAACTGGTGCGTAGACTTAGCAGGACGAGCTGTTTTGATATTCAAGGGGGTCGCTCAGCAGAAGGTTTCAAGGAAGTACACAAAAGTATGGAATCTTACCTTATAGTTCCCGGATCTACTTTAGAAACATCATTTGAGCTTAAGTTTCAGTAGAAAGGCTTAAATGAGAGCGATCGCAGCTTAAGCCTTTGGGAGAATTGCGTGGTTTCGTTGCTGTCTGCGATTAAGCAGCCTCGCTTGCGATCGGTGTAGTTGGGCGATCGCGCTAACCTTCGATGAAATTGAAACTATTTAAACCCACTGTACTGGATCTAGTTGATAGTAGCGTTGCAGTTGGTCATAAAGTGCTGGATGCTGCTTCAGCAATTGGCGGGGCTTTTCAAAAAAAGTCTCTGTTGCTACAGCAAAAAATTCGGCGGGATTCGTTGCACCATAACTATCCATTACCGTCTTTACGCCTCGTTGAATATCATTGCAGAGTTGTTGATATTCTTCTGTCATCACCTTTGCCCAAAGGTCATAGTCTGAATCTCGCTGCAAAATAGGAACACCCTCAGCTTTACCATCTTCTTGATCTAACTGATGGGCAAATTCATGAAGCACCACGTTATGTCCATCCCGCCAATTGTAGGTGTCTTGCTTCACCTGTTCCCAAGACAGTACCAATTGATCATTTGTCCACGATTCCCCCAATCTGGCTACACGTCTTTCTTCAACAATATAATTCCCGGTGTAAGCGGTTTCATTAACAAGATATGTGCTAGGGTAAACCAGAATCGAACGAAGTTTAGGAAAGTAGGTTTCTCGCTCGTTGAGTAGGAGTAAGCAGGCGACAGCCGCAATAATCACCTTCATTTCTTCCGTTACCGCTAATCCTCCACAACCAATAAATTGTTTTTCTGCCAAAAACACTTGAATGTGTCCCTGAAGCCGTTTTCGTTCAGCGGGAGAAAGAAAAAGGTAAACAGGAAGATTATTCTCAACAATCGCATTCCATAAGGGTAAAAAAGGACGCTGTTGCAGGCGGTTCCGTCGTCGCTTAACTAGGACAGGATTGACTAAAATCCCAGTGATAATCAGTCCAACGATCAGAAAAATAATAATTATTTCAACCATTGACTTTTAAGCATTTTATGCTTCCTGATTCACAGATAAGCTTGTGGATGAAATATCTCTGAATTACATTATAGGATTACGCCTTTGTTGCCCGCCTGAAAAACAGAGCGATCGCTCTACTGGTTGAAATGAACCGTGAGAGCGATCGCTGATTCGGCTCCTTGCTCATTCAGAAGTTAGCAAATCTCGTCCAGATCGACCCACTTGTCATAGGATGAATCGTAACCAATGTAATGAATAAAGTATTGCTGGCCTTGGATCTTCTCAATCGTTGCAGAATACCAATCTTCTTCTTCATCATCCCAACCTTTTACCTTTTGACCCACCGTATATCCGTTGTCATCGGATGAGCCACTATTGGGAATACGAATGTCATCTTCGTCAACCCACTCATCATGGGATGAACCGTAACCGATGTAATGAACAAAGTATTGGTTATCTTTGATTTTCTGAAGCGTTGCTTGATACCAATCCTCTTCCTCACTATCCCAGACTTCTATTGTTTGACCTACTGCATACTGATAGGTATCTGATATTACAGTAGAAGAAACATCTTGATGGAGTTTTTGCTCCTCTTCCGTAACTTCCTCTTTTACCAAAGTATGGGCTTTTAAAATTAGATTGCGAGCCACACTTTGAAGTCCTGTATGCTCGTAGTAATTGGTGGTTTGATCCAAAAAAGCTGCCACAAAGTCTAAGTTATCATCAGCAATCTGGATAAAGTTACCCAAACTGTTAGAAATAGATTGAGGCGTGACGCCTGTCTTGGATACTAAATTCTGCATCCAGCCTTGCACAGAGTTGAAACCCTGAGTTAGAAAACCAAGTTTATCAGAGGGATTATTCCCTGGTAGAAAGTTCTGGACGGCTAAAAAAACCGGATTTTGAGCTAATACGCCAGCATCAGCACCACTAATTGTTCCCTGAATCTTGTTGAGAAAGTCAGGACCCAATGGCAGAATTCCATCTATACAAACTAAAGCCATCATCCGCGTTAGGGATGCATCTTTATAGTTATTAGCGAGAGAATTAGCAAATTCTTGTGGATTCGGTTGGGGAATACCATTCAGTTTACAGAAGGCGATAATTTCAATAGCGATTTTTAGAACAAGGTCAATACTTTGAGTTACGTCTGCTTTGGGAGTGATATTGCCCAAAAAAGAGAGGAAGCTTATTTTTTCACTAACTTTATTGGCTAAAGCCGCCGCCGCCATCGCTGTGTCTGCTTTATCAATTGTTTGATAAAGTTTGATTGCGGTCTGATAGCCTTGTTGAGGATCGTGATATAAAGCAACAGCGCGATCGCGGATTTTTTGGATTACCTTGGCATCAGTTTCTCCAGTAATACTACGGATACTATTATCAAATCCTACTAAGTTGTTCCACTGACTTGGCACTACATAATCAAGAGCCTTTAAAACTTTAACCGTGATATTATCAGTTGGTAGTTCATCAACCAACTGAATAATTGATTTTTCCATACGTTGCTTCCTTGAAAACTAAGGTTTTTCTTGAATTGTACTCGATAAAATTTTGAGCCTTGGATTTATTTATATTTCATAACTCTTTTGGCTCAATTAACTTTTAGAGGCAGAACAAGCCTATAATTAATAGCTATGAAAGAATATTTATAAAATTATTGTTCAATATTATTGGAAATTGAAACAGATGTTTTGCTAGACCAAATACAGTCTGCGTTTGATGAAAACAAGAGGGCATGGGAAGTGATTATTCCCATGCCCCCTTGATGCTGTGTACTTGCTAGGTAAACTCTTTCTGAGCTACATTTTCTTACAAAGCAATCGAAACGCCCCCGTTAGGACTGTGGTTGTTGACGACGTTGACGCCATTGCTGGCGTAATTGCTCAAGTTGTTGTTTTTGCTCAGCAGTCAACACTGCTTCCATCTGGCTCTTGCTACTCTGGCGAACCGCTTGGAGTCTTGTTTTCTGGTCTTCCGTCAAGTTTAGATTCGGTCTTTGCCGTTGCTCTTTAGCAAGGCGCATTTGTTCCTTTTGCTCTGCGGTGAAAATAGCATCCATTTGCTGCCGCGTAGACTCTTTAATTTGCTGCATTTGTGCTTTTTGAGCATCAGTCAAATTCAGCTGGTCGTACTTCATTCCTGCGCCACCGCCACGACCAGGACCTGCAAAGGCAACGTTGGTGAAAGCGGGAATCATTGGGGAAGCGGCAAGCATCAACGCGATCGCTCCTGGCAAGAAGAACAAAGGTTTCATCTTCATAACTGTGCAAATTCCGGGTTATTAATGTGTGGCAACAATGCATTTGATTGTTGTATTACCTTAGACCGGGCAAGAGTAAAGATGGTTCAGTCTTGGTTAAAAATCATTGTCTCCTATTCGCCCCATCTCTCAGATGCGTTGCCTATAGCCTTTACTACGCAATGAAATGGGCGGCTAAGAGATTCACTGAATTGTTCGCTTATGAAATGCGATCGCGTAGCGTACTAAAGGCGATCGCGCTTCGCACTTACAGCCAAAACTAATCTGAGCGATCGCTATAACTGGGAGAGCAACTTGTCGTAGTCTGTATGTGTACCAATCCAAAACCACACAATACCATTCTCGTTTCTCACGCCGACAGCACGATAACTTTTACTAACACGAGCAGAATAGATAGGAAGGGTAGGATGGACTTGCTTGAAGCGAAGACTAGGATGCCAAGGATCTTGCTTGAACTGCCGATATGCGTCGCGTGCTTGTTGCTGAACCTGCTGAGGAATAGTGGCAAATGCTTTGCGAAACTGAGATGTTGTTCTAGATTTCACAGGGTTTCTGGATCTAACTCTTGGGTTTTGCCTGCCCGATCTTCAGCTAATGCCTCTGCTGCAAGTTTGGCAAGCATATCCTGAGACTGTGAAAACCCTCTATCCCAAGAAGCTTCATCTTCAAGCTCTTCAAGGATAAATGCTGCGATTGCATCTTGTTCGGTTTCAGGAAGCTGCATGACTCTTGCGATCGCCTGTTCAAGTAGCTTGCTCATGGTGGTTGCATTGTTGCAGAAAATACTCTGTAATCATTGTACTGTTCTGTTCTAATCCAAGAGCCTGAAACTCACTTACAACCGAACTTGACGAGGCAATGTAATCTTGGTCGTTCCACAGATAACCTGGCGGTAACTTGACACGGTTGCAACTGTGATCGCACTTCTACATACAGCCAAAACCAACCTCCACGAGCGATCGCTTTCTTCATTCCTGCTTGCGATCGCGCTCTTATGGCAGGGTTAGACACACCCTAAATAGCTTCATTGCTCAACTCAGAACTTTCACCGTATGAGGTATTTAATAGCAGCAGTGAGTTCTACGTGACCCTAGCTGCTGCTAGAGTGGCTAGCCGGATTGGTATGGCGATCTTAAACTCTGTACCCTGACCTGGTGCTGAAATGCACTCAAGTTGACCGCCATGTTTCTCGGTAATAATTTGATAGCTAATCGGCAACCCCAAACCTGTACCTTTGCCAATAGGCTTGGTCGTAAAGAATGGATCGAACACCTTATGTTTGACTTCCTCCTTAACTCCTTTTCCGTTGTCACTAATTCGGATACAAACATGACGTTGATCTAACATTTCAGTGCGAATCCGGATTGTGGCACCGTTGTTTTTTTGGCTATTTTCCTCCGAAAGCGAACTATTCAGCATTGACTCCTCTAAGGCATCAATGGCATTAACAATTAAGTTCATAAACACTTGGTTCAGTTGAGCTGGATAACACTCAATTTCAGGCAAAACACTATACTCCTTTATTACCTGAATACCCGTATGCTCTGGATTTGGTTTCAAGCGATGTTGCAGAATCAGAAGAGTACTCTCAATGCCTGCATGGATATCTACGGTTTTCACGCTAGCTTCGTCGAGTCGAGAAAAATTGCGTAAGCCTTGGACAATCTCAAAAATTCTGCGCGTTCCTACTTTTATAGAAGATAAACTTTTCGGCAGATCGGATAGAAGAAATTCGAGATCGATTTCTTGTGCTTTCGCTTGCACTGCTGGCACAGGATTGGGATAGTGTTGCTGATAAACCTGAAGTAAACTCAGGATATCTTGCATATATTTATCAACGTGGACTACATTACCATCCACAAAATTAATCGGGTTGTGAATTTCGTGGGCAATTCCTGCCACAAGCTGACCCAGTGCAGACATTTTTTCATTTTGCACCAACAGCAATTGCGACTGTTGCAGTTGGGTTAGTGCAGTTGATAGCGCTGCTGTTCTCTCCAATACTCGATTCTCTAGTTCTTGGTTGAGGTGATAGAGCTTGAGGTGAATTTTCACACGCGCAAGCACTTCCTCCTGTTGAAAAGGTTTAGTAATGTAATCTACTGCCCCTAGTGTCAATCCTTTCACCTTATCTAAGGTGTCAGAAAGAGCGGTCATAAAGATTACCGGAATTTCTTGAGTAGCTGGCGAGGCTTTGAGACGACGACAAGTTTCAAAGCCATCGATTCCCGGCATCATCACATCTAGCAGGATCAGGTCTGGAGAGACAGATTGCAACCTCTCCAGCGCACTTTCGCCACTCTTAGCGACTAACACTCGATACCCTGCCTCTTTGAGCAACTCAAACAAGACCTTTGTATTGTTCGGATTGTCATCGACAATCATAATTAGACTGGTTTGATGAGCACTCATAGTTAGAATTACTCAGCTGGTTCAACGTGTTGCTTCACAAATTTAAATATGGCTTCATCATCCATTGCTTGCACAAACTGAAGCAACTGCTGGGCGAAGGGCTGATATTGAACGTTGAGTTGTGCGAGTCGGTGAGCTTCCTGCTCAACGCTGTCGATGTCGCCGATGCGAGCTGCTGCGTACAATGCTTTCAGTTCCTCAAAGGTCGGTGCAATCAGCGCAGACGAAGCAGAGGCTGGAGTGTTCCCCGATCGTTGTGCTTGCGTATGATTCATCTCGTAAATCCAAGTTAAACCCAGATATTGGCGGCATTGTTCAAGCAATTCATTGGATTGTACGGGTTTGGGGAGAAAATCGTTGCAGCCTGCTTGCTGACTTTGCTGGCGATCAAAGTTGAACACGCTAGCAGAAGAGGCAATAATCGCAGTGTTTTGGAATTCCGGGAGCGATCGCACCTTTTGGGTCATCTCCAGCCCACCCAGAACAGGCATCACCAAGTCAGTAATAATCAAGTCAGGCTGCCACTCCACCGCTTTTTCGTAGCCCTCTTGTCCGTTCACCGCTTCCATCAGTTCAAATCCCAATGGTTCCAGCAGGTTGACAATAACAGCACGATTTTCCCAACGGTCATCGACCATCAGGACTTTGCGTTTCTTGCCCTCATAGCCAACGATCAGATTCGCTGCATTACCATTGTTTGACTCTATCCACTCCTTGGATTCTGGCAGTTCTACATCAAACCAAAACTTGCTGCCTTTGCCAGGAAGACTTTCAACCTTGATTTCGCTGCCCATCATCTGGACGATTTGCAGGCTAATCGCCAGTCCCAAGCCAGTTCCTTCTGCCATCCGTTCTTTGTCCCCAACCTGTTCAAACGGCATGAATATCTTCTCGACCTGCTCTGAGGTCATGCCTACGCCAGTGTCTTCGATTTGGAAACGAATCTTGGTGAGGGGTGAGTTTGTCGCAACGGCGGATGGTTGCGCCTCTATAGCAGGAGACTGTGCAATAATGCCAACTTTAAAGGTCACGCCTCCTCGGTCAGTGAATTTAATCGCATTGCCTAGCAGGTTAATCAGCACTTGCCGCAGTCGTTTTTCATCAGCAAAAATGGCATTAGGCAGATGGTTGAGAGCTTCGTAGGTAAAGTGAATTTCCTTCTGTTCGGCTTTGATGCGGCACATTTCCACAATGCTATTTAGGAAGGAGTCAAGGTGGAAATTTTTGGAGAAAAATTCTAGCTTGCGGGCTTCTATTTTGGAGAGATCCAGAATATCGTTAATTAACGTCAGGAGATGGGAGCCGCACTGGTGAATGATGCCGACACCATCTTTTTGTTTGGGGTTTGTCGCTTTATCGCGCAGAAGAATTTGAGCATAGCCCAGAATGCCGTTTAACGGGGTGCGGAGTTCGTGGCTCATGTTTGCCAAAAATTCACTTTTGGCTTTGTTGGCGCTATCAGCAAGTTCTTTGGCTTGTTGCAGTTCAATTGTGCGCTCCTCAACTCGGTATTCCAAGTCTTTGTTGGTTTGTTCGAGTTGCGATTGGGTTTGTTGCAGAGCTTGCAGAATTTGTTCTAGCTGTTGAGTTTTTTGTTTTAATGCTTCTTCTGCCAGCTTGCGGGCTGTATTGTCTCTAGTAAAGCAGCGCGTGTGAATAAACTGACCTTTCTCATCTCGATAGACGCTGGAATCAATCAGGACGTGCTTGATCGATCCGTCCTTGCACACCATTTTGGCTTCGTAATTATGGAGGGTTTCGTTTGCAGTCAACCGACAGAGGATGTCGTTGATGATATCTTCATCAGCATGGAACTCGGCGATGTGTTGACCGATATAGTCTTCAGGAGAGTAGCCCAGAGATTGCAACTCAGATTTATTTGCCCACAAAATTGTGCCATCCGAGCCAACCCAATGCAGGCAGATTGCACCATTTTCAACAAAATCAGTCAGTTTTTCGTATTGATGGCGGAGTTGTTCTTCAGAAAGTGGTTGCATGGCTATATCATCCCTCAACTGCTTAGGAGCTAGTTCTAGGGTTCCCTAAAACTTGACTGAATTTATGATTATGAAATCTTCTTCGCTCCTTATCAGGTGTGTACCACTAATGGTAGAGCTACTTGATCATCTGCATGAAAGTGAGCGATCGCACTTCGCACTTACAGCTAGAACTAATCTGAGCGCTCGCTCTGTTGAGTCATGAAGTGCGATCGCTTCTCACTTCCACACCACAGGATCACCAGTGAAGTAAAATTGTCTTCCATCCGCCATCTGTAACCCCCTTCACCCCATGCTTTGCGACTACCTGGTACAAATCCTGACGGCTCGTGTCTATGATGTCGCCCGAGAAACGCCCCTAGAATACGCCCCAAATCTCTCCGCACGGCTGAATAATAAACTCCTGCTCAAACGGGAGGATATGCAATCAGTCTTTTCCTTCAAGTTGCGGGGTGCTTACAACAAGATGGCGCACCTGTCGCCGGATATGCTGGCGCAGGGTGTCATTGCTGCATCCGCAGGGAACCATGCCCAAGGAGTCGCCCTGGCTGCGCGTCAGTTAGGAACGCGATCGCTTATCGTCATGCCAGTCACCACGCCGCAAGTGAAGGTGGATGCCGTCAAAGCGCGTGGGGGAGAAGTTGTATTGCATGGCGATACCTACGACGATGCTTATGCTTTTGCCCGTCAGATGGAAGCGGAAAAAGGCTTAACCTTTATTCACCCCTTTGACGATCCTCATGTGATTGCCGGACAGGGGACAATTGGGATGGAAATTCTGCGGCAATGTCAGCAACCCATTCATGCTATTTTTGTGGCGATTGGCGGCGGCGGATTAATCGCTGGGATTGCGGCGTATGTGAAACGGTTGCGTCCCGATATTAAGATTATTGGCGTTGAACCCGTCGATGCCGATGCGATGTCTCAATCCCTGAAAGCCGGGAAACGAGTGCGCTTGTCGAATGTGGGGTTATTTGCCGATGGGGTTGCAGTGCGGGAAGTGGGGGAAGAAACCTTCCGGCTGTGTCAAGAGTACGTCGATGAAATCATTCTGGTGGGTACAGATGACACTTGTGCTGCAATTAAAGACGTGTTTGAGGATACGCGATCGATTTTAGAACCCGCGGGTGCATTAGCGATCGCAGGCGCGAAAGCCTACGCCGAACGGGAGCAAATTGAAGGACAAACGTTGGTTGCCGTTGCTTGCGGTGCTAACATGAACTTCGATCGCCTCCGCTTTGTCGCAGAACGAGCCGAGTTTGGCGAACGCCGCGAAGCCATTTATGCCGTTACAATTCCCGAACAACCGGGCAGTCTCCGTAAGTTTTGCGAATGTCTTGGCAGACGCAATCTTACTGAATTTAGCTATCGCATTGCTGATGAAAAAGAAGCTCAGATTTTTGTCGGCGTGCAAATTCAAAACCGTGCCGATGCTGCAAAGATGGCAGAAAGTTTTGAAGCTTGCGGGTTCAAAACTCTTGATTTAACCGACGACGAACTGACCAAATTGCACTTACGTCACATGGTTGGCGGACGTTCTCCCCTCGCTTGCGATGAATTGCTTTATCGCTTCGAGTTTCCCGAACGTCCCGGTGCATTAATGAAGTTCGTCGGTTCTATGAGTCCCAACTGGAATATTAGTATGTTCCACTATCGCAACAATGGCGCAGACTACGGGCGAATTGTCGTAGGGATGCAAGTGCCTCCCCGCGAGATGGAAGAGTGGCAGGCATTCCTCGATACCCTCGGTTATCGCTATTGGGATGAAAGCAAGAATCCCGCCTACAAGCTGTTTTTGGGACAGGAAAATTGTATCCCGCTCTCGCCCTATCGCTAATACACCTAATACACAATAGGGCTTACGCACCAACCAGTTACGGTTGCATCTTTGTTTCCTTTTCGGCTTCTGCGTAAGTCCTGAATATCTCAAACCAAGTTTGAATTAACTCTAGAGTAGCCCAGGAATTATTGAAGCTTAAATCCTTTAGCTGCTAATTGCTTGCGGAGACTTTGAATAATTACAGAATCAAGGGTATTTTTGCTACTACTAGCACTAACCTTACGCTGTTTTTCAACATATTCGCTACGCTTTTGATATAAGTCGCGGATCGTTTTTTGAATTGTCTCCCTTTCGGCCTTCTTCGCTGCTACATATTCTTGCTTTTGAGCTAAAGTCATCCCTTGCATAGCTTTCGGCAAAGCATTATTCGGTAATTTATCAAGGCTAACGATTCCCTTGTCGAGAGCATCAATCAAATCCCAAGAAGCATTGTTGTAATAGGCAGAAGCTTTGGAGTTCCCACGCATAGCCAAATTCATGCCGGAGTTACTATCTTCAATCGTCTGACGCTGTTGTCCAACTTCTCCTTCTGCACCATAGGGAATGTAAGTTTGATTGAGCTTATCATTCCAAGTAGCAATTTGCTCATCGTAAGGAGACTTAATAAATTCAGTTTTTTCGTCTTGATTAATATTGAAGTGGCTACCTTGTGCTAAATTAGCTCCTGAAGCCCAAAGTTGTCGCTCCCGATCTTCTGATAAACCACAGTAGATAGTATTCACTAAAGTATTTCCCTTAGCAGCGAGATCGACTGCTTCGCGCCAAACTATCGGGCCTTGCTCGAATGATTCATTACCCGCAATAAAAATAACCCGAAAATCTTCTTTATCTTTACTCCAGTTTAATTCTTTTACGGCTGAGCGGATTACCCAGCCAGCATATTCTTGACCGCCGTTGGTTTGGATACTAAATAGCTTTTCTGAAACTAAATCTAATTCTGGAGTAAATCCAGTTAAAAGTCTGACAAAACCTTCTTCTGAGGGTAAATTATCATTTCCATAATGGTATAAAGCAACTTCTAATTCTGGGACTTCGCCATCTTTGGTTACTTTAGTTAAAGAGTTGACAATTTGCCAAAGTTGGGTACGAGTTTGGTCTATGAGTCCATCCATACTATTACTAGAATCTAAAAGGATGGCGATCTGAATCTTAGCTTTAGCAAATGCTTTGGTGGGAAAACATAGAATGCTCAAGGTTAGAGCTGTAGCGAATAAAATCCGAGTTATTTTCTGCATATATTTTTTAATTGCTGGATAAAAGAGTATTTTCTGCTAATCTCAGCTAAATTTAGCTTATTGATATCTCCGTTGCCAAAAATGTAACAACAAGTACACGCAAAATCTAGCGATCAAACCTTTCTGGAAAGTTAAAGCGCTGAGTAGCGATTAGGGACATCAACCACAAGCAACGTCAACCGTTATTGGACATCACGACCAAAGGCAAGAATGGCTGCTCGGATCTTAAAACGAACAGCCATTATGCTCCTGTGAGATGAGGGTTACAGACAAAGACGATTGCGGAACGGTTGGGGTGCAAGAGACAAACGTCAGTGTCTTGGGAAATTTACATTAAGCCTTTCCCAAAAAATGCTTTCTGACCCAGATGGGGATAACTCGCGCCTCGTCGAGCGCTTCGACGAACTCTTGGGCGATCGCGCGATCCGAGGCAAGATTCTGACCAGAGATCAGCTCTCTGTCCTGCACAACAAAGCTTTGGTCGCTCGAACCATGCTCAACCCGACCGCCAGCGCTGGCTAGCGCATCGGCGACGTAGAACGGCACCTGACTGTCGAGGATCTCCCGTTCAATCGGATACTCTTCTTCGTTCGAGAAGCTGGTCATGCGGTAGCCAGCATATTGCCAATCCGCAGCAGCCGTCTTCGCCGCCTCTCGATCGCCATCTACGAGAGCCTTCCGGTAGGCGGTGGTGTCCGGCAAAGCGGCTAGCATTGCCACTGAGCCGTGGGACAAGAAGGCGCTTGGCTTCGACGTTTTATGGAAGTAGCGCAGTATCTGTCCGAGATCCGGATCTTGCATTAAGTCATTCATCGGTGCATAACCACCGGGAACGTAGACACCGATGTAGCGATCCAAGTCCTCTGACAAAACTGCTTTCAATGTCTTCGGATTCTGCATACTGGGGTAGGTGTCAACGAATGCGATCGCGTGTTGTAGCGCTTCTGGATCGTTGTCGAAGCGGGAGTCGTTGGCATGAGCAAGAATGACGGGTTTTTTGCCATCGGGTGTGGCAATGACCACCTCGTAGCCAGCTTCAATGAACTGCTGGACTGGCACGGTAAGGTCTTCTAGGGAGTACCCTGTGGGAACGACGCGATAATTTTTCAGTTGCAGTGTGTTCGTGCTAGAAGCCACCAGTAGCACGCGACCTAGGCTTTTTGCCGAGGAGGGTTGCTCCGGTAGGCTGGTGAGAGCTTTTGAGAACAGAGAGGTCATCATATTCTTTGTGGAGTTCATGGATATTTCCTTCATCAATGGGTTTGTCGAGTGCTGCACAGGTTGAAATCTAGAACCCCTATCCTGCTTGCGCGGGAAGTTACACAGGGGTTAGCACAGTGCAATCGGGGTTGAGATGATGGGGTAATAACCTTGACACAGCAAAATTGAGTTTTCATGTTCTCAAGAACATCGCTTACCGTATGGGCTTAGTCGCTGATGTTCCAGAGATTCGGTTGCGATCTGCGATAATGTCGTTCATCCAGCCAAATCGTCAATTCTTGCCTGTCGTCAAAGCGGATAGTGCGATCGCTTGCCGGATCGCAAACTCGCCAGTATTTGTTGCCAGCGCGATCGCTTTTTTGCTGGATTCGCGGTTCGCCAGCCGGTGTGTACCAGTCATTGACAAAAGCCTGCCACATCCCCTGTAGCTTTAAGCTGACTAACTTACTCACTTGGAGAGAGAGTTGTTCAAGCTGGTTGTAATTCCGTTTTTGTTGGAAGGTTCGCATAACTGAGACCGATTAACTTCAATAATTTCATCTTAGATTGTTTGTTTATCGAACAAACTAACTTATGATAGTTTGTCATTACAACAAACAACAGAGCGGATAGTTTCTTATGAAGACAAATGCCAACAAGAAAACTCTCACGACTGATGCCAGCCTGCTCAAGCAAATCAACTTTGCTCGGATTCTCAGTTTGCTACGCTATCACCCGCGCCTCAGCCGCGCCGAGATTGCACGACGAACCGGCTTAACTCGTTCAACCGTTACCGTGATTACGGCAGAACTGATTGCAACTGGACTCCTGCGAGAAGGAAAGGAAACTGCCTCTGGAAAAGAAGGCGGGCGTCCTGGGGTGGAGTTAGAACTCGATCCAGAGGGAGCCTTTTTTATCGGAGTTGCCCTTGGGGATGAAAATATCCGCGTCATTGAACTCAACCTGGCAGCACAAGTGACTCGTCGAGTAGAAGCATCCATGACCGCAGACACCGATCCAGCAACCGTTACCCGGCAATTAGTCGAGTTGATTCAACAAGTCTGGCAGGCAAATCCAGAGTGCCAAGAGAAATATCGGGGAATTGGCATCACGGTTCCCGGTTCCTTAAATCGGGAAGGTATTATCCTTCGTGCCCCTAGATTGCATTGGCAGAATGTGGACTTGCGACCCTATTTGAATCACCATCTGGATGTGCCGTTGTTTATTGAGAATGATGCGAATGCAGGTGCGCTTGTCGAGACGTATTTAAGTGGCTCGATGCCCAGCCATAGCTTGCTCTACCTGTTTCTGGGTGTCGGGGTGGGGGCGGGAATTGTACTAAATAATCGTTTGTTACGGGGGGCGGGGGGCACTGCGAGCGAAGTTCGCGAACTGATGATTGACCCGCATAGTTCTCAGACATCCGTAGGGGGGCGTGCGGGGACGCTAGAAGCTTTATGCAGCAAGGTTGGGCTATTGAGTGCCTATCATCAACAAAGTGGAGAGACGATCGACCTGAATACGCTGCTGTCTCGGTTGGAACAAGCGGATGCGATCGCGCAAGCGGTTGTGAAACAGTGGGGAATGTATCTGAGTTGGGGTGTACGGGGGTTGGTGGGTGTACTCAACCCGGAACGGATTGTCTTTGGAGGATCGCTGGCGGTGCTGGTGCCCTACGTGCAAGAGCAATTGGATGAGATGTTGCAAAATTGTCTGCCCGATAGAAGCGGATATGGCTTTGACAGTGCAGCTCGATTCGGGTTAGAGATTTCCCAATTTGGAGAAGATTCGGCGGCGATTGGTGGTGCAGTACTGGTTTATGAATCATTATTTCAGATGCCGGATCTGCTGCTGCTGCACTAATTATTCTTGATCAAGCTGCTACCCAAGCCATTCTCGATCGCCTAAATGGGGTGAAACAGTCCTTATTTGCAAGCCTCGTTTAATAGTGGCTTGTGTCCTAGCAATTTGCGATCGCGCTTCCACCTCCTACCCCCTATACTGACGAGCAGAAAGATTGCAAGATTGGGTAAATACAAGGATAAGAAAAATTTTATGGAACCGAATGCAGAAGCGGATTCACTCAAGCGAGTGTTTGGATTGCCGACGCTGGTGATTTATGGGGTTGGGGATATTCTCGGTGCCGGAATATATGCAGTGGTTGGAAAAATTGCCGGACTTTCCGGCTCTTTGGTTTGGGTTTCTTTCCTGGTATCCATGACTGTTGCGGCACTCACTGCATTAAGTTATGCAGAACTCGGTAATCGAGTTCCTCAAAGCGGAGGAGTCGCTAGTTTCATCCACAGAGCATTTCGCCGGGATTGGCTCTCAATCTTGGTAGGCTGGTTGATGTTTTGTACCTGTCTTGTTTCAATGGCGACGCTCTCAAAAGCGTTTGCAGGCTATCTCAATGCTTTTGCTCCAGCGATTCCAGATTGGTTGATTATCCTGGCGCTATTTGCGGGTCTTGCATTTGTCAATTTTAGGGGAATGCAGGAGTCCTCAGCCTTAAATATTTTTTGCACGTCTCTTGAAGTTTCAGGTCTTCTGATTGTTATCTTTGTCGCCACCGTTTTCCTCATCGGGAACCCAGCAGGCGCGGCGAATCCGGTTCCCATTCCCGTCCCCAACGCACCACCGATTGGTTGGATAGCCGTGGTTCAGGGAGCAGCACTCGCCTTCTACGCCTTCATTGGGTTTGAGGATATTGTCAATGTTTCCGAGGAAGTGAAAGATCCCCAGCGCAATGTTCCGAGAGCAATTCTGCTTTCCCTGGGGATTGCCGGTATCATTTATGTTCTCGTTTCCTGGCTTGCCGTTCAGGTAATCAGTTCGGCGGAACTTGCCGCCTCGAAAGCTCCTCTTCTCGAAGTCGTTCAGCGATCGCAGCCAAATTTTCCAGCAGTCATCTTTTCACTGATTGCGCTGTTCGCCGTTCTCAATACTGCTTTGCTGAATTTTGTCACGGCATCGCGGCTGCTTTACGGAATGTCGCGGGAAGGACTGCTTCCATCTTGGTTAGGAAAATTACATCCACGCCGCGCAACTCCTTACCGTACGCTGGTTGTCATTCTGCCGCTCGTGATTTTTCTCGCGCTTTCAGGTACACTTCAATTCCTAGCCGGAACAACTGCAACCTTGATTCTGGCAATGTTCTCTCTCGTCAACCTCTCACTGCTGGTGATAAAACGACAAGAACCCCGAACCACTGGGTTTCAGGTTCCTTCTGCGATTCCAGCTTTAGCGCTAATCTCCAACTTAATTCTGATTGCCTTTGCCTCTCGTGAAAGTCACATTTTGGCGTTAGTGTTTACAGGTTTAGGAGTTCTGATAATTTTAATTCGCAATGCTCTTAGTAGGCGATTGCCCAACGCTTAAATTTATCTGCGATACAGCTTGATGAATCGACCTCTTGCAAATTAAACAGGATGAGGCGGAGTGGGAATGCTCATAGTTGTACAGAGCAGCAATCAGATGGCAACGTAACCCAAAGCGACGTTTGAAGTGTTGACAACAGAAGGTTTGCGCTATTTTATAGTTCATCCTCAGGACACTTAAGCATTCACACGTCCTGATTTTTCTGATTTTCAGAAAACTTCGCAATAGCGCTAACGCCTAATTTGCAAGAGGTCTATTGGTTGGTTAAGAATGCGATCGCTTCTGGAGTTTCCTAGCTCAACCGATGTGGAGTCTGAACGCTAGAAGGCCCCCCAACGCCACCAAACCAAGCGCCCGGCGGAAGTAGTTGACCCCCTCAAACAACTCCAGCCATGCCCAGGTGAATAACGCGCCGAACCCTACTAAATCAACTCCTGCCTGAAGATTGCCGCTAGGCAGAACAAGTTGAAGTAGGGTCGCTGCCAACCCAACCAAAAGCGGTAGATTGGGTGGCTGGGCAATGACAATCTTGCCAGAGCTGTCTCGAAAGGTACGATCGAACAATGTGGTTTCTTGTGCCTTAAGCTCTTCTGAATCGCGGTTCAATTGGGACGACATCTGCTCAGCCTTAATACTACTTAACCCAAATGTTAGGGCTGGAGCGCCTACTTGGTGTCTAACTCAAGTTGGAGATTACTAGGGCGATCGCTCTCGTCTTCTATGGCATGAAACTGGAACGCCATATTTTGAGAATTTGCGCCCTCAACTCTGGTGCTGTGAGAGGAGTTGTTTTGGTGCTACTTCTTCCAATCAGCTCAAATATCCATTAGGGATTAAAACACAATTAAGTTCGATAAAACGTATCCTTTCACCTCACAGTATTCAGGAGTCTGAGCCGTAGAAGGAATGATTTGAGCTGAAAGAATTGCGGTGGAGCATCGGGAATGGCTGTAAAATCTCTCTGAGCCAAAGCGCTACAGGGATTAGATGGCGTGGGCTGCATTGGGATTTGTGCGTTAGCGAAGCGGGATGCGCTAGCGTCCTTCGCAGAAGTCTGGAACAAGCTTGCCTTGGAGATTAACAGCAAGCCCGAAAGGACAAGGGCGATCGCAGAATGATCGCGCGATCGCAGAAGAATGATTGCACTCTTCGATATCTCACAGCAACTCTCCTCTGATTGTTTGCAGTCTAAATTCCCCAGCGTTCCGCATCTGCTTTCGTGAAAAAATTCAAATGCTTCAAATTGGTAGAGGATTTGATCGTGTTTTATTAGGCAGTTCTATAACTTTCCTCTCTCTACCGAACTAAATTGAAGGATGGAATGCGATCGCGAAATCAACCTTCAACAAGTAATATCGTTTCTCTTTAAGGTTTGCTACAGATGACTGACACTCCAGACGCTCGCCTCGCTCCAGATGCGGTGAGCGATGTGTAGCAAAATATTAAAGAATTGATATAACCTCTGCATTACCAGCAACAGCTTTAATAATTAGTCTTATTTTTAATATTCCTTGGAAAAAATGGATGTTCGATACCCTGTTACTGACAGTGGGAATCTTTCTAATTTCGGAAGGATTTCAGGTATATTCACTTGGTTGTAGTCGAACTGGAAAGGCACCCAATACCTGTGAAATTTCTCATCTTACCCTGTCGGGAACAAGTTTTAAGCAATTTCCACTAAGTCAGCTTAAAGAAGCTAGAATCGAACAATCGCCAACTTCTCGAATGACAGTTTGTATTTTAGTAACCGAGGAAAGAGTATTAAAATTCGGCTCTATATCCACTAACTATGCCCAAGGTAAGCGAGAAATGGTATCTACGATTAATAGTTTTTTACAAAATCCTAAACAGTCAAGTCTATTAGTCAGAGAACCTCATGATTTTTCTACAATTTCATTTGGTATTTTCTGCAATTTAATGGCTTTGGTTTTGTTATTTTGTAAAGCTAAATAGGCGCAGTGCGATCGCGCCCTTCACTGTAAGTCAGGTTGAGCTTGTCACGTCTTACTTGTGAATCAGTGGGTAACGTCAAGCCAAACATGACTCAATTGAGCGATCGCACCAGAGTTGAGGTGGAGAAGCAGTGATGAGTGTCGGGTTTCATCCTTCAACCCGAACTACAAGATCGGGGGATCGCTAAATCAGTCAAAAGTTCTGGCTTTCGCGCTGTTGCCACAACCTTGTCGCCCTTTGCCAAAACCGCTCAACGTTCCCGCGATCAACCAAACTTTCTTCTCACTCATCTTGTTTTCCTCTGGAATTCGTGAAAATTTACATAAATAATGCACGGTTTAGGCGAACGCCATATTCCGCATCGGGATTCGTCTTGCTGTCCCCAACCCGTTCCACGATTGCCGCCACGGACAGATCGCGCCGCTTGGGTAATCGCGCCGCGTCGGCTGCCGCTAGCGCAGCCGGCATCTCCTCGCGGGTGAGATCCGTGCAATAGCCCGGCGCACCAGGCTGCTGCCGCCACGATTCCGCAAGCGTGCCCGCGTCGAAGGCGTCGAACCCGGTATCCTCAACGAGCGCCATTCCCTCCAAGCGATCCGTTTCCCGATCCGCCGCAACGGGCAGAGCAATGCGATCTGGGCTTCCCGCAGGCTTTCCCTTCTTCGCGAAAGAGTCAGAACCGATCGAATTCCACGCTTTCACGATCGGTCGGCCCAACTGCTGGACCACCCACAGACTTTCGACCTGACCGGCTTCGATGGCGTCAATCCTGCTGTCGCGCCCCGGATAGTAATTCGACGTGTCGATCGCGACTGTCTCGGCTGGTAGGTTGGCGATCAGCGGCGCGATCGAGGGAAGGCGATTCAGGGGGATCGAGAGAATCACCACGTCAACGTCCTCCACGGCTTCAGCCGTCGAGACTGCGCGTGCGCCGAAAGCGAGCACATCGGCCTCGATGGTCTCTGGGCCGCGAGAATTGGCCACCTTCACGTCATGTCCAGCCGCACTCAGTTTGCGGGACAAAGTCTTCCCGATATGGCCAGTGCCCAAAATTCCGATGTTCATTTTCTTCGTATTATTCATGACAAATCATCCTTTTCACTGCTTGTTTGACGGGGTAAGCCCAGCCCGTTTAAGGTGTCGCGAAGCTCGGCAAGGTCTTCATCGGAGAGACGGCAGGCCGTCTCGATCTTTTCAGGGACCGAACACGCCGTCTCGCGAAGTGCCTCGCCAGCTTCTGTGAGATCGATAAGAACGCGGCGTTCGTCCTGCTGGTCACGGGTGCGCGTCACCAATCCCGCGCTTACAAGGCGCTTCAAGAGGGGCGTCAAGGTTCCGTTATCCATACCGAGTTCTTGCCCTAAATCCCCCACGCTGCGCGGGGTGTCCTCGTAGAGAGCGAGCATGACCAGAAACTGCGGATAGGTCAGACCCAAAGGCTCAAGAAAGGGTCGATGAAGCCGAATTATGCGGTTAGACGCACTGTAGAGGGCAAACGAAAGCTGCCTCCCCACTTGTCTCCGTTCGTTGATATTTGAGCTGTTATCCATTTCAATATATTATCATGAATGATTATATTGTGTACTATACAATAGGGTCAATACCTCTTATTCAGCATTAACCTAATGTTGCAACTACCGCTCCGATGCGGCTTTGCCGCTTGCTGGAGGCAGAGCCACATCGGAGCTTGCCAAGGCAGAGCAGGAACGAGTGCGATCGCCCCTCGCTGTAGGTTGGGTTGAGTCTGTCACGTCCTCGCTTGTAAATCAGTAGGTAACGTGACAAACATGACTCGATTGGGCGATCGCATTAAGTTGAAGGATACACTGCGATCGCGAAGTTAGATTTCAACCTAGGAATTAAAAGCAGCGATCACATAATCCCGATCTTCAAGTGGACAAAATAAGGACTTATGCTTCAGGGGGTAAGATTGTGAGTCCATATTTTGGTGCAGTCGCTAGCAGCTTATCGATCGCAGCCCGATCGGGCACAGGTGGATTAAGTGGATCGGCTACAGGTTTCCCAACTTCAGCAAAGAACATTTCCAAACCAGCAGGTGTTACCCAACAAAACATTCGCGATCGCGTCGTTCCTGTATTTTTGAAGCTGTGTTTTTGTCCTCTGGGAGAATGTAAGAACGTACCGGGTGTTGCCAAAATAGTTTGGTCATCTAAGCGAAACTCGACTTCACCCTCAAGAACGTAAAACGCTTCATCTTCACGACTATGAATATGGGGGGGCGTACCGACCTCAGGATTACATAAAATCTCAATCAGCGCATATTGCCCCTGAGTATTCTGCCCCAATGCCTTGAACGTGACAGCATCACCGGCAACTGTCAAAACATCGCCTTCGTGAGGCATCATGACTATTCCTTGCTGGTTTAGAGTCATCTCAGCTCCTCATTGCTGCTAAACGATCGGTGTACAACTAGAGTTTTCGATTTGAATTTAGTAAAACTACCGCCTAGCTTTGGGGCTATATGCTAAGCGTAGTCCTGAGTTCTCACCAATTGTATTTTGATATCAAGTAACGATAAATGCTCATTGAAGGATACAAACTGTTAGGCGGCTTCTCGCTGTAATTCCCACCTCCAAACCAAACCGTCCTCTGGGTCTACCACCTCACCGATACGCTCAAATCCACACTTCGCAAGTACCCGCATCGAAGCGTTGTTCTCCGCCCGTGTGTGGGCACGAACGAGACGGACTTGCCCACTGCGGAACGCAAAATTGACCAGCGCCCTAGCTGCCTCCGTAGCATACCCGCGCCCTTGATACTCCGGGTCTACTCCGTAAGCAATCTCAACGACTCCTCCTTGGTCTGGGGGACCCTTGTACGCGCAGCTCCCGATGACGGCACCGCTAGCCCGCTCCACTAAGGAGAATCCATGCGTCCACGGGTCTACCGCTGTCGAGGCGCGAACCCGCGCCAGCCAATCGGGTGAGATGTCCGCCTTATCAGCAGGACTCAGGGACTCGACCCAGGCGAGGATTTCCTCAGTCGATTGGAGGATCAGCTTGAGACTCTCCGTTTGAATTACCACTTCACTCATAAGATCGGGCGATCGCATTCAGTTGAAAGATAGAATGCGATCGCGGAATGTTCTGGTGCAGCATGGTTGTTAGGCAGTGCTATTAATATGCGCGACCATCTTTGTGCGTTAAAGCCCATTCACTATTCGGCAATTGTGTGGCTTTGAGATCGTCATTTGGGAATTCCACCTCATCTCCCTCAGTGCGATCGCCAATTTCAAGATAGGTTACGTTTTCTTGGGATCGATTAATCAGTTGATGGGCGATACCCGTGCCTGCCTTAAATCCGTAGCAGTCACCGGGATGCAAAACGAATTCCTCTTCGCCGAGTACCAGCGTTGGGCTGCCTTCCAATACCAGGATAAATTCTTCTTGCTTTGAGTGGCTGTGAGCAAGAGCAGAAATTGCACCGGGTGAGAGATGGGTTAAATTAACTCCAAAATGAGTCAACCCAAAATAGTCACCCAGTTTTCGCTTTTGTCGTCCCTGAACAAGGGAAGCATAAGGTTCTGGATATATCGTCTTACCGCTCGGTGCTGAAATCGATTCAGATGAAATTGGCGATTGCTTCATAACTCACCCTTCCTTGTTATGTTAATGGCGTAACAAGCCCAAGCTTGCTTTACTTTTCCCGTATCGTCAAACCATAGCACTTCAGTTACTATGCCCCGATACCCTCGGTAATACAGCGTGATGCTATCTACACAATGCTCATTTATCCACCCGTTATTTCCCTGGGCTTGCTATTAGATACCCCACGTATTATCCCAGCCATCGCACTCTTGAATCAGTTGATGTACCGCAGCATCTGCGGTTGAAAATGTACCGCAATTAGTTCTTTTTGTTCCAGATGCCGCATGACCCACATTTTGATACAACGCAAACTGACCATCCTCAGAGTAAATAGAGAGCGTAATAGCAACGCCATTTGTATACTGTTTCCACAAGCTAACAAATGAAGCTCCTTGTGGTATCAGATTTATATCTTTGACATCACAAATCCATTGCCGTTGTTGCAAGTCTGTCCGCGTATTTTCCTCTATCATTACATTCCATGCTCTTATCGTATTTGAGTTGTACTATTGCCTAAACAAACACTAATTGAGCCAAAACTGCACTAGACACCGATTCTAAACAAGGATTTACAAGAACGAACAGGCGATCGCATTAAGTTGTAGGATACAATGCGATACTTTCGGTACATAGAAACGTGTTCGCGAACTTAGATTTCAAACTATGAATCTAGCAGTTAAACTTCACTCTCTAAGCATTGGTAGTGCCTGCAATCTCTAGAAGTTCCAATTATAACCCCCAATGATTAGCCTTTATTTGTTTACAACTCGTAGCTTATGTCACATACATAGCGATCTAACAGATCGAGTCAGCGGGCTAATACCTTAGCATTTCTCCTAAGCGGTTTTGGTCAATCTACTGGATCCGAATGTTAGTCTGCTGTTTAGAGCAAATTCTACGAACTAACTTGAGGAGCTAGTTTCCACACTTTAGAGTACTCTTTGATGACCTAGAGACCTTGTTTAGAAAGAAATTTAGTTGCAGCTTGAGTAGCAATCTTCGCTGTATCTCGACGGCGCTGAAACTCCCCCTCTTCGCTATGGTAAGCCTTTGCCAAATAAACCATTGAGTTTGTTATATAGTGTTTATTTATGAGATGAAAATTGCAACCTAGTAACATAGCTAAAATAGCAAGATTTACTGATATTTCATTCTCATTTTCCTCAAATTTTGTTGTTACCTGATAGGAATAAATAGTTGCATGAGATACTTGACATAAAACTGCCCAAAGATTCTTAAGCTCAGTAAGTTCTGGTGTCATTATCTTCTTGAGGATTGCATTGGAGAAATAAATCGTCTCTCCTGCTATCCATTTCGATATGAGACTGTCACTCTGCCGTAGAGATGCAAATTTTGCGATCATTAATGCTTCATAAACTGAACGTAATAATACCCGACCAGAACCGGGTAAACCATCTATTGTTAAAATCAGTGTTGAGTAAAGCGCAATTTCATTTTTAATTACTGCTGATACGATTGGCGTTTCTGCATCAGTATGTTGAGTGAGATGGCGTTGTCCTAAAAGACCATAAAACAACTTAGTATATTGGTACTGTGCATCCATACATTCCTTTAGTGTTAATAAGTGTTCATAAAACTTTTCCTGAGTGAGACATTGATTCCGTTGACGTTCTCTCTCCAATTCGTTGAATCGCATACAGGATTATGATGTTAAATGCTAGCCTATACTAACTATTTATAACTGACCAATCAATCTGAATATCCAAAGTTATAGAACCAAGTAAACTTTGATATTTAACAACTGCACTTAAAGCTTCTTAAAGTATCTGGCAACTGGGAATAGCTCAAAGCCCACCTTTTCATAGGTGTGACGGGCTGGGGCATGACCGGGATCGCCCCCAGTCTCAACCATAGCAATAGACATCCCAGCATCTTTCATCCAAGCCAGAGCGAATTCTATCAGCGCACTACCAATGCCGCGACCTTGAAAGTCCGGATCGACAGCAACCATGTAGATTTCACCCATGCTGTCCTCTGAGTGTAGTTTCACGGCTACAAAGCCAACAGTAGAACCTGCATCGATCGCAATCCACACACTCGTGTCTTCCGCAGCACAGACATCCTCGACCGCTTTTTGCTGGCTTACGCGCCAGTGATTGGGATAAAATGCCTGGTACACATCAGCGTTCATCTCGTTCTGAATCGAATCAAAGACTGGAGTCCACGCCCGAAGCGAAAGACGAATAACAGCATCAAGGTGGCGAGGCTCGTATGGTTCAATTTGCATTCCCACATGAACTCCAGTTAACTCTGCAAGCTTTATCCAACATACTACAATATAGTACAAGCTCTGATAGCTTGGTTTTGAATGCTTACAGCAACTTGCCTCAATCGACGCCAATCGGTTTTCGCAAGTTTGAGAGTTCCGCTTCTAGATCGAGAATCTTGGCTTTTGCAGTCGCCCGTTCCTGGTGAAGCGTTTCCCGAAGATGGTGTAGAGATTTCTTCAACTGTTCAATTTTCTGCTGTGCATCAGTGTTTTGAAAAGCTCTCATCTGTGGTAAACCCTCAGCGCTCACGGGGTGACAACCCCGTCAAAAGCCTAGTGCAAGGGCTCCTGAAGCCAAGTTGCGGTAAAAAAAGATGGGGTTACTCTTGTTAAAAAGCCCCATCTGTTAAAAATGCTTCCTCAATTTTATCAAATTCACCTGCAACAGCAACTAAAAAACACCGAATACCTGACTCTAAAAATTTTGATATACCTCTTGCACTCTCAAAAACAAGTCAGCATTGAATTGCTGGCTTCGTTAATGCCTTATCCTATTCAGTTTGAAAGCCGAAGGCGCAGTTTACAAAGATTTTTAAAATTATCTTGCTTAGAAATTGATACTCTATGGTTTCCGCTAGTTCAAGAAATTTTAAAGAGAAAATTTCCGAAAACTCAGCAAATTAAAA
>NZ_JACJPB010000039.1:0-77713 GCF_014695825.1 Coleofasciculus sp. FACHB-542 | reverse complement strand
CGGACAGCGATGTCTTTCCGTTTTATGGAGTGGGTGAACGCTAATCGAGATGTATTCTCAGCCTATAAAGCTGCTTTGGGTTTTATTTGGGCTTGAAATCTGTTTAAGTCCCGTTAACTCCCAGTTGAAATTGGCTGATGGTAATATTACCTTGGGGCAGTTAATGACTCCAGGCTGGCGGCTGCCTAATCTTTCTGATGTGTTTCTCTCTTGTTGCGAAACTGGTTTGGGCGTGCCGGAAATAACGAATGATATTCTCACCCTCTCCACAGGTTTTTTATGTGCTGGTGCCAGAAGTGTTGTCAGTACACTTTGGTCAGTCGATGACTTAGCCACAGCATTATTTTCCATTTTTTACTATCAGCATCGACAACAAGATAAAAGCCGCCCCGAATCTCTGCAACAAGCTCAAATCAAACTGCGTGAACTGAACAAAGATGATATTAAAAAAATATCGAGTCAGACACTCGTCGCATGGAAAGAAACAAAAAGCAAGCGAGATCAATATCAGCCTGGTTCATCTGATTATGTGGAGTGGAATCGTAAACATCAGATCTACGGTGTAGTCATAGGACAGCTTAACCCACACAAAAATTCTTTAGATGAATATCCCTTCTCACATCATCGCTACTGGGCTGCTTTCACCTGCCAAGGCTTGCGATGATTGTACTCTATATAACAGTGAGGAATAGGCACGATCTCTTTCAGTTCACCTTTCAATATGATGGGGTTTGAAGGACGCGATCGCTTTCATCTTCTAATTGATGAGTAGATATATTGAGCTAAATTCCCAAAGCGATCCAGATGAGCTAGCGATCGCCTTTATAGGGTAATAAACATAGCATTATTGAGGCTGGCGTGTCTCCTCGTCCGTAGCAGGTGGCAGAGCGAAATTGCCCCAAGGAAGTTTCGTTGTCGTATCAATATCTAACAGAAATAAGGTTAGAGAAGTTTCTGAGTTAGAAATGACAGCGACGTGACTGGCTATCCCCAAGGTGTTAGCGTGACGGAAGGATTCGGGTAAGACTCGAACGGTGGATAAGGGGACATCTATCAAAGCGGGAACGGTTTCAACGGGGATACCATACAATTCGCTTTCTCTAGTTTGAATAACGATCAGGTAGGCTCCCTGTAGGGTTTCGTGGGTTGGTTTGGATGAAAATAACCGCTGCTGTAAATCCAAAACGGTCACTTCGCGATCGCCTACATGAGCAATGCCGACTCCATTCAGTCCGCTGCCAAAAATCTGGATAGAATTCAGCACTTTGTAGATGGACTCAATCCGCAAACCCAAGTTTAAGCTACCAATGCTAAAGACAAGCACTTTGATAGCGGGGACAGAAGCGGAAACATCTAACCGATCAAAATCCGGGGGGGTTGAGTTGATTAAAATACTATTCATGCCTTTTTTTCATGGGAAAAGTAGGATTTATCCCTCCCATTCCCGGAGAGGGTTGGGGTGGGGTTCCGGACTGCGATTGATGTTTTTAAAAACGATGCTCCCATTATGCTCAGCCACGAACGGCAGTTGCTCCTAAAGATTCACTTTTGTCAAAAAGGGCTTTGAGCGCTGCTAAAAATTCTTGCTCTAAGTAAGGTTTGCTAAAGTAAGCACTGGCTCCCAAGTGAGTGGCTAATTGTCGATGTTTTTCACTACTGCGGGAAGTCAGCATTGCTACAGGTATTTTCGATAGTTGCGGATCTTGACGACGATGGTTAAGAAATTCAAAGCCATTTAGATTCGGCATTTCTACATCGCAAACTACCATTTGAATGTTGGAATTTTGCTGTAACTGTTCGATGGCTTCCCGTCCATCTCTTGCTTGTAAGACGCGGTATCCTGCTTTTTGGAGTGTTAAAGCTAAAGTTTGCCTCAGGGTAATGGAGTCATCTACGATTAATATCAAAGGCGATTTAGCTGTGTTTGCGGATACTTTAGTTTTATCAATTGATGCAGTTTGGATGGGGGAAGCAGTTGGCAGATCGGTGAAAGTAGTCGTAGCGATCGCGTTCTTACTTTGCCCAACCATCTGGGTGAGAAGCGTTGCCCCATCAATTACCGGAATCAGGCTCCCATCTCCTAAAATCGTGCAACCGTAAATATAACTTGGAGGCGCGATCGCTGCACCAAAGGGTTTGATCACCAATTCTTGCTCTGTGACCAAGCGATCGATTTCTAAGGCAAGAATTTGGTTATCTCGGCGGATTAGCAGCATCGGTGGTGCCCAAGCTTCGGGAGTGGGAACGGCGACTAAAGCTTGGCTGGGAATTGATTCAGGCAACGGACAACTATAGTCCAGTAATTCTGATAAGTGATAGACAGGAACGATTCGCTTGCGCCAGTGCAAGAATCTCTGTTTTCCAGAGTGCTTCATCTGGTCAGTTTTCGGAATGACGATCTCTTCAATGCTGTCAGCGGGGAAGGCATAAGCAGCGGAACCGACCAAGCAGACGAGTAATTTGGCAATCGTCAGCGTCAGGGGGATGCGTAACGTAAAGGTAGTTCCTCGTCCGGGAGTGGTGGTGATAGTGATGGTGCCTTTGAGCGATCGCAGTTGCGATCGCGCCACATCTAATCCCACACCTCGACCCGATAGTTCGCTGACTTGAGCCGCAGTGGAAAATCCTGGCTCAAATAGTAAATCTAAAAGTCGAGTGGTTGAAGTTGTAACCACTTGTTCTGGTGAAAGCAACCCCAACTCTAGTGCTTTCAAACGGATGCGTTCTAGGTTGACTCCTTGACCGTCATCCCGTACTTCAATAATCGTGTGGCTCCCCTGATGATAAGCCTGAATTTCAATCTGACCCCGCTCCGGTTTCCCTTGCTGACGGCGTACTTCTGGTGGCTCAATCCCGTGATCGAAGGCATTGCGGAGCAAGTGCAGTAAAGGATCGTTGAGTTTTTCTAAAGCGGCTTTATCAACTAAAACTCCCGTCCCGCTTAATTTCAGCTCGACTGGCTTTTTGTATTTTGTGGAAAGGTCGCGCAAAACTCTAGGAAAGCGACTCAACACTTCGCGCAGGGGAAGCATCCGCGCCCACATCAAATCATCCCGCAAGTGGGCGATCATTTGACGTTGACTTTCTAAAGTTTGGCTTGACTGTCCAGCTAAGTGTGCTACATCCCCGACGATTTCTTCGAGTTGCACCATCTCTTCGAGGCTCTCTTGCACCATTGAGTGCAATGCTCCATAGCTGTCCATCTCTAGGGAGTCAAACGAAGAAGTTAGGGGTGTAGAGGTGCTAGAAGACAGGGGATTATGCTCTATATTTTCCTCGGTTTCAGACGCAGGAAATCGCGTTTTTACATCCGGCTTTTCTGCTTTTCGAGGTACGAAAGTTTGCTGGTCTGACGCAATAGAATGGCGTTCTGGAGCCACTATCATCTGGTCTGATAAATCGCGCAGATGATTGGCGATTTCCTGAAATTTAGTAAACCGCCGCAGCAGTTCTTGCACCGTTGCTTGCAGTTGTTCGTTTTGGAGGAAAAGACCGTTTCGGTTAATGGCAAGTTCACCCACCAAGTTATTCATTCGTTCCAGTCGATCTAAGTCAACTCGAACAGAAAGTTGGGGAGTGGAATTGGTAGGGACAATGGTTTCCTTCTTCTTGTCTTTGGCAGCAGGCAATTTAGCGGGTTTAGAAGTTTTAGGCGCTGCTTTGTCGATTTCAGACTGAATTAGCTGAGGCGAATTTTCTGGGTTGGCTAGATTGACCGGAAGCTCGGTTACGGAAGGTAAAGTCTCAAATAATTGCTCGATTTTCTGAACAACTGCTTGAATATTCGTTGGGGATTTTGTTTCAATTAATTCTGAGTGTATTTCTGGAGCTGGCGGTGAAATAGTAACTAGGTTAGTTTCTTCAATAGCTAGCTCTAATTCAGGAATTTCCTCAACCTGCGCTATCGCCTCTGCTACTTCAAAAGAGGATAAATTTTCAATCTCAATCCCTGGTAAATTTGAGGCAAAACTACCGAAAACTTCATCTAGAGAAGGAGGGGAAGCGAGGATTTCTTCTTGAGCGATTAACTCAAATTCTTGATTTAGATTAGCTGCTGGTAGCGCCGGAAGTTTCAGTCCGTCGAAAGAGTAATTATTAGGAAATTCTGTAATTTCTGCTGTTAATTTTGAATTATTGAAAATTTTATCTGAAGTTTGTTTCTGTTCTCGCTCGTCTAAGTTTGGTTCGAGACTTTCCTCATCTGTAGTTAAGGTTAGATGCTCAGGTTCATCAACTTTGAGAAGAGGGAGTTGATTTTGAGTTGATAGGCTGGACTCTGAGAAATCAAGAATTTCGTCGAAAGCAGCGATAGAAGTTAGCGTTTCCCCTGGAATGCCTAACTCGGTTTTGGAAATTTCTTCAGATGTGAATAGTGCCGAAACTTCTAGGAAATCTTCATTGATTTCAGAAGGGAGGACAGAGCTACCAAAAATATCTTCAATAGAAGAAAAGGAAAAGGAGAGCGCTGATTCCTTTTCATCTTCAGTCAGTGTCAGTAGCTCTAATTCGGGAGCCAGTTGGACGCCTGTAACCGTTGATCCAGGGGAAGTTTGAACTGGAGAAGTAGCAGCAAGTTTTGTTAAAGCGGTAGAGGGAGAACCACCAAGCAAGCGATCGCCTGCGAGTACGTCTTCTCTCGCTGCCAGAAAATCAGCTAATGCCAGTTGAGCAATCTGCAAGGCTTGTTCGGGATGAGCATCGAGCGCCGCCAAAGTAGTTTGAGCGATCGCTCCAAATCCTGGCAAACTTAATAATTCTGCGATGCCGGTAAATACATCAGCGAGTGCCCGCAATTCTCCGGCTACTTGATTGCTCTCAGGATGGGCTAAAACATGAGTGAGGCGCTCTAGTTCTTGCGCCACGTCCACTTCAAATATCGATAAGGTGATATCAATTCCCAATTCCACCGCATTGGGTAAAACTTCCTCTCCGGTGAGGAAATCTCCTAATTGTGCCTCAATTTTGGCAAACACGGGTTCGGCGATCGCGATCGCCTGTTCTGCGTTGAAATGACCCGCCAGAATCTGCTCCGTTAAAGGGAGGCGGAGACAATCATAGGCTTGCAGCAATAAGCTTTCTAGTTCGGCATCAATCTCTAACTCTTTGTTGTGGAGCGCCTTAAAGATGTCTTCAAGGCGGTGAGCTATCGTTTTGATCGTTTCGAGTCCCACGCAAGCAGATCCCCCTTTAATCGAGTGAGCCGCACGCATGAGACTGTGAACTTTCGCGGTTGTCCGCTCTGTCTTGAGCGTCAGCAGTTCCGATTCGATGACCTGCAACAGCTCTGGAGCTTCTTGAATGAAGAACTGATAGGCTTGGTCGCGGATATCAGAGTCGAGCGCCATAATACTGAATTGGTAATTGGTAATTAGTAATTGGTAATTGGGGAATAGGCGTATGGGAATTGGGAATTAGTAATTGATAATTGGGGAAAAGGGGTTTAGTAATTGATAGTTGGCTGGATTCTTCCCCCTACCAATTACCCATTACCAATTACCCATTACCAATTACCCATTACCAATTACCCATTACCAATTACCCATTACCGATTACCCATTAGCTAACTTTAAATCGACCCACGTTTGCTTGCAGTTCTTGCGCCAACGCTAGCAATTCCTTAAAGGATGCCGATACATCGGTGGCTCCCGTTGAGGTTTTAGTGGCGATCGCTGCCACGTCGGTCATGGTTTTGGTGACTGCATCGGAAGCTTTGGATTGCACGACAGCCGCTTGGGCGATCGCTTCCACCAAGGCGCTGATCTGGGCGCTGGCAGTCGTAATTTTGTTCAGGCTTTGGCGGGTTTCATCCACCAGTTTCGTCCCTGTAACGACCTGCTCAGTGCCTGCTTCCATCGCCGCTACCACCTCATTGGTTTCTGCTTGAATGCCTGCAACCAGCTTTTCGATTTCCGCCGTTGCTGCTGCCGATTGCCGCGCTAGCGATCGCACTTCATCTGCAACTACGGCGAAGCCTCGACCCTCTTCCCCAGCGCGTGCCGCCTCAATTGAAGCATTGAGCGCCAACAAGTTCGTTTGAGCGGCAAAGGTGCCAATTAGGTTCACCACTTTGGAAATCTTTTGCGAAGATTCGCCCAAGCGCTTGACTTTTTTGGAGGTTTCTGCGACAGTTTCCCGAATCGCTAGAATCCCGTCCACCGTGCGGTTCATGGCAGCGTCACCCTCCTTCACAATCTGCGTCGCTTGTTGAACCGCAGCTTCCGCTTGTTCGGCATTGGCAGCAACCGCTCGAATCGAGGTGGACATTTCCTGAATTCGATCCAGAGCAGCTAAAATTTCCTCCGATTGCCGTAAAGCTTCTGCCGATAGCTCTTGAACAGAGACTTCATTGCTGCTGGTGGTTGCTGCCACTTGTTTGGCGGCGGTTTGCACCTGGCTAACAATTTTCCGTAAGCTACCGATCGTGGCATTGTAGGAGTCAGCAATCGTGCCAATTTCATCCTCAGTCACCTGCGCCCGAATGGTGAGGTCTCCTTTACTGACAGGATCGACTTCCAGCAGCAGTTCCAGCGCTCGTTTTTGCAGGGCTTCCTTGGCTGACCTTTGCTGTTCGGCATTTGCAGATTGTTGGCGGGTCGCTTCCTCTTGCGCCGCCAGCAAAGTTTGAATCTGTTCCAGCAGCGTCGCTTGGTTGAGGGCAATACCCACTTGAGTTGTCAACTGGGTGAACAAATCGATTTCACCCTTCTGCCAAATGCGAGTCCCCGAACATTGATGAGCAATCATCAAGCCGAATAGCTCGTTATCTACTACGATGGGCACGACCAAGTTAGCTTTGACTTGAAAGCGCTCCAACATTTTAATGTGACACTCGTTCAGACCCGCTTGATAAATATCCTCAATCGCACGAATGCGCCCTTTGTTGTAGCTTCCCCCCTGCGTCTCTTTCAAGCAGGTATCTTCAACTTTGACTCCTTGAGTGGGCATCCAACCCGTCGCTACAGATTCTGCAATTACCGTCCCATCCCAGTTCGCATCGAAGCGATAGACGATTAAGCGATCTGTTTTAAATGCGCGTCGCACCTCTTCGACCGCTGTATTCAGAATGTCTTCCAGCTTCAGAGATTCCCGAATGCGGAGGGTAATCATCGACAAAAGTTGCGATCGCGTGGCTTGAGCTTCTTTCTGTTCCAGATAGCTGATACGGTCTATCGCCAAACCAACTTGAGTGGACAACTGCGTGCAGATAGCGACTTCAGACTGCTGCCAAGTCCGAGGGGTTGAACACTGCTGGGTACACATTAAGCCCAGTAGTTTGTCACCGCTAACAATCGGGGTGATCACATTGGCTTTGATTTTTAATCGCTCGTACAACTCAACGTGACAAGGGGCGAGATTCGCTTGATAAATGTCATCGATAACAAACACGCGACCTTTGCGGTACAACTCTACCCCCGCCTCTGAGTCGGTGAAATAGGTATCTGCTACTTTCATGTTCATGCAGGTCGGTAATCCGGGTGTCACCGCTTCCGCAACTACATTCCCACTCCAGTCCGGGTTAAAGCGATACAAAAACACCCGTTCCGCATTCAGGATTTGTTGAGCGCCAATCACTGCTTTCTCGAAAACCTCTTTGACATCGAGAGATTCACGAGCGCTGTTGGCAATATCTGCAAACAATTGTGTCAAATTGGCTTCGACTTCTCGCTGTTTTGCTTCCGCTTCCTTCTGTTTAAGGAAACTGATTCGGTCTAAAGCTAAGCCGATTTGAGTAGATAACTGCGAGCAAAAATCTACTTCATACTGCTGCCAAGTCCGAGGAGTAGAACACTGCTGCGTACACATCAAGCCTAATAGTTTGTCACCGCTGACAATCGGGGTGATTACATTGGCTTTGATTTTTAATCGCTCGTACAGCTCAATGTGACAACCTGTAAGATTGGCTTGATAGATGTCATTAATGACAAATACACGACCCTTGCGATACTTTTCTACACCCACATTCGAGTCGGTGAAGTAAGTATCGGTCACGGTCATTTTCAGGCACGAAGGTAAGCCGGTTGTCACCGCTTCCGCAACAACATCTCCACTCCAATCCGAGTTAAAGCGATACAAAAACACTCGTTCTGCATTCAGGATTTGTTGAGCGCCAACAACGGCTTTTTCAAATACTTCCTTGACATCTAGCAACTCACGAGCGCTAGTAGCAATATCAGCACACAGTTGAATGCGCTTAGCTTCAACTTCTTGCTGTTTTGCTTCAGTTTCTTTCTGTTCTAGAAAACTGATTCGGTCTAGAGCTAAGCCGACTTGAGTAGATAACTGCGAGCAAAAGTCTACTTCATACTGCTGCCAATTCCGAGGATTTGAACACTGTTGCGTACACAGCAAGCCTAATAGTTTATCACCGCTGACAATCGGGGTAATCACATTGGCTCTAATTCTTAATCGCTCATACAACTCAACGTGGCAATAAGTCAAACCAGATTGATAAATATCATTAATGACAAATACGCGACCATTGCGATATCTTTCTACCCCCACATTCGAGTCGGTGAAGTAAGTATCGGTAACAGTCATTTTTAGACAGGAAGGCCAACCCGGCATTACTGATTCAGCAACTACATCCCCACTCCAATCTGGGTTGAAGCGATATAAAAACACCCGTTCCGCATTCAGGATTTGTTGAGCGCCAACAACGGCTTTTTCAAATACTTCCTTGACATCGAGAGATTCACGAGCGCTAGTAGCAATATCGGCACACAGTTGAATGCGCTTAGCTTCAACTTCTTGCTGTTTTGCTTCAGCTTCCTTCTGTTCTAAGAAACTGATTCGGTCTAGAGCTAAGCCGACTTGAGTAGACAACTGCGAACAAAAATCGACTTCATACTGCTGCCAATTCCGAGCATTTGAACACTGCTGCGTACACAGCAAACCTAATAGTTTATCACCGCTGACAATCGGGGTAATCACATTGGCTTTGATTTTTAATCGCTCATACAACTCAATGTGGCAACCCGTAAGATTGGCTTTGTAGATGTCATTGATGACAAACACGCGACCATTGCGGTATCGTTCTACCCCTGCGGGAGAGTCGGTGAAGTAGGTATCCGTGACGGTCATTTTTAAGCAGGAAGGCCAACCTGGAGCAATAGATTCCGCGACGATATCTCCACTCCAGTCTGGATTGAAGCGATACAAAAACACCCGTTCTGCTTTGAGGATTTGTTGAGTTCCTTGAACGGCTTTCTCGAAAATTTCTTTGACATCTAACGATTCTCTAGCGCTGGTGGCAATATCGGCACACAACTGTAATCGCTTGGCTTCAACTTCTTGTTGTTTAGCTTCAACTTCCCGCTTTTGCAAATAGCCAATCCGGTCTATGGCTAGACCTAATTGAGTAGACACCTGGGTACAGAAATCGACTTCAGACTGCTGCCAAGTCCGAGGATTAGAACAATGCTGCGTACACATCAAGCCGAGTAGTTTGTCGCCGCTAATCAGCGGGGTAATTACATTGGCTTTGATTTTTAATCGCTCATATAATTCAATGTGGCAAGGGGTGAGATTGGCTTTGTAGATGTCATCAATGACAAAAACGCGGCCCTTCCGATAGAGTTCTACTCCCACCTTGGAAGAGGTGAAGTAGGTATCAGCTACCTTGATTTTCATGCAGGTCGGCAATCCGGGCGCTACCGCTTCGGCAACAACATAGCCACTCCAGTCAGGATTGAAGCGATAGATGAATACTCGTTCTGCATTCAGGATTTGTTGCGTGCCTTGAACTGCTTTCTTGAATACTTCGTGAATATCAAGAGATTCTCTGGCACTGGTAGCAATATCAGCACATAGTTGTAATCGCTTGCCTTCAACTTCTTGCTTGCTTAATAAGTCTTTAACTCGTGCTACCAAGTTATTGAAGCTGACAGCTAGAGTTTGGGTTTCAGTAGTCCCGCGAGGTTCAACGTAGGCATCCAAATTTCCGGCAGCAACCTGCTCTGATGTACCCGTCAATTCTTTCAAAGGAGCAGACCAGCGGCGTGCTAAACTCACCACAATGCCTGCACCTACAGCTCCCAAGGAAAGAAAAATTAGGACAAAAATTAGTCCATGCTCATTTCCAGCCGCAGCAATTTCCGAAAGTTCAATTGAGGTGACACTGACCAAATCGATGCCAGGAACTGCGGCAAGGCTATACTTTCTGCCGTCCCGATCGAGTGAAGTAGTCAGAACTAATTGTCCCTCTTGGTGAACGTAAGGGATAATGGTAAGTCCCTGGAGTTGACCTGTCGTGGCAACGTAGCTTGGCTTTTTCCCAAGGGGAGCGTTTTCCCCAAAATTAGCCTTTTGTACTTCTAGTTCGGCTAACAGAGCTGTGGCTGTTTGTAAAACCGCATCGCCACCCAATACTTCTTTTTGAGCGATCGCGCCATTAGATGTAATGGTACTAATAACGGCTTTGCTTGCCGGAGCCAAAATCTGAATTTTTTCAGTGTTACTCAGTCCTACATGCTCCAACGGCACCGCTAGTTCGTCAAAGTTAGCAGCACGCGCAACATCAATAGTTAAGGAATTTTCTGCCAAAGACGACGAAATCAAAGCATCCTTGACCTTTACGCCAGCCAAGTTGGAGGATAGCATCGCGTCATTCCATAATTTCGTCTCGGTGCGCCCAGATGCTTGATAATTCGTCATCCCCCAGCTCACGATACCTGCGATCGCTAGCGGTGCTAGTACCACAGGTAAGATTGTCCTCAACAATTGGCTGCGGAGCGTGGGGCTTTTAGATAGATTCAGTTGTGGAGGCGGCGGGTTAATGTGGTCTTGCTCTGTTTGCTCTAGCTGCTCTTTTCCCTTGTTCTCTACCTTTTGCTCAAGATTTTGAGAGCCGTTTAAATCTTGTTGGTTCGGAATGAGCTTAAGAGGAGGGGGTTGATGGCTAACACCTGTCTTGCGACCCCGGAGACGACGCTTAATATTGGCTTTTGTTGTATCTGATTGAGGATCGGAAGGCGTCTTCATAGTTTAAACTTTGCTAAAGGTAGATGAGTGTGGCGAGTTGAGTTGATTAAGGGATACAGATAGAGGTTAAAAAATTGAAATTCCAGACCCAAAGAAAGACATCTGGATATTCAAACAGCCATTCAAACTTCTGGCTTAGGCATTCCAGCCATGATGGATTCTCCCTCTAGAACCACCAGTATTTCACCATTTGATTTCAGCCAATATCCCCGTAAAAATGGCACCAATTCCGGGGTGACAGATGATTGTGGAGGAGATTGAATTAAATCTGGATCGCAGCTTTCGATGTCTTCGACTCGATTCACTACCAATCCCAGCATCTTTTTTCCTGTGATTTGGCTACCAGTTCGCTGTTTACCAAGGATTTGCTGTTCCCCATGAATCACAATGACTGTGTAGGTTGATCGGTTAATTGCCTGTAAGTATAAGGGAGTCAGCCCTACCAAATGACCGAGATCCGCAATCCATAAAATCTCACCGCGCCAGTTATAAACTCCCATCACCCAAGCTGGCATATGAGGAATGGGGACAATCTGACTAACTGGAATTGTCAGCACCTCTGTCATTTGGTGCATGGGGAATAGTGCGGTAATGTCAGGAAAAAGATGAAACCGCAAAAATTGCTCTCCCACGACTGCTTTATGTTCTGCGGTTGGGATTTCAAATTGTTGAATCAAAGCTTTGTTGCCAGACAAAAATTCAGATTCCATTGCTTGTCTCTTGACGGTGCTGACGAAGATTTTTCCTAACCTTTAATTAATTGATTAACAGTACGCAGTAGTTCCTCTTGATCGACTGGTTTTGGAATGTAGGCATCTGCTCCTTGTTTCATGCCCCAAAATTTATCCATATCAGTGCTTTTGGTGGAACACATCACGACTGGAATTTTGCTGGTTTCTGCATCTGCTTTGAGTTCGCGGCAGAGTTCAAAGCCGCTACGACCGGGCAATACAACGTCTAAAATGATCACATCAGGTTTATGGCTACTGATTTTTTCTAAGGCTTCTTCTCCAGTATTTGCTGTTAAAACATTTAACCCACCTCGTCGCAAGCAGCTAGCAAAAGTTTCCCTTTCAGTTAGGGTATCTTCAACGATTAAAGCAGTATGCATTGTATTAAGGCTCCTAGGAAAAACAAAAATCAACTGACCACGAGGGAACTGTTTTTGAGGTGCTTGAGGTACTTGTTGGTTATCGCTAGCACCTTTTCTGCATCGACTGGTTTCCCCATGAAATCTGAAGCTCCGACAACCTTAGCTCGGACTCGGTCAATGATACCGTCATTTCCTGTCAAAATAATAATTGGGGTATCTCGGAAAGCAGAAACTTTACGCAATTGGGTACAAATTTCATAGCCGTTCGTATTGGGCATTACCAAGTCTAAAAAGATGATATGAGGTTTGCGGTTTAATAAAGTAGCGATCGCTCGCATCGAATCTGGTACTGCCAAAAATTGATACCCGGCTGACGTAAGAATCTTTTCCATATTTTTGCAAACCAACGGGCTATCATCCACACAAGCAATGAGTGGTTTTCGAGTTGCCGCTTGAGCGGGTGTTTTGCCTGAAGAAGTCGGAGGATTTTTAGCAGTTAATTCTGAAGAAGTCGGGGAAACCGGATTTGCTAAATCAGGAATATCATTTAACTCTACTAATCCAGTTTCAAGGTAAGGCAATAGAGATCGGGTTACTTCCGCAACATTGCGCTTAGTTTGAACTGCAATATCTCGTAAGGTTCTTTGCCCATCTAATAACAATGTCAGAGATTTATAAACGGTAGGCGATGTTTTTTGTTGGAGTTGTTCTGGTTGCTTGATCGATGGCGCTCGATTGGGAAGCACATCAGAAATTTTAGCGATTTTCCAGGCTTGCCAAATTTCTTGAGTTTTCGCGATCGCTTGTTCGGCATCAATCAATAACAACTGGGGGGCTAAGGCATTTTCTTGCTTGATTTGTAATGCTTTTGGTACTTCTTGAGTAATGTCAAACAATAATTCAAGAACAATGCCTTGAATTATTTTTACAACTTGTTCGCGGGTAATTTTTTGCTGCTTCAGCCATAAACATAACAAATAATATTCTCGACAGTTTTTGCTAAGATCGGAAGAAGTTTCAGAAATATCAGTTTGTAAACTAAGTTGATTCGGACTAACATTAGAACAATTTATTCCTAAATGTCTTTGCCACCTTCTAACTGGATGAGTTCCTCCAGTTGCGTACAAAATCCGACCCAGGTAGAAGTAAAGAATCCACTCTCGCCCCAAAGTACCTTTCAGGAACAGCCGCCCACTAAAGCGAGCTTCCTTCAAAGTAGTCAGCTTGCTAGCAAAAGCAGTAATCGTCATAGGTTGGGCGGTCATAATTCTTGATTCCTTCTTGCAAAGTTCGCTTGACTTTAGCGAAAACCAGAGTTTACATTTATAAATATTTCTGATAAAAAAGCCTATTAATTTAATTAATAGCACTATATAGAAATAACAAGTCTCAGTAATTTTACTGAAATATTTTTAGAATTTTAGGCGTTCCGTAAATTTACGAAAACTCCCTATTTTAATAATTTTTATTAAGATACGAGCAAACAATTTGATTTCGCTTTGATAATAGTAAACTGAGTCTTAGTTGAGTAAAAATTAAGATAGTTTATTGAGCATAAAACGGAATAAAAAATCCCCCAGGTTGATGCAACTTGGGGGATTTGATCCAAAAGCAGCCTGCTATTGGGTATTAGGAATTAGCCTGCCGCAGGGATAAGTTGCTACAGGTTGTTCAGAAGCATTTTCGACAACAGCGGCAGGAATTTCATCGGAAGGCTGGGTTTTTGCTGCTTGATAGTCCGTCCGCAATTTTGAGAACATCTCTTCTCGACGATCGTACAAGCGCTTCAGGGGGCGGGGCTGACATTGGTTCATCACGTAGGCGCCGATGAGAGGCAGGGCAATTGTGCTGTCGGTGTAACAGACAATGGTGCTAGGTAACTCTTCGGGGTCAATCTTGCCCCAGCTAACGGCTTCGCTGGGTGTTGCACCAGAGAGTCCGCCGGTATCAGGACGCGCATCGGTGACTTGTACGAAGTAATCGTGACCTCGTTCCTCTAATCCCAACACTTCGTGAAGTTGCGGTTGAGTTTGCAGCAGGAAGTTTTTGGGACTACCACCGCCAATAATCACGGCGGCGCTTTTGCCTTCTACGTCTGGGTTGCCGGTTTCACGAGCGCAGTAGGCGATCGCAGCTGTCTCATTCACATCAATGGCTGGATCTAGCACTAAGTTTGAGCCTTCCAAGGACAATGCTGCTACGTTCATCCCAATCGAACTATCCCCCGGCGAAGAAGTATAAATAGGCACACCACATTCATAAGCTGTCGCCAATAAGCAGGAATTTTTCACTCCTAACTGCTTTTCCACTTCCCGAACATACTTTCCAAGCAGGTAGTGAAATTCAGCAGTTCCCATCCGCTTTTGGAACGGTTCTGCTTGCAAAATCTTTCGGATGAAGGCATCAGTTTCCAGCAGCACATCGTAGCCAAAGATAATGTCATAAATGCGAATGGTGCCTTCTTCGCGCAGTTTCACATCATCTGCAAACGGATTCCCTGCGTAAAGGTCGAAACCCAGCCCGAAATGCATATCGTGGTAAAGATTGGCACCCGTGCTGATCATCCAGTCAATAAAACCGTGGCGAATCAGGGGAGCCAAAATTCCCACACCCATTCCAGCGGGGGTCATTGCGCCTGATAGGCTGACTCCGACGGTGACGCCCTCACGCATGACCTCTCGGCTGAGCAAGTGACACATTTCCCGCAGACGCGCTGAGTTGTAGGCGCTGAAGTAACCATCAATTAGATCGACAACATTAATTGCTGTCGGCATGGGGGCGGGTGCGATTTTGTTACCGGGCAGTTGTGACATTTTTAACTTTTAAAAGAATGAACCGCATTGTCAACTATAACCAGCAAAAGCGGGTCAGAAACCCAACTGGAGCAGGAAAAATATAAGTGTGGGGAAAAGATAAATGAGCGTTAGAGCGATCGCACTCATTGCATCCTCACGCAGATAATTTTGTCGGGTGAGCAGCGAGCGCGATCGCGCCATCCCTTATCTGATTGAATTCTACTCAGTATCGGTGGGGTCTTTTTGCCCTTACAGCACTTAGGATTTTTTCAGGCGAGCGCTACCTTGTCTTAAATAATTTCTTTTATCGCAGCCGAGTAAGAATTATAGGCAGTATCCCCAAAGCAAACGAAAATCGCCTGCTCTATCGAGGTAGTGCGCTCCAAAAACTTCTTCACTTCAGTTACAGCAATTCTAGTGGCGCGTTCTATCGGGAACCCATAGACACCCGTGCTAATAGCTGGGAAGGCAATGCTGCGTATCTCGTATTGCTCCGCCAAAGCCAGAGAATTGCGATAACATCTAGCTAGCAGCTCATCTTCCTGGCGATCGCCCCCTCGCCAAATTGGGCCAACTGTGTGGATTATCCACTCGGCGGGGAGATTGTAACCTTTTGTAATCTTTGCTTCACCAGTGGCACAGCCCTTCAACTGGCGACATTCTGACAACAATTCTGGTCCAGCGGCGCGGTGAATTGCCCCATCGACGCCGCCACCACCGAGTAAGGAGGTATTCGCTGCGTTGACGATCCCATCTACCTTTTGCTGAGTTATATCGCCTTGAACGATTGCAATTTTGCCTAAAATCATGGGATTTTTTTCCTTAGCACAAAAAACTGGCCAAGACCGGCTGAGTCATAATTGCCATCATAGGGGTGTTGCAAAGCTCCCTGCGGGGATCGCAAAAGCGATCGCCACAATTCGATAAATCTCAAATTTTTGTAAACTGGAAAAAGGTCATTCTCATGGCTTTAATCCAGAGAAGGATTTTGTCTCAGTCCAGTCAATATGACAAGATGGCAAGCAATCTTTCCTCTCGCAATCCAGTTAGAGTTCAATCAGCATCTCAGAGTCAGCACCATAATCATTGGTCTAATTTTGAGGAAATGTTGCAACGGCTTCATGCAGAAGGTTTGTACATTCATCCCGATCATCTGGCAGAATTTCTGCTGGCGCATGGTATCCCTGTCAACCTCCGCTATGTACCCGAACATTTGAAGAGTAAAGCGGTTTTCATTAACGAGAACTACCAGGGCGATATGGCTCATTTAGTTGAAGAACCCGATGCTACTTCCAGCCAGTTTCCGTGGTTGAATTAAGACCAGATAATCGCTAATGGCTAATCGCTCGTGGCTAATTGTTAATAGTTATGGGCGATTAGCGATCGGCTCTCAATTAGATATGTAAGATCAAAACTTTGATTTTTCCTCAGCAAGGGGAGAGATTTAATTTAGCAGTTTATTTACGTCTATTTACTGATAACAGTTGGGCTATAAATTGCAGATAGTTTTAAATTCGTTCACATAGGCAGGGCAACACGCACAATGGTTTTTTGAGTGGGAATACTCTCAATTGATAATTCGCCAGCGTGTAGTTCGGCTAGGCGTTTAGCAATGAGCAAGCCCAAACCAGAGCCTTGCTGTGAAGCGAGTTTGCGCTCAAATCGCATATAGGCTCCAATTGTCGCAATTTGCTCTGGTGTCATCCCCTGTCCGAAGTTGCTCACGGACAGTACAAAAGTGCTATTTTTACATCGAGTGGCAACGCGAATTGCGGTGTTGGGAGACGAAAATTTACAGGCATTATCGATTAGTTCTTCCACAATTTTTCGCAATTTTGGCTCTGAAATTAAGACGGCAGCTTCTTGGAGGTCTAATTCCAAATCCATTTCCCGACAAACTTGCTTGGCTTTTTTAATCGCCGCTTCTGCGATCGCGCTCTTCGCTGAATCAGTTCGGCTGTTTTGTCTAAGATCCGCTATCTGAAGCGGATCGGTTCCGATTAGCTCTAATTGAGCGAAGAGTAAAAAATTCTGGACTAACTTAGATAAACGTTCCGCAGAGGTACGAATATCGACTGCCATTTCTAGAATTTCTTGCGGTTCTAGGGAGTCGGCTTCATCAATTAACATTTGCGAACAACACAAAATGCCATTGAGGGGAGTATGGAGTTCGTGAGGGAGGGAGAAAGAGATATTGCTGCGTAAATCATCGAGTTTTTTTTGCGAATGTCGCTCAATCGCCGCCTGTTTTTCCATCCTCGCTGCGATCGCTCCCAGTAATTCCGCTCTCGTAAATGGCTTGGTGAGGTAGTCGTCTGCACCCAATTCCATCCCTTGACGCCAATCGGTTTTCGCTGCTTTGGCAGTGAGAAAGATAAAGGGAATCGTTGCCGTGACAGGGTTAGAGCGAAGTGCCTTCAGAACGCCATAACCGTCGAGTTCCGGCATTAGCGCATCGGAGAGAATTAAATCAGGGATTTCTGCTTGAGCTAACTGCAACCCTATTTGACCATTTTCGGCTGCAATAGCGTCAAATCCCTCTGCTTCTAACAACTCCAGAATGTTCTCTCTGATAGATATTTCATCTTCAATTACCAGAATCTTTGCCATATCAGCGATCGCCTAGCAGGTAAGCAATTAAAAATTAAAAATGTCAGCTCCCAGGACTGCAAACAAGATGTTCGCTAGGATTGTCCAAATTCAATGCACAACAGCCGAGCAGCTTTAATAAGGTTTGAGTATGTTCGGGGCACTTTCTGCTATACACCCAAACTTTCCTTTTAAATAAAGACTTTAGACTTTATCTTGCAAGAAAGATTACCTTAGCACGGGCGGGTAGACCTTGCCTCTACAGCACTCTTCAGGGGTAGTCTTACTTTAAATTTAGTGCCCACACCCACTTTACTCTTAACGGTAATCTCACCCCCGTGAAGATCCACACACTTCTTAACGATTGCTAATCCTAAACCAGTTCCAGGGATGTTGCCGACATTCGCAGATCGATGAAATGCTTCAAATAAGCACTGACGCTCTTGCAGAGGAATCCCAATTCCTTTGTCTTCAATTTGGAAGACGATTGCATCTTTTTGTTGGGTAATTTCAAATCTGATTGGACTCCCTTCAGGTGAATATTTTATCGCGTTTGAAAGGAGATTGCTAAGAATATGTCGCAGCAATTTTTCATCTAGACTAAAGGAGGTAGATTTGCAATGATTAATCAAGTTAATTGCACGGGAATTGCCCTCATTCAGTTGCAATTCTTTCACTAATTCAATACAAAATTCTTCCAGATGCAGCGGTTCAGGTTTGAAGTCCGACTGTCCGGCTTCGGCTTTACCAATGATTAATACATCATCAAGCAGTCCAATCATGTGCTTAACAGCGATTTGAATGCGATGCAGGTGGATGAGTTTTTTCTCTTCAGACCAATTGTTACTGTAATGTTCCAATAATTCGGCAGAAGAGAGGATCGTACTCAGGGGAGTGCGGAATTCGTGGGAAGTCATGGAGATAAAGCGGGATTTTAGGTCGCCGAGTTCTTTTTCTCGCTCAAGCGATGCTCGCAGTTCTTCTTCTAATTGCTTTCGTTTGGTAATATCAATTCCTACTGTGACAGCCGCTTGATCTTGGTTGTATTTCTGCGCCACCATAAGATAATTTTTGATATTGCCGTCAACTTCTGCGGTCACTTCCTGAGAGGTTGTTTTCGTCGGGGAAGCAAAAAATTGCTCCACAAATTCACTAAAGTTGGAGCTACTATCAAAACAGCTAAGTTCCTGACCGATAAATTCCTCTGAAGACAAGTTAAAGGATGCAGCTAAATGCTGGTTGACGCCCAGGTATTGTAAATCCGAGCTAATCCAGGAGACAAATCCAGGCACGGCATCTAAGACGGCTAAAAGTTGGTTTTTTGCCTGTTGCAGCGCCAATCCCATTTGCTTATATGCTGCCATTGTAATTTCATGCACCTCTGACTGAGCCAGCAGAAGTTGATGCACGTCTAACAATTTATAAATTCCGGGTGCCGTTTGTACAATGATCGGTTCATAGATCAATTCAGGCGATCGCTTCAAAGACTCCCGCACCGCTGCGGTAATGGAAGTATAACTGGGAAAAACTAGAATTTCGGTATGGTTGAATTGATAGAGCGATCGCAAACTTCGTTTCGACAGTAACTCCAAGCTGTAACGACGGCTCAGATATTCAAAAAAACGCCTGCGACTGATCATCCCGACTAGTTGGTTTTTATCCATGAGGATTAAACCCGGTAGTAGCGGTTTTTCCTCGAAAAGCCTGAGAACCTCTGCGGCTGTGTGGTTGTATTCAATGCAAGCCTCATACAGGGTTAATCCCTGCAATGTAGACTCCAAATTCAGATTAAGTTGCTCTGCACCTTGTTCAGAAGAGATTGATAAGGTTAAAGACATAAATCTTAAAAGAAGGTAAGTAAATTTATACTGAAATCAGTGTTGCTGAATCTATAGGCAAAATGGAAGGGGGGTTATGCCCTCTGTCTTGAAGTGATGACTGGGAGCGATTCCCTGCAATTAGAAGGAATTGCCGATGGCTTATCCTGATGCATATCCCTTTGGGGCTATTTTAATAGGTGTGAAAGTTTTTTCTAGGCAGACTTGATGACAACTCCTACCCCGACTGATTTAAATAAAAATTTAGAATCTGCTGACTTACTGGAGACAGAAACATCATCACTAACTCCAGAACAATACCAGCGCAAGATGCAGCGGCGCAAGGAAGTTCAAGAGCAGCGGGTGGCAAAGGCATCTCAGGAGAAAGGCTTAATTATTGTTAATACAGGCAATGGCAAGGGAAAAACCACTGCTGCTTTGGGAATGGTAATGCGATCGCTTGGTCACGGCTATCGAGTCGGGATCGTACAATTCATTAAAGGAGCCTGGGAACCCGCTGAGAAAGCTGTCCTCGGTCGCTGGGAAGGTCAGCTAGAGTTCCACGCGATGGGAGAAGGCTTCACTTGGGAAACTCAAGACCAACAGCGAGATATCCAGAAAGCGCATCAGGCTTGGGAAACTGGACTCAGCTTTATCCGCAATCCTGAATTTAAGCTAGTGCTGTTGGATGAAATCAACGTAGCTTTAAAACTCGGTTATTTGAGCGTTGAGGAAGTGCTAGCTGGTTTGGAGGAAAAACCTGCGGATTCTCACGTTATTCTCACCGGCAGAGGTGCCCCAGCCGCCCTGATTGAGCGAGCCGACTTAGTAACGGAAATGACCCTCGTTAAGCATCCGTTCCGGGAACAGGGCGTCAAGGCGCAGCCAGGAATCGAGTTTTGAAGTTCAAAAAATCAAGAAACCCGTTTTCTTGAAGAAAACGGGTTTTTGGAGGAGCTAATTGTTTTTCTGGTGATTAGTCCTTGGTTAGTAGCAACAAACTACTGACAACTACCTTGATTTGCACCGCCAAAGCTTACTAATTGTTAGAAGTTAACTTTACAAGCGTTCAAGATTTGCTGGTCGTTAGCGCTAATTTTGTTAATTGGGTGATAGCCCTGGAGCCGTAAACTATCTTCAATGGGCAACCGACTATCGGCAGAGGCGACTGGGGGGGCTTCGCTGAGGGCAATTGAGTGAGAATATGTTGTACTGTCGTAGGGGTCTTGAACGGTTAGATTGATTTGCTGTGCCCCAACCTTGCCGGAAAAACAACTATATTCTGAGGAAGGCATATAAAACGCACCCCTTACCTTTCCCTGACGCGCCTCAAATACTATATATTCTTGACCAATCTCTTCTGTCTTTTGGGAGCTACCATACAAATAAATACCGTCAGCCACTGAAGTGTCTGATGCTGGCATTTGTGCAAGGGAAACGGAATTTGTGCCAACGATTCCCGTCTTACTAAAGGATGTTGGTGCTTGCAATGCAACTGTGCTGGTTGCGAAGCTCATCGTTAGAAGTAATCCTAGGGCAGGTACTTCAAGCGGAAGCCGAGACATAAATTGCTGATAAAACTTGTTAAGCACCGTTTTTTCCCCCCTAGCAATTACGAGCAGACACCCTCAAGCATCTAATTACAAAGTACCTAATTCCTTAGGTGTAAAGCTTCACCCATTTGAATGAACCGTAGGTCATCCGAAAGGAGTTTTTTTTGTTAAGACAAGCAACGCATTCATCTTTGATTCCCGGTTATTAAATTGCCTTCTAAAATCAAAATGCGTATTTATACTCACTTTATTCACCCGTTTTATGAGCTTTCCCAAATCGGGTCAGTGTGGGCTTGTCTGTAGTGCTTGTTCCTTAACTGTGGATGACTTCACCGGCAGCCGTTTGAGTTCCCGAACTGCGTTACGAAACTTTACAAAAATACAAAAAAAGAGCAGTAACAGATTTTAGATGTCTACAAAAAACTTCAACAGGTAGACACATCTACTCGACAGGGGCTAAAAGCGGGGATTGAAATGACTGAAAAACCCGCCCTTACTTAGCTGTAAGGACGGGTTTTAGGAGCGATCGCTATAGGATGATGTGGGAGGCAGGAGCATAGCGGGTCGATCCCGCCTCTACAATTAACTAGCAGCGATATACTCGCGGACATTCGCCTGACGACGGCGCAGATGGGCGAGGGCTTGGTGTTCTAGCTGGCGTACCCGTTCGCGGCTGAGGCTTAGGCGTTCGCCGACTTTTGCTAGAGATAGCTCGTTACCATCTTCCAATCCAAAGCGCAGAGTTAGCACTTCCCGCTGCTGTGGGGTTAGTTCTGCCAGAAGATCGTCCAGGTCTTGCCGCAGCGACTCCTGAGTCATATAATGGTCAGGGGTTGGCCCTTCGTCTTCCAGAAGGTCTTGCAGTTCGGTATCCTGGTTATCGCCAACGCGCACATCCAGAGAAATTGGTTGACGGGCGATATTCAAGTACTCGCGGATCAAGGCGGGTTCTAAGTCCAGCGCCTTAGCGATTTCACCGGGGGTAGCACTGCGACCAAGCGTCTGAGCTAGTTCCCGTTGCACCCGCTTAATTTTATTAAGCTTTTCGGTGATGTGGATGGGCAAACGAATCGCACGGGCTTGTTGAGCGATCGCGCGAGTAATCGCTTGGCGAATCCACCAGTAGGCGTAGGTCGAAAACTTGTAACCGCGCATCGGGTCAAATTTCTCGACGCCGCGTTCCAAGCCGAGAGTACCTTCCTGAATCAAATCCAGGAATTCCATGTTACGCTTCTGGTACTTCTTCGCGATCGCGACCACTAGACGCAAGTTAGCTTCTATCATCTTGCGCTTTGCCCGCGTTCCCAGTTTGATTATCCGGTCAAGTTCGGGTTCACTCAAGCTAACATGGTCTGCCCACTCTTGATGAGTTGGTTCTCGCTGCAATGTCTCAGCCAAGGTCTCCTTCGCCTCCAGCAGCGCCATCATTTGCTGCACCTGCTTGCCGAAGACAATCTCTTGTTCGTGGGTCAGCAGGGGCACGCGCCCAATCTCATGCAGATAGGTGCGAACCATATCAGCCGTAAACGTGGGTTGTTTAGTCGTCTTTTTTAGGGTGTTGGCAGTGGGCATGAGTGAGTGGTGACTCCGTAAACAAGCAACAATTCTGTAGCAGGGGTTGACCTTAGCGGGAGATTGCCAGCTCTTACAATGAGAGTAGCTAGGTCAATTAGTGGAACACATCCTGCAAAAGTTGTAAAGATCGCCTACCCAATTGAATAGGCAAACATAACACACAAAAAGCTAATCGTCAAACCTTTCGGCTGGGGGATGCCTTAAAGAGCTGGTATCGACCCCCATTTAGCCACTCCTGATAGGTAATAAAGGCTAAAAAGTCAAAGTCGGTATGAGTTTGTTTTACATTTCTATCGTATCACTAATGATAGACGACGCTCCAGGTTGAAAGGTTCATCCGATTGGGTTAAACTTGCTGCTCTGGCAAATTCCTGTTAACCCTTGAGTACCACCCGGAAAATCATTAGCTAAAAGCGTCCTATCTGTGTCCTATATATATAATCATCCACGGAAAACCCTTCAACGGGTACTCTAGTCCTTGTGGGATAACCGAACTATTTTTGCCTAGAAGTCCGTAGTCAATAATCATTGGACTATTGACTACGAATTAAAAACCACGATCAAAAACCAATATCAGCTTTAGCGGCTTCAGCCGCAGCGAACACTTCATCGTCTGGCATCTCTTCCCAGCAAGTATCGCCAATTTCTCTGTAGAACGTTTCATCGTAAGGACGAGTCCGCACCACCACAGGCATTGGAACCGCGTGACCCAAAATTAAAGCTTGTTGCTTGGAATCCAATTTTGCTAGAACGGAACGCAGACTCATGCCGCCAGAGACGCCGGTAAAAATGGCATCGATGTCTTTGTCATCATTTAGCAAAGCCGTGATGCGGGTACCTATCTGGGACATCACCTCATTATCAATTCCAGAGGGACGCTGATCTACCACCAGAAGGGTGACAAAGTATTTTCGCATCTCGCGGGCAATTGTACCGAAAATGGTACTTTGCACGATGGCGGAGTCAAGGAAGCGGTGGGCTTCTTCTATCGTAATGACTAGCTGCTGAGGACGATCGATGGGGTTTTTGGTCTGCAAAAACAATTCAGACTTACTTACATAAGCTTTGTGAATGCGGCGGGTGATCATATTCGTCACCAGCATATAGGAGAGCATATCTGACTGAGAACCAAACTCAATCACCACGTGCTGACCTGCATCGAGGCATTGCAAAATTTGATTGACGTAGTTGTGGGGACAGGCAGTACGTAGATATTTGAGATTTTCCAGGCGCATCAGCTTACGCTGCAACGCCATAATTGAACCCTTATGACCCTTCTTCTCCTCGCAGAACATCTGGATTTCCTCGTTGGTCATATTCAACAGTTGGACAATCCAGGAGTTGCCAAACTCGGCGTGCAGAATATTGGCATTGTCCAAAGCTGCTTCGGAAAGACCTAACTCATTCCGCACAAGCATGATGTCTTGGACTTCGATTTGGTCGTAGCTGAGGTACAGTTCCTGAGAGTCACGCACCCCGCGCCGCTTGGTAGATTGGGGGTCAAGGGTGTAAATTTGCACCTGTCCTGGGAATAGCTGCCGCAAGCCTTTGACAGTGCTGAAGTGTTTGCCTTCGCGGACAGCTTCCCAGCCATATTCCGAGTGCATATCAAAAATTAAATTGACCGCTGCCTGCCTGCGGATGATGCCAGATAAGAGTAAGCGGGTGAGAAAGGATTTGCCGGTGCCAGATTTCCCGAAAACGCCGTTGCTGCGTTCCACGAATCGGTGTAAATCCAGACATACGGGCACATCCATATCCAAAGGTTGACCGATGGCGAAGTTGCACCGAGTGGGGTCATCTTCCCAACCGAAGACGGCGCGGAAATCGCGTTCCGTCGCATCATAAACCTGGCTGAAATGACTGGGAATTGTCTTAACGGGCATCAACTCCATCTCAGTATCAGCACTGCTTTGTAGTTGAAACGATCCCAGAGTTGCACCGTTGGATTTGCCGTTGGAGTTAGGATTTTCGGCACCCACCACATAAGCGCCTACTGACTTTGTTGCTTCTCGTGTCAGCATTAACATCGGCGTCAGATTGATGGTGCCATAGGTGCCACTCCCTGCTAGAACCGCTTGCAAAAAAGTGTCCTCTGGACTGGGAGGGTTGGCAACAATTCGCTGACTGGAGGTGCCCAGCGAAACGTCTGTGAGCATACAGAAGAAATCTGAACGGGCACCTTTGACTACCAGAAATTTGCCAACCCGCATATCCTCTACAGAAATATCGGGATGTAGTCTTACTTCTAGTCCCTGACTGAGGGAGCCTTGAATTACCGACCCTAATGGCATTTCCATAATCGCTTCTGGAGTCTTTTTAGTGTTGCTTCAGAACACTTAGGCATCCAAAGTTTACCCTAATTCTCGGAGCCTAACTATTCGCTCAATCTTAGATTTTGGATTTTTCAACCAATCCAAAATCTAAAATCTAAAATGGATTGCCTAATCTATCTCAATTGATGTTGGCGTTGAGCCTGTGGCTCCGGCGGTTGTGTTGGCACTTAGGGGTTTGCGATAATCGGCATAAAGGCGATCGCGCCAGTTGAAAAATGTCTCGTAAGCGCTACGGTCAGCCAAACCAGGGATTCCTTTGCCTCTAAGGGTTTCGGGAAGGTCAAGATAGGGGCCAGAGGGAAATTTAATCAGCATACTCAGCCCAGCGACGGCAAAATCTGCCAAGGTTGGATAGTCGCCGACTAAGTAAGGGCTTTCCAATAGTAGCAGGGATAGGCTCTCTAGGTCTTGCTGAAGATCCTCTGTCGCCGCTTGTACGGCATCGGGGCCGTATCCGACGCCAAGACCCAGGAGATTCAGCACTTCACCAGGCAGTGCCCCCACGAGAGTCTTGAGAGCATCTGGCGTGTTGCTGGGTAAAATCGAGGTGCGGAAGCTCTGATTTTGGCTGAGTGCCCCAAACAACACCTTACGACTTTTGAGACCGATAGATTCATCTGCCCAGGCTTCAATCAGTAAGCACAGTCCCTTTTGTTTCGGGTCAACGGGGATTAGGGGTCGGTCGGGATATTGCTTATCGAGGTACTTAGCGATCGCTGTCGAATCAGCAATTACTGTATTGCCATCCTTCAGGACAGGTACCTGTCGTTGACCAGACATGCGGAACAATTCTACCTGTCCCACTCCTGGCGTTACCTCAATTTTGCGGTAGGGCAGACCTTTATAATCCAGCAGCAGTCGCACTTTTTCGGAGTAGTGGGATAGCTCAAATTGGTACAACTCCAGCATTTTTTATCTCCTTCTATTTTTAAGTAACACTGTTAATCTAACGTTTTTAGCCTACTATTGTTATTATTTGCATCGCTGGAACTAAAAGCAAAAGTTATTGTTTTTGGGCAGTTACACTTATTGAATTACTTATTTTTACTGATAAAAAATCCAACTTGGAAAATTACAATTTTACCAAATTAAAAAATTAGTTCAAATGGCTTTATTTTTATTCTTAATAAAAAATGAGCAAATTGGCTCTATTAAATGCAGCCAAATAACGACGGCTGTAACACAAAATAGACCCAATAAAAATACCCCAGGCTAAGCTGGGGTGCTTTCTAAATGCTAGATGGTAATAAAAGGGAACCCTTAATTAAGCTCTCTGGCGAGTTAACAAGCCCCACAGGAATAGCAGAACCATTGCGCCTAGAACAGCAAAAGCAATACTCGGTACTGTCAACGCTCCGTAGGCTGCGCCTCCCGATGACCCCAGTAAAACTTGGCCTAAGTAACCACCAACCAAGGCACCTAAAATACCTAATACCATTGTGGCGAGGATACCGCCGCCTTGATGACCGGGATAAATAGCTTTAGCAATCGCACCTGCAATCAGACCTAAAACAATCCAAGCAATAATTCCCATTTTTTTGCTCCGTTCTTATTAATGTTTTTTGTTGATGTTGTTATCTTTTTGTTGTTATTAGAATAACAAGCTGGCTTAATTGTCCACCTCTATCAGAGGGTATAATCAAAAGGCATAGATAATGAAGCTATTGCTTAAGTTTGTTTATATATAAAGAAGTAGTATTTCCAGTTAATTAACTCGATTGCAATAAATTTTGGCTGACTGAGGGCGGTTGAAGCCAGAAACGGCAATCATGACTCAACTCGCCCAGTGGAGAGAGCGGTGCTAGCCTCAGCAAAGCGGAGAACAAAGCTCTATTTAGTCAGACGCGCGAACTTTTTACTCCCCTAACAGAAAGTAGGCAGGAGGGAGAAAAGCCGGAATCGCTACGAAATAGAAATAGTTTCTGCCTAGATGAGCGTGGGTAAACGTAGGCGCGATCGCAACAAAATTCTCCTTTTAGTCTGAAGAGCATACCAGCCGCCTTGCAACCTCTAACTCTTAACAAGCCGCCACGAAGAAAGCTAACGCTGACATTCTTAATAAGAAATAAGTTGCACCTTTTCGCCTATTTAGCTACTTAGATTGTTCAATCCCCCTGTGTTGTCCCGGTTTCCCCATCGGTTGGCAGAGGAACTCACACTTTAGGCAGAGGTAAACATATGTAACAAAATGTGAACTTAACTAAGTCTAAGTTTTTAGGGAAACCCTTAGCAATGACCAATCAAAAACGCAACAGTTTGATTAAACAACTGGCTAGCCTGATGGGAGTTATCGGTGCTAGTACCCTTATGGGTCTGCCAGCTGGTGCCCAGGTGAATCCCAACCCTGAAATTCTTCAATCAGACGTTTTCAGCAAGCCGCCCTACAATCGCGATCGCAGCGCTCAGTCGACCCCAAGAACCGTACCATCCCCTACCGCTATCCCTAGCCAAGGCGCTCAGCCGCAGCCATCTTCTACAGAAGGGATGATACAATCCCCCAGCAACAGCACTCAGCCCCCTGCTACAGAAGGGATGATGCAATCCCCCAGCAACAGCACTCAGCCCCCTGCCACAGAAGGGATGATGCCAGCCCCCGGCGAAGGTCCTGACCCGGCTGCTACACAAGGGACGATGCCTTCAAGTAGCAACTTGGTTGCGCTTGCTGCCCAAAATGGTTCATTCAAAATTCTAACTGCTGCTTTGGAAGCCGCAGGTTTGACCGAAACCCTCGAACAACAAGGACCGTTCACGGTTTTTGCACCGACTGATGCAGCATTTGCAGCTTTACCCGAAGGCACTGTCGAAAAGTTACTGCAACCAGAAAATAAAGCGATGCTGGTTCAGATTTTGACCTACCACGTCATTCCCGGCAAAGTGAGTTCTTCCCAGTTGAAATCTGGAGAAGTGACGACAGTTGAAGGCAGCCCAGTCACCGTTAAGGTTGGAAACGATGGCGTGATGGTGGGCAACGCCAATGTCTCTCAGGCTAACATCGAAGCCACTAATGGCATCATTCATGCGATTGACAAGGTGATTATGCCACCGATGCCGACCAAGTAGATGTGAAACAGAGTCATCGTTTGTAACGCTAACGTTTCAAAAGAATAAACACCGTTCCGAGAAAGCTTGGGGCGGTGTTTTTTATCTCTGGCTATGAATAATTTGGTACTGAGGAAATTCAGGATAAATTAGAATACAATCGACACAAACATGGAGCATTTTGCTTCATGGGCGCTGAGGAGTGGGGAAATGGAGCGTTTCAAGGATTTATTTCTGCAAGAAGGAGTCGCCTTAGAAGGTGACAGGAAAAAGGTAAAAAAAAGCCTTTTTTACTTTTTATTTTTTGCGTTTTACTTTTTGCTTCCCGTAACCGATTCGGCTTCCGGTAAGATAGGGTTTGCTTTTTGTCAGCCAGCATCGGCTCAAGCAGCATACGGCAGCTATGTGGGTGTTGGTGCTACAGTGGGGATTAATGATAATGATTTTGGAGAAGGTCGCCAAATCGGTGGGGTGGTTGCTGTACGCTACAAACTCTTGCAAGCTCCCCTTTCCTTAAGGGCACAAGCGCTAATTGGGGCGAGTCCAGCGGTTGTGCCAACGATTTCCTATGATATCCCCCTCAACTGGCAAACAGATGTCTATGTGGGTGCAGGCGTTGCTTTTGGCAGTGGGAATCGGACACCTTCGCCGGTAGGGGATAAAACCAGTTTTGCGATTCAACCGGGGATTGATTACGTCGTTCCCAACAGCAATGCTGTTCTGTTTGGCAATGCGATTATTGCTTTTGATGCCTACCGCGATGGCGGTGGTACTGCTGTTTCAGTGCAGGGTGGTGTGGGTTTGAGATTTTAGGATTGCCTGTGGCGAGACAGTGGATTTGAAATGATATGCGATCGCTCGCTTTAGATTTCTAGACGCCTGCGAATCTGCTGCACAATTACGTCCAGCGGCTCGGAAACGTCCACCCAGAGGGCATTCTGTGGTTCCTCAAGGGTGTCAAACTGGCTTTGCAGGAGTGTTTTGGTCATAAAGTGACTTTGACGCTCCTCCAGCCGCTGCGCGATCGCCTCAAAACTCCCTTTGAGATAAACGAGGCGCATCTGTTGTGGATCTCGCCACAGCATCTGACGATAGGATTCTTTTAAGGCAGAACACGCTAGTACCCGATTCTTGCCTTCCTGTAGCCATTGGTCGATGGCGTGTTGCATTGCTTGCAGCCACGGCATTCGGTCGGCATCGGTCAGGGGAATGCCTCGGCTCATCTTTTCAATATTAGCGGTTGAGTGGAAGCAGTCGGCGTCGCTGAAGCCCCAGTTTAGTTCTTGTGCGAGTAGCTGGGCGACGGTAGATTTGCCGCTACCAGATACGCCCATGACGAGAATAATCACTTTTTTATTACTAATCCGTTTCAGTTATTTTAAAATGCGATCGCTTCCATAATCTTGTCGATTTTAAATAATTGAAATTAAGCGATCGCGCCCATTAAATCGCCACACCTACATAAAGATATACTATTAAATAGTTACACGACTACGGAACGGTAATCATGACCCAGAAAACCCACAGACGAGTACCGCGTGGCAGCCGAATTTTTCCCGATCGCCCCCCGCTTTCTCCAGAAGAGATAGCAAAACGCAAGGCTGAGGATGAAGCATTTGGTAAGCGATGTCGGGAAATTTTTAACCAAGTTTACCCGGAATTAGTCGCGGAGCATTACGACTGGTTCATACATATTGAGCCAGAAAGCGGAGACTATTTCATTGACCCCGATGAAGAAGTCAGTTTCCAAAAAGCCAAGCAGAAGCACCCTACAGCAGTGCTGATGGCAATGCGCCTGAATGGAACCGGGACTTGCGGCAGAATATGATCCAAGGCTATTTTGGCGAGAAGGGCGAGCTATTTTTTGAGATTGACTTAATCGCGGATGATGGTTCATTAGTTACAGTGAATGCGTTGCTAGACACCGGATTCACTGACTGGTTGGTAATGGATATCCAAGATGTAGAGAGTTTGGGATGGTCATTTGTCAAGAAAGAGCAAATGCAGACAGCAAGGGGAGAAGCAACGTTTAATCTTTATCGAGGAACTGTTGTTATGGAGGGTAAAGAGTTTACTATTCCCGTTTTAGGGGGTGAAGAAATTACCGAGGTTTTACTGGGTTTACCCTGGCTAGAAAATCGGCGGTTAGTAGTAGATAGAAAAGCAGGTTTGCTGACGTTAGGAGAAGAGTAAGGAGAAAGCGATCGCCTTCCAAGCGCTTCATAAAAAACAACGGCGATTTCTCTAATCTTCCATCATCATTTCCCACAACCACCCGACAATATTTTCAACTAAATTCGGCTGATAACAGAGAAGAATTGCAGTGACAAGAAGCCATTTGCTAAAAGCAATACCGCTGCGATACGGCTAAATTTCGCGCTGTTTCCTTCTGTTGCCAAGAATACTAGAACGCCGTGGCGATCGCAGTGCCGTAAGCTCTATGCACAACTGCCATCAAATACTGAGTCAAAGTATACGCATCAACTCCTAACTCAGTCCGCTCCTCGGCTGCCAAAATTCCGGCTTGAGCGTGCCACCAAGCCGCACTTTGCACCATCTCTGCGATGGGTAACTCTTGCTGAGATGCCGTTGCGACCAATCCACCCATTAGCCCCGTTAGCACATCTCCACTACCGCCACGGGCTAAAGCGGGAGTGCTTTCGGGAACAATCCATACTGAGCCACCAGGATGGCAGATCGCAGTCCTTGCCCCCTTCAGGAGTACCACTGCCCCACTCTGCTGGGATGCTTCCCGAACTGCACTCACCCGATCTTTCATGGCATCGGGTGCATCTGGAAACAAACGCTTAAACTCACCTGTATGAGGCGTGAGAACAGTGGGTGCTTGTCGTTTAGATAGGGTTGAAATTGTATTGAACTGGGCGAGGATATTCAAGCCATCAGCGTCTAAAACAATCGGCAAATCGCTTTCTAATACTTTTTCCACGACTGACGTGGCATCTTTTGTCAAACCGGGACCACAAGCGATCGCATTATACGAACTCAAATCAATTTCTTCTGGCAAAGATGCGATCGCACCTGTCTCGGTTTCTGGACAACCGATAATCAGCGCTTCCGGTAATTGAGCCACCAACAAAAGTTTCAGGGATTCTGGCACCGCAATTGAGAGCATCCCGACGCCACTGGATCTGGCTCCCAAACCGGATAAAATTGCCCCTCCCGCATACTTGCGAGAACCGCAAATCAGCAGCAGATGACCTTGTTTGTACTTGTGAGTCACGGCGGCGCGAGGAATCGGAAGATGCGCGATCGCAACTGCCGGTGTCACCCGCTGAATGTTGGGCGTCTCACCCAGTACCGCCGAGATATCCGCCACCGGGATACCAAAATCAATCAGTTCGGCTTTTCCAACAGATTCCAAGGCTCGATCTTGCAGAAATGCTAATTTCCACAAGCCCAAGCAAAACGTGTGAGTTGCACGAACCGCCGTTCCCAGAACTTCCCCAGTATCGGTGTGCAAACCGGAAGGCAAATCGATACTAATGACTGGCTTAGACCACTGATTAAGTTGATGAATCGCAGAAAATATCGGTTCTGCGATCGCTCTTTCCAACCCAAACCCAAACAAACCATCAATAATGAGATCGCATTCTTGTAGCGGCTCAATCTCCTCAACACAGGGAATGCCCAAACTCTCAGCATACTGGGCGTGTTGCAAAGTTAATTCTTTCAGCTTGGCAATTGGACGATAGATAACAACTTCATAACCCTGAAAATGCAACTCACGGGCGACCACCAACCCATCGCCCCCATTGTGACCTGGCCCTACCAAAACGCCTACACGCAGTCCCTTCTTACCTCCCCCCGTCAATGGGGGGAATGAGGGGGGGAAACAAGGATAAAGCGCTTGAACTCGACTGGCAATCAGTCCCCCCACCTTTTCCATCAAAGCCGCCACCGGCATTCCAGCAGTAAAGATACGCCCTTCAATCTCGCGCATCTGCTGGGCAGTCACCACCATTTGCTGAATCTTTTCCTGCCTTTGTTGCATCTGTGCCAATTTCAGTGCTGATTCCTGTGAGTTCTAAGTTTTATCTTATTCAGCATAAGCACGGGCAAGGTCTTCCCGCCCCTACGCAGGGGCGCGCTATTGACCGAAATAAACAACCCGCGCATCCATACCATTAGACCGAAGAAAGCGACTCCAGCGTTCTGCTTGTGACTGATTCTCAAAAGGGCCGACCGCAACGTGGGGTCCGCGTGGTACTTCTCTTTGAAACACCTCATCCTTGGGGAACCCCAGCCGGATCATGTGGGCAGCAATGTCAGGTAAATACTCCTGACTCCCTGGAATCACAACGAAATAGGTAACTTCCTCCACTTCATCCCTACGAGTGACTGGACGAGAATCGAAATTCTCTGCATCAGCATCAAAATTCTCCTCAGAATAAGCGCTAATTTTCGCCCGAATGCCCCATTCTTCCAGATCCCGAATCCGCTGCTGGGCTTTAACTTCATCAGCAAATACTCCCGCTTGGATTACACCCCCGCCGTACCGCACAAAAGCTTCGGGTTCTATTTTTCGGACTTGGGCTAACAACAGTGGGCTATCCCCATTAATAAAAACCCCAAAGAGACGAGAATTCCGACGCACCGGGGGAGAATTCTCATCTCTACTTCTGCTGGGTGTCCTTCTGCTAGGTGTAATTGGTGGTGGTGCCTGAAATTCAATCTCACGCCTGCCCGAAGGATTCGGTGAAATCGAGGGCAAAGTATCTTGAGGAAACGCTGGCGGAGTATTTGGTGATGTAGGTAAGCCAGGAAGCACATCAGGTGGTGTAGGGAGAGGTCTGGCTGCTGCTGGAATCGGGCGTGGAATGAGCAAATATCCACCCCAGAACAAGCACGAGGCAAGGGACAACAGCCAACAGGTTTTTCTTTCCCTGTTGCCATGAGTGAGTAAACGCTGCTGATTGCTCCTCATTTAAAATCAGCTCTCCTCGGCGATCTTCCAGGAATTGTGCGGACAAAATTTGTAGTCAATCTAGCATAATTAGTCATCAGTCCTTCATCATTAGTGATTAAAACGTTGGAATATTGTCAGGTTGGAACGTTCTAACTTGATAACGCCTACAGACAAAGGACTAATCACTCTAGACAAATGACGATTATCAAAGTGTTAGTCTAGAAAAGAAAAAACTGATAATTCAGTAATTCACTTTTTCGTTCTATGAATAAAGTCGTCGTCGGCCTCTCCGGTGGAGTTGATAGTTCCGTCGCAGCTGCCACCCTCCATCATCAAGGATATGAAGTTGTTGGTCTTACCCTCTGGCTAATGAAGGGTAAAGGTCAATGCTGTTCTGAGGGAATGGTCGATGCGGCTTCTCTTTGCGAACAGTTGGGCATTCCCCATTACATTGTTGATAGTCGGGATGTTTTTCAGGCAAATATAGTCGATTACCTGGTTGCGGGATACGAATCGGGGATTACTCCGTTGCCTTGTTCTCAGTGCAATAAGGCGGTGAAATTTGGCCCGATGCTGCGCTATGCCTCTGAAGAGTTGGGGATTGATAAAATTGCCACGGGTCATTATGCGCGGATCGGGTATGACGCAGAAACGGGACGTTATCAGCTACGTCGGGCTGTAGATTTATCTAAGGATCAGTCGTACTTTTTGTACGATTTGAGCCAAGAAATGCTAGCGGGATCGATGTTTCCGTTGGGAGAACTACACAAGACAGAAACTCGGCGTATCGCCGCAGAATTCGGCTTAAAAACCGCTGATAAGCCAGAAAGTATGGATTTGTGTTTGGTTGAATCCCACGGTTCCATGCAGACGTTTCTAGACAAGTACATTTCCCAGCAGACGGGGGACATTGTTGACCAGTCCGGGAAGGTGTTAGGTCAGCATACGGGTATTCATCACTACACGATTGGACAGCGGAAGGGAATTGGTGTTGCGGCGGCGGAACCGCTGTATGTGGTGGCGTTGGATGCGGTACGGAATCGAGTGATTGTAGGCGATCGCGCTAGCACTCACAAGCCTGAATGCACCGCAGCGCGGTTAAACTGGGTTTCTATCCCAGAACCCACCAGTCCCATCCGCGCCGAAGTGCAAGTCCGCTATCGTTCAAAGGCAGTGCCAGTCACCGTAATTCCTCTGGAAGATTCGCGAATCAAGCTTGTCTTCGATGAACCTCAGTTCGGGATTACCCCTGGACAAGCTGCGGTTTTGTACGATGGAGACATTGTACTCGGCGGTGGCATCATCGACAGGTTTGAGTAATTAGAAACTCAAAGGCTCGCCAAGATACGCAAAGGGAATTATACTTAGCGTCCTCCGCAAGAAATAGATAATTTATTTGGAGGCAAAGATAAAGTCTTTTGCCTCTTTTTTATCCATATTTAATCAGCTACAGAGGTAATTTTGTGGGAAAATCATGAATTTAATTTAGACTTTTTTCTGATTAAAACTGGATAAGTGAAGCCATTACAGATTCTAAAATTCTTCAAACAGCACCAAAAAGTTATCCGAGGCATCTCTTGCAGCCGCAGAATAGAAGCTAATTATATTATCCTATCCGTGCCGTAATGTTATACATTTCCTGCATCGACTCTTGAAAACGGTTGAATTAAAAATTCTGTCCTGTTTCTAGGTAAAGCAAGATACTGTCTGGTACCTTTATATCCCTTCAAAAATGCCTATCTATGAGCTTTTGGAAAGAATAAAACCTAGACCTGGTATGTACTTGGGAAAGAAGTCTATTACCTTATTAAAGGCATTTATTTCCGGGTACTATTTTGCTAGACAAACAAATAATGTTGCTATTCTAGAAGAAATTCCTCCATTTGGACAATTTCATGATTGGATTGCTAGATATTACAATTGGGAATCATCAACAGCAGGATGGAATAACATTATTTTGCAAGAAGTTGGAGACGAAGCCAAAGCTCTAGATGTTTTTTTTGAGCTACTCGAATTATTCAAACAACGATTGCCCATCTTAAAGCATCGTGTGTTTCTAAGTTCGCAGCATACATCTACCAGAGTCGTGCGTCGGTATCGCTATGTAAATGGGGAAAAAATAGAGCTATCTCCACCTCAAGAAATTAGAATTGTGCAATACATACCTGACTCTGGTTTCTATCTCTTTCAAATATCGCAGGAGTGGGGAGCTTCCGAAGAAGGTTACTTTGAAACAGAGGAGTTAGCGATGGAACAAGTCTATAAAGAGTTTCAAGTTACCTTGGATGAATGGGAAGCGATCGCATAATGAGCGCAAACACATTAGTTGAAAAATCGCTCCTCTTCAACCCCAAGAGAAGGGAACTGGGGGGTTAGGTTTTTCACCGTCCGGTTCTATATATTGGTACGATGTTTTTTGCAGCTAAAATTAACAATTCGATATGAGTCAGCGTCCAGACGGCATAGCACCTCACGGCGGTCAGCTAATTAATCGCATCGCAACACCAGAACAACGACAAGTATTTCTCGATAAAGCCGACTTTCTGCCCAGAGTGCAACTCGACGAACGAGCAACATCGGATTTAGAGTTGATTGCCATTGGTGGATTTAGTCCGCTGACTGGCTTTATGGAACAAGCAGACTACGATCGCGTAGTGACTGAAATGCGGCTTGCCAATGGGCTACCGTGGGCAATTCCCGTCACGCTTTCGGTGGATGAGTCGATTGCGGCGAATCTCAAAGAAGGCAGTTTGGTGCGTCTGGATGACCCGACAGGTAGATTTGTGGGGGTTATGGAACTCACACAAAAGTATCGCTACGACAAAACCCGCGAGGCGGTGAATGTTTATCGTACCCACGATGAAAAGCACCCAGGCGTTAAGGTTGTCTACAAGCAAGGGGAAATTAATCTCGCGGGTTCAGTTTGGCTGTTGCAACGCGACTCTCATCCTTTATTCCCTAATTACCAGATCGATCCCGCTCAATCTCGCGCCATGTTCAAAGAAAGGGGATGGAAAACGATTGTCGGCTTCCAGACTCGCAACCCCATCCACCGGGCGCATGAATATATCCAAAAGTGCGCTTTAGAAACCGTAGATGGCTTGTTCTTGCATCCCTTAGTGGGAGTCACTAAAGATGATGACATCTCGGCAGAGATTCGGATGCGCTGCTACGAGATTATGCTGGAACACTACTACCCCCAAGACCGGGTAATTTTGGCAATTAATCCCGCCGCGATGCGCTACGCTGGCCCTAGAGAGGCAATTTTCCATGCCCTGCTTCGCAAGAATTACGGCTGTACGCACTTCATCGTTGGACGCGACCATGCGGGTGTCGGCGATTATTATGGAACTTACGATGCTCAGCACATTTTTGATGAGTTTGAGCCGGGTGAATTGGGCATCACGCCGATGAAGTTTGAACACGCCTTCTACTGCACGCGCACGCAGACAATGGCGACGACAAAGACGAGTCCCAGCACTCCCGCTGAACGCATTCATCTATCGGGAACGAAGGTGCGAGAAATGCTACGTCGGGGTGAATTGCCACCACCAGAGTTTTCTCGTCCAGAAGTTGCGGCAGAATTGGCAAGGGCGATGCAGGTGCCAGAGGAAGCAAGCAAATTTAAGATTGCAAGTTTCAAATTTGAAATTTGAGAGGGGAGGCGACTTAAATTTGAAAATTTGCCATTCTTTCTATTCTCTAAAGCCTAGCCCCTGATAGGCTGATCGAGTACTGGCTAATGGCTAATGGCTGATATGGGATTGAATCGGCGAAGTTTTCTGCAACGGGCGGGGTTGGCGCTAGCGGCGCTGGGCGTAAGCGAAACGGCCCTATCTCTACTGGGAGATCAAAGCTTTGCGGTGCCTCTGCTAGATCGCTATTATCAGGCGCTGGCACAACCGAGTGGGCGGAAGTTAGCGCTACTGGTAGGAATTAATCAGTATCCGCGTGGGACAGAGACGCGATCGCTTCCGTCTCTCCAAGGTTGTGTCACAGATGTAGAACTGCAACGGGAACTTTTGATTCATCGCTTTGGTTTTCACCCTAGCGATATTCTGACGCTGACAGATAGCCAAGCAACGCGGCAGAATATTGAAACTGCTTTTCTGGAGCATCTCACAGAGCAGGCGGCGGCGGGAGATGTTGTCTTGTTCCACTTCAGCGGCTGCGGTAGCCGCGTCAGAATCGGGGCTGAGGAGAATGGACTGAGGACTTTGGGTGCCGATAAATCTTCACTCAGTCCTGAGTCTACCCTTGGGGACGGGGAAAGGGTTGCGGCTGCACAGCTAACGCCTACAGTCTTCAACACTCAAAATAGTTTGGTGCCAGTAGATGGGGTGCTGCTGACGAAAGGGGCACCGGCGAATGATTTGTTGGAAGAGACTCTGCTGTTGCTGTTGCGATCGCTTCCCACAGACCAAGTCACAACGGTACTGGATACCAGTTACACTGACGCCGATACTCTCCTCCACGGCAACTTGCGGATTCGTTCTGCCCGACAACCGCTAGCAGAGCAAGCGAGTGACGAGGAACTCGCTTTTCAGGAACAACTCCTGCTGCGTCTCAAATCTTCGCGGGAACAGCTCAATAAGCAGTATAAGCCCGGTCAGATGCCTGGAATCGTGCTGGCAGCGGCTGGACCCAGTCAACTGGCGGCAGAGGCTCCTTGGGGCGGTTTCAGCGCTGGATTGTTCACCTATGCCCTGACGCAACATCTCTGGCAGGCGACTCCTCCCACTACGGTTCAAGTCAGTTTCAGTCGAGCAGCTGGGATCGTCGAGCAGCTGGCGGGGAAAGAGCAACAACCCCAGTTGAGCGGTCAAAAAAGTAACCAGCCTTCCTTGTTACCCTATCAGCCGGAAATTAGTATCGGTGCGGATGGCGTCGTTACAGCGGTGGAAGAGGGCGGTAAAACGGTACATCTGTGGCTAGCAGGATTACCTGCACCCGTTTTGGAATACTACGGAGTGAATTCTCAGCTGAGTGCTTCCCTACCTATGTTGGAAGCTCAGACTCCAGACAGCAACGCGACAGGTGAAGTTTCCTCAGTTCCGACTCAACTGCAACTCCACATTCGTTCCAAGGAGGGTCTCACCGCCAAGGCGCGAGTTATCGGCAGCACAGACACTTCTAGCCTCTCTAGCCTCCAAGTGGGGCAACTGGTTCACGAATCCGTCCGGGTGTTGCCCAAAAATATAGGTTTGACAATTGCCTTAGATGCCGGACTGGAGCGAATTGAACGGGTGGATGCTACCAGTGCTTTTGCCAGCGTTCGCGCTGTATCATCCGTGGTAACGGCAGGAGAGCAACCCGCCGATTATTTGTTTGGCAAGGCGCAGACACCCGATTATCAGGGGGGATATGGGTTATTTTCTCTCGGTCGGGATTTGATTCCCAATACCGTTGGGGAATCGGGTGAGGCGGTGAAGGCGGCTGTGAATCGGTTAGTGCCCAAACTGAAAACGTTGCTGACAGCGAAATTATTGCGTCTGACGATCAATGAAGGGTCTTCCCGCTTGGGAGTGAGAGCAACGTTGGAGATGATTTATCCCAACCAAAAGGTGCTGCTAAACCGAGAAACGCTGCGGATGACAGGGGACGCCGTTGTGGATTCTAATTCCAGAAGCGAGTCATCGCGTCTCGACAACTCAAAAATTACTTCTGAGGGAGGCATCCCCGCCATCCCCATCGGTAGCCGCATCCAGTACCGAGTTCAAAATTATAGCGATCGCCCGATCTATTTGATGCTTATCGGCGTTGATAGCGGCGGTGCTGGTGTTGCTCTCTATCCGTTGCAATTTCCCCAAATCGGGGACAGTCCGGATGCGAAACCAACGATCAAAGAGCTGGTCGTCGAGGCGGGTGCTACCCTGCTCGTGCCACAACCTTCTGGCTCTTTTGAATTGACGATTCACGGTCCTAGTGGGTTAGAAGAAACTCTTCTAATTTGCTCCTCGGCACCCTTTACCCAGACGATGGCGGCTGTAGCATCAATTCGCGGGTTGAAGGGAGAGGGAGTGGGCGAGTTGTTTAAGCCGCTGAGTGTGGCGCAGGCGGTGCTGCAAGACTTGCATCAGGCGAGTACGTTAGGGAAGCGGCATGAAGGGGAAACCGAAGCGATCGCTTCAGTCCCTACCGAAACGATTGCTGTCTCTTCTGACTCCTACGCTCTAGATGTGAGAAGCTGGGCAACACTCAGCTTTATTTATCAGGTGGTTTAAAAGCGATCGCCCTACCTTTACATTTCAGATGTGCCGATGGGTTGGGACTGGGAAGGGGAAATTAGCGTTTTGAGTTTTAGAGACGCGATAAATCGCGTCTGAGTTTTGAGTGAGAAGAGCATTCTTTAATTCAAAATTCAAACCCCTGGCATTGAGCGAAGCCAAGGGTTATAACTCAAAAAGTCTTTACCCATTCCCCATTTCCAATCCTCTGCGACTAATCTGCAAATTAAATGCACATCGGCTGATAGTTTTGGCACGGATTGGGAATACTAAGACTGAAAGCTAACAGGATGAAAAATGAAAATTCCCAATCTGGTTGCGATCGCAAAGCTTGCGCTTCCTGCACTGGCGCTTTCTTCCCTGCTAGTATCTGCCGTTGCTACCACTGCCCAACCCCAGCCTAATTCACCTCCAACCTTGTCGAATCAAGAACGAGAGGAACTAGAACGACTGCGGCAAGAGAAAGAGATACGCGATCGCGTCCAAGCTGAAGTTGACCGAGCCTTTAGCCGCATCACCACGCTGCTCAATACTTTGGTACTTGTTCTGACGCTGTTTCCGATTGCGATCGCTGTTAGTGCCGTTCTGCTTCGTCGCAGTATGACAAATCAAATAATTTCAGATGCTCAAAAGGAATTCGCGCAACTACAAGAACAACTTACTAGACAAATAGAAGAGACAGTCAAGGCTAACTTAAAATTAGAACAATCTGCTTTACCGCAAGAAGCTAATCTTTGTGGAACGGATACTTTAAACCAATTAAATACAACTTTATCCCAAGCTCAGATTATATTAAAAGACCTAAAAGAACAGAAACAAAGTGTACAACAAGAAATTGCAAAATTCAGTTACGCACAAGCTGTTAAAATTCCGACCGTTATAGATAGAGAAGTTGAAACCTCTAACTTTGAGCATTTTTATCAAAATCATGAACTGGTTTCCGATACCCTATCGGAGCCTATAGCTCAAACAAACGATGCAGTGTCTGAGCAAAGAGTGGCAGAAACAGAATCTGTCAATCAAAATCTTGATTTAAACGCCAATGATTACTTGATTTTAGGTAATTCTTGCTTCTCTGAAGGTCGATATTTAGAGGCAAATCAATCTTATAACTTAGCGGTTAAGATTGAACCAAACTTTTCGGAAGCTCGATATAACAATGCTCGCTGCTATGCAATGCAATACCGCCTTAATCTAGCAGTCGGAAACCTACAATGGGCAATTGATATTGAGCCTAGGTATAAAGAAATCGCTAGAAATGACGAGGCTTTTATCGCAATCCGAGGAGAAGAGTTATTTAAGCAACTATTGGATGAATAGTTTTATCTAAACTCTCTTTGTAGGTTTATTTATTAAGTATTAAAATTTACAAAAAAACGCTTTCTCTTTAAAGGTGAGGGCTTTAAAACGCCTAATTGTTGGATTATTAATTATCATAAATAAAACTTTAAACTACAGCCATTCGCTATACTCAATCGCTAAAATCAAAAGATGATGACAAAGCGCTATAACCACCAACAAATCGAATCGTTCGCCCAAGCGGTTCTGAACGATGGCTATTGTGTGTTGCCCAATCACTTTTCCCCGGTAACACTTAATTCTTGGCGTGAAGCTTTCACGCCTTTGCTAGAAGATCACATTGTCCGCGAAGGCAAGCTTCGCAATCGCGGTTCAGCCCGCTATTATGTAACCCTTCCTTTCACGGCTCCTTTTGCCGATCCTAGTATTTACGAAGATGACGATATTCTGGCACTTGTAGAGTTATTAGTAGGCAAAGATGCAGTGATGTGCCAACTAGCAACTGACACACCTTTGCTGGGGTCTGAATATCAAGACGTGCATCGAGATGCGCCGCCACTTTTCCCCGAAATGGGTACAGAAACGCCGCCATTTCAATTAGCTGTCAACTTTCCACTTGTAGATATCACTCTGGAAAACGGGCCAATGGAGATTACGCGCAGTACGCACATGATTTCCAAAGAGGAAGGACTGCGCCGCATGGAGTCTGGAGAAGTCAAGTTAGAACCTGTCACAATGCAACTGGGTGATGTGATGATCCGGGATGTGCGGGGTCTGCACCGGGGTACTCCTAACTACACGGAAATACCGCGTCCGATGGTTGTAATTGGCTATAGTCGCCGCTGGATGTTTCGTCCTGAGGTGTCGATTAATATTCCGCGTGCAACCCTAGATACACTCTCCGAACGCGCCCGTCACTTATTGCGTTTTAATCCGATTGTGGAATCCGTAAACGATAAATCCGAGGTTGAGGTTTATCAATCGTTCGCTTACTAAGTTTAGTTGTGACTGTTCTAAGTTCAAGTAGCGGTCGGTCTTCTTCTGTCGTCAATCAAAACTCTCAGAGGAGCGCTATCTGAATATTACGAGGATAAAAAAACCAGCGTTGGATTCTTAAGCTCCAACGCTGGGTGAAAAACCATTTGTTAATGTTCTAGGTTTTTTTGCTTTTCAAATTCTGCTTACCGATAGAAACCACTAAGGAGCTAGCGCGTTACCCCGTAACAAGCTACCAATCGTTTTGGCAGTAATTTTCATCTGAATCAAGGGATTTGCCGGAACGACTGTTTTGTACAGGTAGCTATCGAAGGTAAGCTTCTGCACGTCTTTGTCGGCGCACATTTCCACAAAGGCTTCGCGAGTGGCATCAGAGCGATAGAAGACGGTTTGCAGAATGTCTAGCACCTTGTAGGTGATGCCGTATTTCTTATCCCAACGCTTCAGGTACAGCTTCAGGTCGGCTTCTGTGGGGATGCGAGTGCCACCGTTGGAGGTTTCGACAATGGTTTCTGCACACATCCGCGCCGACTTGGCAGCAAAGTAAATTCCCTCTCCTGAAGACTTGGTAACAGTACCAGCGGCGTCTCCCACTAGAGCAACGCGACCGACAACGCGGCGGGGTCTGGGATGCTCTGGAATCGGGTGAGCTTCTACTTTGATGATTTCGCCGCCTGCGAGTTTTCTAGCGGCACGCTTGCGGATGCCTGCTTGCAGATTTTTGATGTCGGCTTTGTTCACCTTCATGGTGCCGGTGCCAACAGCGACGTGGTCGTATTTGGGGAATACCCAGGCGTAGAAATCGGTGGAAACATCGTTCCCGACGTACATTTCTGCCAGGTCGTTGTAATAAGCCATTTTGTCTTCTGGCAGGCGAATGCGCTCTTGGAAAGCGATCGCATAATTGTAATCCCCGGCGTCAATTGCCTTCGCAACGCGGGAATTCGCCCCATCTGCCCCAATCACCAGATCGACTTTCAGGGTTTTCATCTCCCCTTCAGCGCTACCGTTCGAGTGATCGGCGTAGTGCAAGGTGTAAGGGTCAGTATTGCCCGTGGGAATATCGAGTTTATAAACAGTGCCGTTAATTAAATTTGCACCCAATTTAGCTGCGCGATCGCGTAGGTATCCATCCAATACCTCGCGGCGACACATACCGATATATTCATGTTCTTTTTCAATGTTGATATCTACCTCAATGTTGGAAGGTGAGATCATCTTCATTTTTCTGACCCGCCGGTCAATAATCTCAGGCGGTAGGTCAAACTCGCTCACCATGCATAGCGGAATTGCCCCGCCACAAGGCTTTGCGTTGTCTAGCTTGCGCTCAAACAGGTAAGTCTCAATTCCAGCTTTTGCTAGCGTTTCGGCAGCAGAGGAACCCGCCGGACCCGATCCCACAACAGCAACCCGTAGTACCAAAGCTATTCTCCCGATTCTCTTACGGCTACAAGGTGAGATGGTATCACGGACTTTTCGGTTGTCCCAGCAGGATCGTGCAGGTTGTGACTGAATTGCAACAGAGCTTAACACATTGAAAACTAAATCGCGGTTCCTGGGGTTGTAGCTACTCCCAATCACTCCAGAGATTTTTGCTCCAACTCTATGAATGCTCCTTCCCTCGATTCTGCAATTCGGCAAATCGCGATCGCTTCTATCGGCGGCTATCAGAGGCACATTTCACCCCGCAAAGGGTTTTCTTGCGCTCATCGATTGCTTTACAAGGGGGAATCTTGCTCTCAGTACGCCAAGCGCATGATTGCACAACAGGGTTTGGTGGGGGCGATCGCCACGGTGCGCCAACGATTCCGAGCTTGTAAAATCGCAAACCAAATTTTGCAAGCCAGGTATAGCAGTCAAGCTGATAGCGATCGCTCCAAGCGCGAACGCAGAAATAGAAACTGGGGCTGCAACTGTGATGATTATGGTGCTGTAGATTGTGTTACAGGTGTCTCAGAGCTGAGCTGTGAAGCGCTAGATTGTTTCTCTGAAATGGATTTTGCTTCCTTAGATTGTGGAGTCGCAGATTGTGGCTCTGGGATAGATTGTGGAGTCGCAGATTGCGGGAGTTGCGGAGGATAAAACATTCATCCTTCTTTTTGTTACCCCCCGACTTCAACTTAATTTAAGAATACTGTGGGGGAGAGCAGGCAAAATCTAACTGTTCTCATTTTGCCTGCGAGTTTTGTTGACCCCCAGGTTTCTAGCAAATGTCAATTAATGCAAATAGATTTTAGGTATGGTATATATGTACGTTAATCTCATCGATAAACCGGAGATTTGTCTATCCTGAACTTTGATGGGTCAATGAAAACCCAGATTAGGATAGCTAAAAAAATATTCTTGTCTAGGGGTCGAAAGTAGTGGGCATTGTTGTTGAAAACGTCTCTAAAGAGTTCGGCAGTTTTAAAGCCGTTGACGAAGTCAACTTAGAAATTCAATCAGGCTCCTTGGTCGCGCTTTTAGGACCTTCGGGTTCTGGTAAATCTACACTGCTGCGACTGATCGCCGGTCTGGAAATGCCAGATAGCGGGAAAATCTGGTTGACTGGTCAAGATGCTACTCATCAGAGCGTTCAAGACCGCAACATCGGGTTTGTATTCCAACACTATGCTCTATTTAAACACCTCACCGTCCGCAAAAATATTGCCTTTGGCTTAGAGATTCAAAAAACTCCCAAAGGCAAAGTAAAGGCGCGGGTAGAAGAATTGCTGGAGTTAGTGCAACTAAGCGGACTAGGCGATCGCTACCCTTCCCAACTCTCCGGCGGTCAGCGACAACGAGTTGCCTTAGCCAGAGCGCTAGCAGTTCAACCCCAAGTATTGCTGCTAGATGAACCCTTTGGAGCCTTAGACGCCAAAGTGCGTAAGGATTTGCGGGCTTGGTTGCGACGCCTGCACGATGAAGTCCACGTCACCACCGTGTTCGTCACCCACGACCAAGAAGAAGCGATGGAAGTTTCCGATGAAATTGTAGTGATGAACAAAGGCAGAGTCGAACAAATCGGCACACCCGCTCAGATTTACGATCACCCAACGACGCCGTTTGTCATGAGTTTCATCGGCCCGGTGAATGTGTTGCCCAGCACTTCCCGCATTTTCGAGGCAAACGGGTTTGATTCGACCCAAGCAGAGATTTTCCTGCGTCCCCATGATGTCGTCGTAGACACGAACCCCAACGGCAGCTCCGTACCGGCAAGAGTGAACCGCTTGATTCATCTCGGCTGGGAAATTCAGGCGGAATTAATCCTAGACGATGGTCAGGTCGTCACGGCTCATATCACGCGAGAGCGGTTCGACCAGTTAGATTTGGAGCCGCAACAGCGAGTATTCGTCAAACCAAAGGATGCGAAATCTTTCCCGCTGTATTTTTCGATCTAGCACTTCAGGCGTCAACACTCAGCTTTCAGCTGAATCGGCTTTAATTAGATATCTAAGTCGATTTGAAAGAGCGCATAGTTAAGTTATGAAGTGGGGACGCCTGTCTATTCATCGGTGGCGGTTCATCGGACAATTCTTTTGTCTGTTTTGTCTTTGTTGTTTTCTCGCGATCAGCTGTGGGAAGCGACCGGCGTCTGATTCAGCGACTTCTCCCAGTCCTGGTGGTACCAATTCGGGTCGGATTACCATCGGTACCACCCAGAAGCCACGGACGATGGACCCGGCAGATAATTACGAGCTAGCAGCCGTCTACTTGCTCTATAACCTGAGCGATCGCCTGTATACCTACGAATTGGGAAGCACCCAACTCAAGCCGCAACTGGCGACGGCAATGCCGAAAGTGAGTCCAGACGGGTTAACTTACACCATTCCTGTGCGTCAGGGCGTCGTCTTCCACGATGGCACTCCTTTTAACGCCAAAGCGATGGAATTTTCCCTGCAACGCTTTATCGAAAATAAAGGAAAGCCGTCATTTCTTCTCGGCGATGCGGTGGACTCAGTGAAGGCAACTGGCGACTATGAGTTAACGATTAAGCTGAAAAAGCCGTTTGCTGCTTTTCCCGCCCTGCTGGCATTTTCCGGTGCCGCTGCGGTTTCACCGAAAGCTTATGAAATTGGCGCTGGAAAGTTCAAGCCAAACACATTTGTGGGTACTGGCCCTTACAAGTTGGCTCAGTTTAGCAGTGAGTCGCAGCGATTGGATGTTTTTGACCAATACTGGGGCGAGAAACCAGTAAATAAAGGAATTGACGTGCAAGTGCTGAGTAATTCAGCCAACTTGTTTAACGCATTTCGCACGGGAGGCGTGGATGTCGCCTACCTATCCCTCGATCCCGACCAAATTGCCAGCTTGAAAGATGGGGCGACCAAAGGGAGCTGGCAAGCGATCGAGTCTCAGGGGAGTGCTGCTAGCTTTCTGGTGCTGAACACCAAGAGTAAGCCGCTAGATAACCCAGTCGTGCGCGGTGCGATCGCATCCATCGTCAACCGACCTTTGGTGAATGAGCGATCGCTCAAAAATCAAGCTGAACCCCTCTACAGCATGGTGCCCACTACCTTTGATGTCTACAAGCCAGTATTTAAAGACCAATACGGGGACGGCAATACCGAAAAAGCAAAACAACTGTTGCAGCAAGCGGGATACTCTCCTACCAATCCCTTGAAGCTGCAAATTTGGTATCCCTCGACTTCACCGACTCGCCGACTCGCTGCCAGTACCCTCAAAGCAGTGGCAGATCAACAACTGGGAGGAACGCTGCAATTTGAAGTCAACACCGTAGACTCTGCTACCTTCTTTAAAAGCGTCTCCCAAGGTCTTTATCAGACCGTCTTACTGGATTGGTATCCAGACTTTCTCGACCCTGACAACTATGTTCAGCCATTTCTGGAGTGTCCGAAAGGATCGGCGGCAAACGGCTGTGAAGACGGCGCAAGCCAGAATCAGGGTTCCTTTTATTACAGCGATCGCATGAACCAGCTGATTGCCCAAGAACGAAAAGAGCAAAACCCCGAAGCCCGCAAGAAGATTTTTGCGGATATTCAAGACCTACTGGCGAAAGACGTACCTTACGTTCCACTCTGGCAAAGTAAAGACTTCGCCTTTACCCAAAAAGGTGTCAGCGGTCTCCGCATCAACCCCACCCAGGATTTCGCCTTCTGGACAATTAGCAAATAGTCTTGAGTTTTGAATTAAAAGTCAAGAATACTTTTGAGTTTCCGGTGTCGAGTTTTGAGCTAAAACATTTTAGAAATCGAAAATCAAACGACGATTCCTCAAAAAAACTCAAAACCTTGAACTTTAATTCAAAACTCAAAACTCAAAACTCAAAACTCTTTTATGTCACGCTCCAAAGCCCTACAGTCTTACATCTTCGTCCGCCTTCTCCTAGCACCCTTGATGCTATGGATCATCATCACCCTAGTGTTTTTGCTCCTCCGTGCCACCCCAGGCGACCCGGTGGATGCAGTTTTAGGCGGTCGCGCCCCAGAAAGCGTCAAAGAGCAATATCGTCAACAGTTGGGGCTATCAGATCCCTTACCGTTGCAATATATTCGCTATTTGGGTTCCCTACTTAGCTTGAACTTGGGGACTTCGCTGACCAGTCAGGGTCAAGATGTTTGGGGTGAGATTCAGAAATACTTTCCCGCGACAGTAGAATTAGCAGTATTTAGTATGGCGATTGCTTTCCTAGTCGGCGTCGGCGTTGGCATCCTTTCCGCCACCCGCCCTGGCACGGCTTTAGACGCGAGCGGTCGTTTGTTTGGCATCATCACCTACTCGCTCCCGATATTCTGGGTAGGGATGATTCTACAGTTGATTTTCTCCGTTCAGCTAGGCTGGTTTCCCCTAGGATCGCGCTTTCCCCTAACTACAGCACCACCACCGATCATCACGGGTCTTTACACGATTGATAGTCTCCTCAGCGGTAACTTGGAGCATTTTTTCACCGCACTGCATTATCTCGCCCTCCCCAGCTTGACCCTCGGAGTCCTCCTCAGCGGTATTTTCGAGCGGATTGTACGGGTAAACCTGAAGCAAACGCTTAAAGCGGATTATGTAGAAGCTGCTAGAGCCAGAGGTATTCCAGAATCGCGGATTCTCTTTGCCCACGCCCTGAAAAATGCCATGATTCCAGTCATTACCGTCCTGGGGCTGACTTTAGCCGCATTGCTTGGCGGCGCAGTTTTAACAGAAGTTACCTTCTCTTGGCCTGGTTTAGGAAATCGGCTTTATGAAGCCATTTCTTTACGAGATTACCCTACGGTGCAGGGAATCATGGTATTTTTTGCGTCGATTGTTGTAGTTGCTAGCATTTTGATTGATATTATCAATGCTTACATCGACCCTCGAATTCGTTACTAAAACCGGCAACTAAGACAAAAAAAATGGCTAAATTAATCGGTTTTGGTTGATAGGGGGAAATTAATTCAGCCATCTTGATTGGCTGCTGCCCTTGTTGCCAAAAGCGGAACTTTATGGTGCTTCGGCTGCGGTATTGAGCGAGCGACAACCTTCACCTGTTGCAACGATTCGGTGAAGTATGGTGACGCAGAAGTGATGGAAGTGGTTGAAAACCCGGTTCTTTAAGAAACCGGGTTTCTGATATGCAGCCTCATTTTAGGTTGATTAACGGACAGTAACGGTGTTTGAGAAGGTGGGAACTCCGCGATCGCACTGAGAGCCAAATGCCAGTTAATGAGATATCCAGCAAATTTCCCGATGAAGTAGGGAAAGGAAGCAGCCAATAATCTATTTAGATTTCCGGCTGCATAATGCGTAGAATTCGGCTGCTTGCTTTAGCTACCATCAGCTTTGTTGCGACTCTAGTAGGCTCCTTGTTTGACCCGGTAACATTCCTGCACCGCCTTCTCGCAATAGCGCTCAGCACCGTTTTTACCCTCAATATGGGTATTAGCAGTACCCATACCGATACCTCCTCTGTTGCCGTTGCTGCTCATCCGCCCGCCATTCAATCTGCATTCAACAATAAGCTGAATCAATTTGCTTCTGAGTCGCAACAACCGCAAATCCTAGCAAGCCAACCCAGCCCTTTTGAGAGGACCGCCCCGACAAATTACTGTGGTTCTGGCACCATCACCAAACCTACCAGGGGAATCGATACAGACACGAGAGTGTATTCCGTTTTCTATGACTTCAGCCGAGGTCAAGAGTCAGTGAATTCTGCCGCTTGTGGTCGGGAATATTGGATTCCAGCCGAGCAAAGCAATCCTTATTACGGACTTGTATTTGTTTATTGGGTGGATGGATACAAAAATCGCGTTTCTGCCACTCGTTATGTGGAAACGAACAACGGGAAACTCATCGCTTGGGATGGTAATCCAGTCAATCCTCTACTGAGAAGAATCCTGACGCGGCAAGATGGAAACCAAGCCCTTTCTCATGCGATCGCGCAGATTCTAAATTGGAGGCAACTAAGGCGCACTCAGACTGCCTCTATCCCCCAAACTCTGATAAATAACCAGAACCAAGCTTCTACAGCAACCCAAACTGCCTCTACTCCTGCCTCCCCAAACCCTCAAACCAGCAAAACAGCAGCTCAAAACTATTGTGGCTCTGGGATGCTAACTCAACCCGGTAAAGGAGTTGATAAGGATGGTCGCCTTTACTATGTTTTCCATCACTTCAATCGAGTTCCAGAGAAAGTGAATCCTGCCGCCTGCGGTCGGGAGTATTGGATTCCAGTTGAACGCAGTAATCCTAACTACGGTCTTGTATTTGCTTATTTGGTGGATGGGCAAAAAAATCGCGTTTCTTCAATCCGTTATGTGGAAACCCGCAAACGGCAGCTGATCGTTTGGAATGGGAATGCAAACTCTCAACTCCGGAGAACCACGAGGCAGCGAAACGGAACCCAAGTGATTTTTCAAAACTGGTTCCGGATGGTTTTGAATCAGAAAAAGCTGATGGGTCAAGGTCAGACCCTCTATACTCCTCCGACAACTGCTCAGACACCCGCAACTCCTCCCCTAACCCCCGCAACTCCTCAACCCGTACCTAACACTCCCCAAACCAGTAATCCATTGCTAATTGGTTTTGGTGGCGACACTAGCAACGTAGAAGGAACTTGGATGCACAGCCTTGACGTTGCCAAAGAAGTCGGTTTACCCAAACCGAAAGCTGCATCGCTTGGAGTAGAGGTGGGATGGCAACCCATTTGGTTTGGTTGTGTGGCTGGTCAGAAAACTTGCGCGACGACAGACCGAATGTTTAAAGAAGGGGTTGTCCCCGTCTTTATCGTTAACTTGATTACCCACGATGTCCAAAGTAAAAAAACTTGGGCTGAAATTGAAGCCAGAAAGAGTTGGTACTTCTCGGAGTTAGATCGCCTCGCGAAAGATGTACTCTCTAAGACCCAAGGGACGGTGTATGTATCGCTGGAACCGGAGCATAATCTGGTAGGAACGCTCCGCGATCCCGTCAATGCGAATTATGGGTGGGATGCCAGTATTCCGCAGAAGTTCGGGCAGTTAATGGCTGAAGCTGCCCAAAGATTACGTACCTCAGCGAGTTCGGTTCCGGGACTGAATTTGAAAGTGGGTTTGGCTTTCGGTGACTTTAATGCTTCCCCCACGGGTCTGCAAAACTATTTACCTGATTTGAAGGCGGCTGCACCGGGAGTCGATTTCTTTGGGTTTCAAGTAACCCAAGGCCCCTGGCGGAATGACGGAAACGGATGCCAACGCTTAACCCCCGATCAAGCGAAGCTTTATGATATGCCCGACCGAGTAATTGCGATCGCCCAATTCATCCAAACCCAACTGCAAAAGCCGTCTCTGATCGATTACTTTTTCCTGATGGCTGATGCTGGCACCGATTGGGACGAGGGAGGCGCGAAAGTTTACCAGGAATTACAACAGCGCTCCTTAGAACTGCAAAACGCTGGATTGATTGGCTTGTTGCACTTTACCCTCATTGATACGCCACAATCTGCTCCAAACTCGTACTGGTGTGACGGTGAGAAAAATCGGGGTATTATCAAGCCCGCAGCCCAACTTTCTAATTTCAGTTACAAGCGCCCCCTTCAGCTGAAAAAGATGGGCAAGGCGCTAGGAGATTGGATTAACGCTCAAAGCTAAACGAGTGCATTTCGCCCAGTCACGATCCTTTCTGGTGGGGCAGATAGAATGCTCTGCGTGTTTGTGCGATCGCCAACTCTCTTAATAATCCAAGGTTTTCTTTAGAAAGAATTTAGAATCCTTGCGTATAATCTGTACAGGAATCTTTGGATTCCGATAAAGGTTCTTATAGAAACTTTAAAATACTGTAGCAATAATTTAGTAGTGATGCCCCGGATACTCGTCATCGACGACGACGCTGCGATCGCAGAATTAGTTACCATCAATCTGGAAATGGCTGGATACGATGTCAGCCAAGCACCAGATGGCATTAAAGGTCAGGCACTGGCTTTGCAACTGCAACCAGACCTCATTATGCTTGACCTAATGCTGCCCAATGTGGACGGTTTCACCGTCTGCCAGCGGTTGCGGCGGGATGAACGCACTGCCGATATTCCGGTGTTAATGTTGACAGCACTGGGTCAGACTCAAGATAAGGTAGAAGGCTTTAATGCCGGAGCCGATGATTACCTGACCAAGCCGTTTGAACTCGAAGAAATGCTGGCACGGGTCAGAGCCTTGCTGCGACGAACAGACCGTATTCCCCAAGCCGCCAAACACTCGGAAATCTTGCACTATGGCTCTTTAACCTTAGTCCCAGAACGCTTTGAGGCTATTTGGTTCAATCAGACAGTGAAGTTAACGCATCTGGAGTTTGAATTACTGCACTGCTTACTCCAGCGTCATGGTCAAACCGTTTCTCCTAGTGAAATCCTGCGGGAAGTTTGGGGCTACGATCCCGACGATGACATTGAAACGATTCGGGTGCATATTCGGCACTTGAGAACGAAGCTAGAACCCGATCCCCGCCACCCGCGCTATATTAAGACCGTCTATGGTGCGGGCTACTGTCTGGAGTTGCCGACTGAAGAGCAAGTTAGCACAGACGCAAGCTGATTGATTGTTGATTTGCCTGTGTTGTGTTCATCAAGATGTGTTCATCAACAGCCCTTTCTTCCTAGGTGGGGAAGGTCTGCTTGAAGAAAATGGAACGGTTCTAAGCTTCCCGGAGAAAGCAAAAAAACCGACCTTGGCAAGCAGGGAGTGCCAAGCATAAGGGAGTGTTAAGCCACCCGATGGGGCTGTATAGATAGAGGAATTGGGCAATGCGCCCCTAAAAGAGATTCCGCTTCTACCTTCTGGATCGGAATTTCGATAATAAACTCTGTTCCCTTTCCCGGTGTTGACACGCACTCGAGTTGACCCCCGTGACGTTCAACCACAACTTGGTAGCTAATGGACAAGCCCAAGCCAGTCCCTTTTCCCACGGCTTTCGTCGTAAAGAAGGGGTCAAAAATTTGTTTCTGAATTGCTTCGGGAATGCCAGGGCCATTATCCGCAATCCTGATGACAACAGAGGCAGGATTGGGACTTAGGGATGTAGGGCTTTGCCCTTCTCGAAGGGTGGGATGAGGATTGGCATTGAATTCATCCTTTATCCTGATTCCTTCATCCTTCAAAGAGGTGCGAATGGTAATCTGGCTGGGGTTGGCTTTGAGATCCTCCGGCGTCAGCGATGCTCCTCCTGCGGAGACTTGCTGGGCATTGTATTCTTCTAAAGCATCAATTGCATTACTCAGAAGATTCATAAACACTTGGTTGAGTTGCCCAGCGTAACAATCTACTTTGGGCAAATCGCCGTATTCTTTAATAATCTGAATTTTGGGATGGGAGCTGTCTTCTTTCAACCGATGCTGCAAAATCAACAGCGTGTTATCTATGCCCTCATGAATATCAACCGCCTTCTTCTGGGATTCATCCAGGCGGGAGAAATTCCGCAGCGACAAGACCAAATCGCGGATGCGGTCGGCTCCCATTTTCATGGAAGTCAGTAGTTTGGGAAAATCTTCCACCAAGAAATCTAAATCGATATCCTGATTTGCAACTTGAATTTCGGTAGGGGGTTTGGGAAAGTGCTTTTGATAGAGATTTAACAGGTTCAGCAGGTCATGAGCATACTGATTCGCATGGTCGAGATTGCCGTAGATGAAGGAGACTGGATTATTAATTTCATGGGCAACACCTGCAACCAACTGCCCTAAACTGGACATCTTTTCGCTCTGAATTAGCTGAGATTGGGTTTGTCCCAATTCTCCCAAGGTTCGTTTTAGTTGGGTTGTTTGTTCTTTTAGCTGCGCTTCTGATTTCAGCCAAGCGATTTCTGCCTGTTTGCGTTCGACCAGTTCGGCGTTTAGCTGTTGGAAGAGAACGGATTGCTTAATTGCTATCGCTAGCTGCACGCTCAGCTGTTTGAGCAATTCTACTTCTGATTCTTGCCATTTTCGGGGTTCCCGACAGTGATGGGCAATCAGCAACCCCCATAAATTTTCCCCTTGCAGAATCGGAACTACCAAGTTAGCTCTCACCTGAAACTGGGCAAGTAAATCAATATGGCATTGTTGGATACCCGCAGTATAGATATTGTCAATCGCTCGAACCCGACCTTGCTGGTATGGCGAGACGTAGCTTTTCCCAAAGCAAGGATCTTGGATGCTGGTTCCTAAAATAGGCGTCCAATCCTCACCGACCGACTCTACAACCACAACTCCGTTCCGATCTAGATCGAAGCGGTAAATGAGTACCCGGTCAGTAGAGAGAAAATGGCGCACTTCTGCCACAGTTGTATTGAGAACTTCTTCTAAATCTAGAGACTGACGGATGCGCTTAGCGATCGCTCCGACCAGCCGTTCTCTCAAAAATTGCTGTCGCGACGCTTCCTCTGCTTGCTTGCGTTCGGTAATATCCATCACCGTTCCCATCATCCGCACGCACTTCCCCGTATTGTCGCGCACAACGGCACCCCGTGACGCCACCCAGCCAATTCCATCAGGACGAATGACGCGATACTCCATCTTTAAGTCTTTCCCGACTTCTACGATGCTCGCAATCTCAAGTCCCACGCGGTAGCAATCTTCAGGATGAATGCATTGGAGATAAGCCTCGTAGGTGCCAGTAAAGGAACCAGGAGCCAGACCAAAAATCCCTTCCACCTCTTCAGACCAAGTCACCCGATTGGTTCCCAGATCCCAGTCCCAAACCCCCATACTTGCCGCACCCAGAGCCAGCCGCAGCCGCGTTTCCCCTTCGCACTGCGCCTCTTGGGCGGCTTTACGCTCGGTAATATCCGTCTGGACGCCGATAAATTGCGTCACCCGACCCTCTTCGTCATATACCGGCGAAATACTCAGGTCATTCCAGAAAGGTGTTCCATCCTTGCGATAGTTTTTGAGAACCACCTGGCATTCTTTCCCTGTTTGCAAGGCTTGACGAATTTGCTCAATTGCGGCTGGATCGGTATCATTTCCTTGCAAAAATCGGCAGTTTCGTCCCAAGACTTCGGCAGTCGAATACCCGGTTATTTTTTCAAAGGCGGGATTGCAATAGATAATTGGATTATTTGGTAGACTGGCGTCGCTAATGACGATGCCACAGCTGGTTGCTGCCATCGCTCGGTCATACAGCCTTAATGTCCCCTTGTCCCCTTGGTGCCCCGTGAGGTCTTGGAACTCCCCACATCTAGCTTGCTGGCTTGCCATCAGAATTTAAGAACCGAACGTTAACAGCCTTTCTTCAAGATAAATCAATATTAAAAATAACTTAAATATTCCCGAAGATAGATCCCCCGCTTTTCTATCATAAATAAAGCTTTTTTGCCAAGATAATATCTAAAATTAAGCCTCATCAAAACAAAGCAAAATCGGGAATTTCCCAGAATCGAGAAATTGCCACAAAAGCCTAGCAGTCGGTAAAAAATTTACAGCCAGTATTAATTTTTAAAGGAAGAATACAAAGTGATTCGCTCCAAGACGTAGCCTTCCAATTTAGAGGCTCGATGGGCTGCCGTATGTTGTGCCAAAGCGCGAGTCCAAGCGTGCTCGCCGATTGCAATTCTCTCAGCTTCCGGAGTTTCTTGAAGATCCTGTAAAGTATCGGCAGGCGACTCGGCAATCAGAATTTCTTTACCCATTTCAAAAATTGTTTCCAACCCCTACCAATAATCACTAATCATTGGAGTTCCACACGCAGATGCTTCAAATAAACGCCTGATGGGAGAATAATCTGCTTCAACCATATTAGTCCGTCTAATATTAAGAGTGAACAGTTGGAAAGGGTAAAACTAGCGGTGTCGAGCAGGTGGCAAATGCTCGATTTGCTCAACATTTTTGGGCAAGTTAATATTATTCGGATACTGTGGCCCTGCCACCACAAAGCGACCTTCTTGCTACTGATGAGCTGGAAGCAACAGATTGTCCAGGCTAGGCTGTCAGTCGCCCCGTGTAAGTTTCCCTATCGTCAAGATGCCAAAATTGAGGAAACTGTTCCTGATATCGCAATCCTAAATGATTTGTGAAGGCGAGTTCCCCGACTTCTTACGGAAGTCGGGAGCTGAACCGCTGGAATCTCACAAGGATTGCTATAGAACCTTACAAATTGATGAAACTCGGGTTTTAGGAAGGAATAATGTCAGTAGTTAAAGGAAGTTTTAATTAAAAATTTTCAAAGCATTTGAAGGATTTCTTTGGCAGCGCGATCGCAAACTCCCACTTCTCCCAATGAGGAGCGCATTTCTTGATAATCTGCAACAGTTTGCTGGCGACGTTCGGGATTGAGTAAGAGTTCTAAAGCTTCTTGGACAATGTTTTCTGGCGTAGCTTGATCTTGCAGCAATTCGGGCACAATCGACCGCATCATTACCAAGTTGGCTGGCGACATGAAGGGAATCGAGAATTTTAGAATATTACGGGCAATCCAATAGGTAAAGCGACTAACGCGGTAGAGAACCACCTGCGGCACATTTAAAAGGGCAAGTTCCAGATTTACAGTCCCCGACTTAGCGATCGCTAAATCAGCCGCCGCCAGAACTTCCTGACTTTTACCAGCAACCAGAGTTGCATTTAAACCATAACGTCCAATCGCCGCTTCAATTTGGAGCCGATAAGCTTCCAGAGACAAAGGAATCCAGAAATGAACTTGAGGCAGTTTGTTTTGGATCGCTTTCGCCGCCTCAAACATCACCGGCATCAGATACTTGAGTTCTTGAGGACGGGAGGCAGGAAGAAGCGCGATCGCAATTTGTTCTGACTCTATCTCTAAGATTCTTCGCGCCGCTTCTCGGCTGGGAGCCTTTTGCATCCGATCCACCAAGGGATGCCCCACCCAAGCAGCCGATGCCCCCCGTTTTTGGAAATATTGCGCTTCCTCTGGGAAAATTGCCAACACTTGGTCGCTAATCTCGATGATTCGAGTCGTGTCGCGCTTGAAGGGCGACCAAACCCATACCTGCGGCGTGATGTAGTACGCGACTGGCACCTGCGGCATCTGTTGCTGGATATAGGTGCCGACGCCAATATTTGGACCCAAGTAGTCAATTAACACCACCAGATCGGGCGGATTCTCTCGAAGGTACTGTTTAGCTCGACGCTGGACTTGTAAGGTCGGTAACACATAAGGGAGAGATTCAAAAAGCCCCACCGAACCAATCCCGCTGGTATTGCTCAAGAGAGTCGCACCCGCTGCCGCCATGCGATCGCCCCCCAAGGCAACAATTTCTAATTCCAAGCCAGTTGCCTGTGCTTGTCGATAAAGTGCCTCAATCAGTAGCGCCCCTTGCAGATCCCCTGAAACTTCACCAGTGCTGATAAATATACGCATTAATTTGGCAATGGGTAATGGGTAATCGAGTTTTGAGTTTTGAGTTGAGTTTTGAATGAAACAAATTACTTTGAACTCAAAACTCAGACGCGGTTTAGGGCGTCTCTACAACTTGTTTCCCAATTACTCTTCATCCTTATTCTTCGTTCTTTTCCCTGGAATCGGACCGCGCCGCCCTGGCGCTTGAGAAAGTTGCAGGAACCGGCGCAGGTGTTGCAAGTATTCGTTATCTGGGAGCAGATCCAGTTGTTCTAGGGATTGATTCAGGGGTAATCCAGAACGATAGAGAATCCGAAAAGCTTTTTTGAGAATTCCCAACTCAGCGGCAGATAAACCAGCGCGTTTAAGTCCCACCAAGTTGAGACTGCGTACCCGCGATGGATTTCCCTCTACGAGCAGATAAGGAGGCACATCGCGGTCAATGCGACTCATCCCACCCACCATTGCGCCTCGCCCGATGTGGACAAATTGATGAATCCCTAGGACGCCACCAATCACCGCCCGCGAATCAATCTGGACGTGCCCAGCGAGCGACACCGCATTGGAAATAATCACTTTATCTGCGATCGCGCAATTATGAGCAACGTGGACATAAGCCATCAACAAGTTGCCATTGCCAATTACCGTCGCTTCACCCTCGCCAGTTGCCCGGTTAATTGTGACATACTCTCGAATTCGATTACCATCACCAATTTTTACCCAGGTTTTAGCCCCGTCATACTTGAGGTCTTGGGGTTCTAAGCCAATTGCTGCCCCCGGAAAAATGTGATTTTGTGCACCAATTTCCGTTGGTCCCTCGATTACAACATGAGCGCCAATCGTGGTTTCAGCACCAATTTTTACTTGTTCTCCAATCACCGCATAAGGCCCAACTTGCACGCTGGGGTGTAGTTGAGCGTCAGGGTGAATTATCGCGGTGGGATGAATCATATACAGGACTGTTAGCGCTCTTCGGCGCGATCGCGCGGACTGTTAGCAAAGCACGGACTGAGTAAACAAAAGTGACAAGTCACAAATCAAAACTGAGGAATGAGGAATAAAGTTAGCGTTAGGAGTTATGAGTCAGAATTTAACCATCAGCTTCTTCAACTAATGTGCCATCAAACTTCTTTTCTCAAACCTGTTTTTTAGCCTGCGAATAGAGTAGCGCTAAGCAAACACTCCTCAGTCCTCATGACTGTTTTAGTCAACGATGGAAAACATCAGTTCGCCTTCTGTAGCCAATTGACCATCGACTTCGGCACGGGCGTGCATCTTTCCAAAACGACGCCGTTTGACACACAGCAGTTCCACGGTCATGACTAGCTGATCTCCCGGTACTACGGGGCGACGGAAGCGGACTTTATCAATGCCAGCAAACATAAATAAGCCGCTTTCAATATCTGGGAGTTGGGTCAATACGATCCCGCCCACTTGAGCCATTGCTTCCACAATTAATACCCCAGGCATAATCGGACGACCGGGGAAATGCCCTTGAAAATGGGGTTCGTTAAAGGTGACATTTTTGATGCCCACAGCCCTTTCTCCGGGCACGTACTCGATAATCCGATCCACCAATGCAAAAGGATACCGATGGGGCAGCAATTTTTGAATGTCTTCGATCGTCAGGATGGTTTTGGCAGCAGATTGGCTGTTTTGTGCTGTTTCTTCCCCGACATTCTTGGCTTGGGGCGTCGCAGTCTCAGCATCGGGTGTATTGACTTCAATCAGTGTGGACATGGGCTGTATGACAGGGATTAGAGGCTAGGGGCTAGAGTTGCGATCGCGCAGCCACTTTACACAGGCTCACTCAGTGCCACTCACAAAAGGGAGTAACTGCTGAGTGAGTTGGATATGCAGGTGATGGCTGGCTTTGTAGGCGAGGATATGAGCTTGCGGGAAATATCCCAGTAAACTTAAATCTCCTACTAAATCTAAAAGTTTATGACGCACTGGCTCATTTGAAAATCTTAAGGGAGGATTAAGCCATTCTTGTGAATCGCAAACCAGGGCATTTTCTAAACTTCCGCCTTTGATTAAACCTGCGGCTTGTAACTGCTCAATTTGGTGCGCTAGACCAAACGTGCGGGCGGGTGCGATCGCGTCTGCAAATTTTTCTTGCCTCGGCGTCCAGCTGTGCCACTGATTGCCAATTGCTGCTGAGTCGAAGTCAATTCCGTAGGAAAAGCGCAACTCCGGTGCGGGTAGGGCGGCGACAAAGGCATCGCCTTGATAGACCCATACGGGCTTTTCTAGCTTAAAAGTGGAATCGGGAATTCCTTCATCGTTATCGACCACGCCCGCTTGCGCGATCGCTTCCGCCCAAATCAGCGCTGAGCCATCCAGCAGGGGCACTTCCGGACCATCAATCTCAATTCGAGCGTTATCGACACCGCTGCCTGCTAAAGCGGCTAGCAGGTGTTCCACAGTCCGAACCCGCGCCTCTCCACTGCTAGCAAGTTCGGTGGAGAGGGTTGTCTGACTGACTGCTTCCACCCGCGCTGGAATCACGGGTGCCCCAGCCAGGTCAACTCTGACAAAGTAACGTCCCTCTCCAGCCGCCGCTGGTAGCACTCGGACATGGGTAGGGACGCCGCTATGTAGACCGACGCCAGATTGTTCAAAAGAGCCTTTTAGCGTGTGTTGTTTCATAATTAAAAATTAAAAATTAAAAACTAAAAATTGAAGAAATTCTCCTAATTTTTAATTTTTAATTTTACATTTTTAATTTTTAGAATCTCTCCCCAATTCCAAAGTGGAGGCGGCTGTCCCCTTCGTTATTAAAACCATAGTCGATGCGAATCGGGCCGAGGGGAGATTGCACGCGGACGCCAAGACCATAACCAAAGCCGCTTCCGGGCTTACCCCGCACCCCAGCCGGATCTCCGGGTACGGTGCTACCAGTCCCGAAATCGGTTGCGGCATCGACAAACAAAGCACCGCCCACAATCGAGAAAATAGGGAAGCGATACTCTGCGGTCGCTTGGATAAAGCTGCGACCGCTGCCGACATCTCCTTCCTCAAAACCCCGCACCGAGTTACTACCGCCTAGAGAGAAAGCTTCATAGGGAGGTAAATCGCCGAGGACGGTTCCGGCTTGAACGTTGAAAGCGAGCGCTTGTGGACCTGGGGAGAAGTTCGTATATCTGACAGGAAGATAGTAGCTATAGCTACCGCGCAGACGGTTAAACAGAATCCCTCCCACACCTACGGGGAGAGACTGTTCAACGCCTAGGCGCAGTAGAGATCCAGAGGTCGGAATTACGGCGCTGTTACGGCGATCGCGCACAACCCCAAATTGCAGGGTCAACAAGTCGTCTTTCCCTTCCCCACTAAAGCTCAAGTCGTTGCCTAGCTCATCCTTCGGGCTAATGTCGCCGTCGGAATTTCGGATCGAAACCCGTTGATACTGCAAGCCCAGACTCGCTCTCCATTCCGGATCTGCAAAAACATCTCGGGAAAGCGGACGGGTAAAGGTGACGCCACCCCCCAATCGCAGGACGCGGGGTCTGTCTCCATCGGGTAATTCCACCTCTGTGTCACCGCCATCAAAAATCAGCGAAATGGATCGGCGTCTGAACCCATTGACGGTGTAGGAAGTCCGGTAAGGATCGCCAGCAATCCAGGGATCTGTAAAGTTGACATCAAATAGCAGTTCTCGCTGACCGACCTGCAACTCTGCCCCCAGCTTCTGGTTATTGCCCCCCAGATTTTGCTCTTGATAGCTAATGGTGCCGAATAATCCACTGGCGGAACTAATCCCAGCACCCGCCGCCACTGAGCCGGTGTTCTTCTCAATCACGTCCACGACCACCACCACTTTGCGCGGATCTTGCCCCGGTCTGAATGAGAGTCGCACATCTTCAAAGATACCTAAGCGAAAGACTCGGCGCAGATCCCTTTCCGCTTTCGTCCGGTTAAAGACCTCTCCAGAATTCAGTTCGATTTCTCGCGTGATGATGAAATCGCGGGTGCGACCCCGGATGGGTTGACCCTCATCATTTGCGGGTTGTCCGTCTTTGTCGAGAAAGCGGACTTCAATATCCTCAATCAGTCCTTCTGCTACCTCTAGACGTACCGTGCCATCCTCAGCAATCTGGGGTGCGGCAACTACTTGTGCCAAGTCATAGCCGTTTTCTTTGTACCACTGGTTTATTTTTTTAATGCCTTCTTGCAGTTCGCGGATGTTGAGGGTGCGACCATACTGAGACGCGAAGGCGTCATCGATTACCTTTTGGGGGAGTGCCCGCTGATTTTGGTCGGCAGGGACGGGGACAACCACTACCTGACGCAAAACTGGGTTAGGTTCTACTACAAAGACGACACGGACACCCAGCGGGGTATCCTGTGGCTCTACTCTGGCGTTGCTGAAAAAACCTGTGGCGTAGATGGCATTCACATCTTCCTGTAACTGGCTCCGGGTCGCCGTTTGTCCGGGTCGGGTGCGAATTGCCTCATAAACTTCGTTTTCGAGATCCCCTTCTACGCCAGTAACAACGACTTCACCCACTAGCACTCTGGCTTCTGGCTGGTCGGTAGGCGCAGGTTGTACCGTTTCAGGCGTTGTTGCAGGTTGTCCACCTTCAGGGGTTGGTACAGGTTGTTCCCGTGGCTCTGGCAACTCAAGATTCGGCTCACCAGTCGTCCCTGGCGTGAGATCGAATTCAATGGTATCCGGCGTTTCTTGTTGCGGTGTTGATTCTTCGCCGGTGCGGGGAACCACTGGCTCTGTTTCCGGCGTGGGAGAGGATGGAGATTGGGTTGTGGGAGTTTGGCTGAGTACGGATGAGGGGGATTTTGCCCCTACAGGCTCTTTTGTTGTTGGAACGCTCATGGTGTTAACCACCACGTTATTGGCGGGTGGCGGTTCCCGACGACTGCTACTGGCGACCTCTACGCGCTCCGGTTTAACTGGGACGTTAACTGGGACGTTAACTGGGGCGGGTGCGGTGGTGGAGCGTGTAACAATCTCAGTGAGGCTGGGCGACGGTCTAAGCGCCCTCCCGGGCGGTGTCGTCTCTGGGGCACTCACAGCATTGACGACTACGTTATTGGTTGGTTGAGATTCTGGGCGATCGCGTCCTGCGTCAGCCTGGGTCTGCTCAATATAATCGCCATACCACGCTGTTCTCTCGGAGGTGTCCGACGAAGAATTTGTCGTTTGCCCTCTGGCAGGAAATGCTACACAGCAGGCAGATGAGGCAGCCAAAATCGTCAATAAAAAGGGAGATAAGCGCATTCTTTTACTCGTTTTCGACACTTCCACACACATTGAAAATAGAGACAAAAGTAAAAAAGCAAAAAGCCAAAGAAAGAATTTTTTCTGCTTTTACTTTTTACGATTTACTTGTTCGAGAACTCTTTTTAGAACTTGCTGGTAGGCATCTTCCACCTGCCCCAAATCCCGACGGAACCGATCTTTATCTAGCACTCGCCGGTCGGGATCGTCTTCAGACTCATCCCAAAGACGGCAGGTATCGGGGCTGATTTCGTCTCCCAGTCGTATCTCGCCATGCCGGTCAACGCCAAACTCCAACTTGAAATCCACTAGGGTAATCCGGCATTGGTGAAAAAAGTCTCTGAGGATTTCGTTAATCCGCAAGGCGCTACTTTGTAATTGGTCAAGCTGTTCTGGTGTCGCTAATTTCAATAACATCAAGCGATCGCGTGTTAACAAAGGATCTCCGAGATCGTCATTTTTAAAATAAAATTCCACCAGCGGATCGGGCAGGACGGTACCTACGGGCAACCCTGTTTGTTGACACAGACTTCCCGCAGCAATGTTCCTGACCACCACTTCTAGGGGCAGAATCTTTAACGCTTGGACGCGCATTTGGTTGGGTGCCGGACAGTCAATGAAGTGGGTTGGGATGCCCGATGCTTCCAAAACCTGGAACAAATAAGCGGCAATGGTGCAGTTAATTTCACCTTTGCCGATAATCTGACCGCGCTTTTTGGCATTAAAGGCGGTAGCTTCGTCTTTGAAGTGAGCCAGCAGAATGTCCGGATCGTCCGTGGTATAGAGAATCTTGGCTTTGCCTTCGTAAAGGTTGGTTGATTGGGCGGACATGGAGAGTCGTTATTTGTATTAATGGATCGTCGGCAGCAGCACAGAAGATTTTAATGCCTTAGGAGCCGAATGGCGTCAACATCTGGGCATCTGCGAGTAACTGGCATAATCTTTGATTAAGATAAGGTTAAATTTTGATTAATTTGTAATTAAAATAAGCGCAGCCCTTTGTGCAAAGATCACAATAGTGGTCAAGACTCGAACAAAACACCCGGTAAATCCTGATTCCAACAGCGGGCGATCGCAAGAAAGTTCTACCGACTCCAAGGTGGATCGGGCAACGGTCGGAATACCTCCCTGTTTCTGTTGCTAGCTTTTCCAGCTTGGGCAAAAAACAGGATTAACGATTGGTTCGTTTCTCACGCCAGTAGGTTGAGTAGTTTATCCCAAGGAGGTAATCTATGGCAGACCGCTCTGATTTTCTGTATCCTCGTAGTCGTTACTACGGTCAAGTCAAGCCAGAAAACCTGGTTTTTAACGCAAATTTGCAGGAATTTGCTCAACGGGTGAATTTCATCTGCAACCTGGAAACTGGGGGGAAAATTTCATCCTCCGAAGCCTACGAACAAATTAAGAGTCTCTGGAAGCAGTTGAAAAAAACCAAAAAGCAACTCGCCATCGGTGAGAACCCTTTCCAGAGTGGAGAGGATAATCCGGAAAGGTGAGGTGCAAAAGGGCAGCGTCTAGAGAATTTACGCCCATTCGCGAATAGCGATTAACCTCATTTGCTGGTCATCGTGTGGACTCCGTCCCAGGCATCTGAAGGCGGTTGCCGAAGGTAGTTCTTACACCGTTCCAAGTGGACGGTGACTGCCTGATCCGTGGGTCGTAGGCTGTAGGCGTCCTCAAAGTAGGCGATCGCTTTCTGGAAGCTTCTTCCCGTGTAGGCTGTACGCCCCAGATGATAGAGATCGAGAAACTTCTTCGTAGAATCGTCGAGATGCTGTCGATGGTCGCCGATCAACTCGTAAATACTAACGGCGGTATTTTTGCCCTTGACGCGGATTTTGTCTAACTCTCGCACCAAGATGCGATCGCGGCACAAGTTGTAGGTAAACTCGCTCAAGATAATATCGCAGCCGTACTCCTTGGTGACGCTTTCCAGGCGAGAACTCAAGTTCACCCCATCCCCAATCACCGTGTAGTCCATCCGTTTGTGGGAACCAATGTTGCCGGAAACGACTTCTCCAGAACTTAGTCCAATGCCAATATGAATTTGCGGCTGGTTTCCAAATAAACGGCGACGGTTAAACTCTGCCAACCGGCGGCGCATATCCAACGCCGACTGAACCGCCATCCAAGCATGATTTTCTGCCAAAGGCAGGGGCGCACCAAACACCGCCATCAAGGCATCGCCGATGAATTTATCTAAGGTGCCTTCGTGGTTAAAGACTGCCTCTACCATCGTTTCAAAATACTGATTCAGCAGCGAAACCACTTCCGAAGCCCCTAAATTTTCCGTCAGAGTGGTGTAGCCCCGGATGTCAGAAAATAAAATTGTCACCTCCTTGCGTTCGCTCATCATCAGCGCTTTATCGCCCAGTGCCATGACTTGCTCTGCTACTCTAGGCGTCATGTAGCGATACAAGGTAGATTTCATCCGTTTTTCGTGGCTGATGTCTTCCAAGACCACCAAGCCTCCTCTGACGCCTCCTTCCGGGTTGGTAAGGGGATTAACGGTGAGATTCATACTTCGTTCAATTTCCTGGACTTGATCGGCACTCAAAATCTGATGACAACTGTGGGTGGCGACAGTGCCAGGACTGCATGATTCATTCCAAGGAATGAAGATGTTTGGATTGATGCGATCGCGGATTGCCAGAATATGGACTCCAGTAGGTTCTCCCTCCGAGTGAGTCGCTTCCAAATTGAGAACTTCTGCTACCTGCTGACACTGGGCGCATTGTGCCTGCACGGACAAGTCTGGAATTGCTCCTACGGCTGCTACTGATGGCTGGTGGCTCTTCTCTAGATACAATCCTACTGTCAGGGTTTGCTCCGGCACATATTGCTTGGCACCCGTCTTCAGACTATCCTGGAGGCGAAACTGGAGATGTTCGATGGGCACCACATCCCAAACGAAACGACCGATTAGTTTCTGCTCCCATAGATGCTTGTTGTTTTTACCCGTGGTTTCCCGAATCGGGCACCCCAGCAACTCCAGTGCAGCTTCGTTAATCGTGACAATCCGTCCCTGCATATCTGTAGAGATGACTGCATCTGAGAGACTTTGCAGGATATCTTTTTGATACTGCTTTTCCAACAACACATTCTCGAAGAGCTTGGCATTTTCCAGCGCAATTCCCGCCTGGATATTAAATGCCTGCATAAACTCTTCATCTGAACTCGTGAAGCTGCCGGGTTGCTTGTTAATTAACTGCGTAACGCCGATTAATTCCATTGATGAATTAAATACCGGCATACACAGGATATTGCGTGTCAAATAACCCGTCCGTTGGTCGGCGCTGGGATCGAAACGCGGATCTTTATAAGCATCCGGGATATTTAGCGGCTGACGAGTGGAGGCAACATAACCGGCAATTCCTTTGTTAGAAGGAATGCGAATCGGGATGATCTCCGTGCCATCTTTGTTGGCAACTTTCGTCCAGAGTTCTCCCGTTTCTTTGCTCAGCATAAATAGGGTACTGCGATCCGCCTGCATCAGAATCCGCGCTTGCTCCATCACAAAGCGCAGAGTTGCTTCCAAGTCAAGACTTTGACCGAGATAGGTGGTTGCCCGCAACAGTGCCTCTGCCCCCCGCTGCTTGCGTGCCGCCATATAAAACGATTGGCAGCTTTCTAGGATAATGCCGATAGAGGCAGCAAAGTCGCGGAATCCCTGCTCATCCTCCTCGGTAAACGGCCCATCCCCAGCTTTATTTAATAGCTGAACGACCGCAACAATCTGGTTTTTGCTGCTATAAATCGGCATACAAAGCAGACTGTGGGTTCGGTAGCCCGGTCGCTCGTCAACTTCTTTGTTAAAGAGTGGGTGAGAGTAGGGGTCTGGAAGATTCAAAGATTCGCCGGTGCTGGCGACGTGACCGGCAACGCCAATATTAATGGGAATCCGGATTTGTTTGGTGGCTCTCCCAGTCTCCGTATCGGGAATTTTTGACCAAAGTTGATTTTTTTCTTCGTCTACTAAAAAAATAGTGGTGAGGTCTGCTTGCAGAATCTGACCCATTTTGAGGGTAAAGGCGTCCATGACCTGCTCCAGCATGGTTTCCAGCGCTTCGTTGTTGATCATGTCGATCGCCCGCAGAAACTGCTGGAACTCAGCGGTAATAAAGTCGAGTAAGCAGATAAATTCGCCGAATGACAGGTCTTTGACGCGCGAGGTCAGGGCGCTAGTACGATTGAGTTGCGTAAGCTGAGTTAACGTAGCCAGAACGCTGCCGGTATTAGAGAGTGTCATGGGGAGAAGCATTTGCAAGCTGTGGTTTTAGCTGTTAGCTGTTATTAGTATGCGATTCACACTTTTTTTAGATTCAATTTAGTCAAAATACCCGTAAAAGCCTAAAATCGCGATTAATTCTGTAAAGACTAGCCGAAAAACGCAAATTTTCGCATCTTTACGGGGAAAAGCGTTGTTCAATCTGGGTTTGTTTGGTCTCCACCTACTGAGCTAATCGTTAACGCTTAAAAAATAAGCACCCACTAACTTAATTTAACCTCGGAGACCTGAAATCCTCATCCGTAGTGTTTAGGAATATGTATTAAATAGGAGCATTTCAGGGTTCAGTTATCAGTTGTTTTTCGGAAACCCTGACTGCTAAACCCTGACTGTTGATGATTGAGTGTTAACGAATCGCTGTTTCGTAGTAATTTTGCAACTGGCGGGTGGCGGCAGCCCAACCCCAGCGTTCGGCTTCGAGGCGGGCATTTTGCCGTAGGGTTTCCCGTTCTTCTTGATGGGCCAAAAGGCGCTTGGTAGCAGCGATCGCTCCCTCTTCATCTTTTGGGTCAAATAAGTAACCGTTAACGCCATCAGTAACGATATCGGGAATCCCTCCGGAACGCGCGGCGACAACGGGACATCCGGCTGCCATCGCCTCCAACAGCACTAATCCTAAAGTTTCTGTGCGCGAGGGAAAAATAAAGGCGTCTGCTGAGGCAAAGGCTGAGGCGAGTTCAACGCCGGTCAGATAGCCGACGAAATGGGTGGGTGTCCCGGCAAAGTGTTGTTGCAAGGCTTGTCGATGGGGGCCATCTCCCACTAAGGCGAGACGCGCGTTGGGAATGGCTGCTAGGACGGGCTTAATGCGGTCAATTTCCTTTTCTGCGCCCAGACGCCCTACGTAGAGTAATAAGGGGCTTTCCGGGTGTCCTTGGCTAAGACGCGATCGCATTTCTCGGCTTGACAAGTGGGGCTGGAATAATTCTGTATCTACTCCTCGCTGCCACAAATCCACTCGCTGGATGCCGTGACTGGTAAGTTCCTGCACCATCGCCGTAGAAGTACAGAGATTTAGCCGCGCTTGATTATGGGCTGATTTGAGCAATTCCCACAGCACACCTTCTAACATTCCCAAGCCGTAATGCTGGAGATACTGGGGTAAATGGGTATGATAAGACGCTAGTAAGGGAATCTGCATCGCTTTGGCGTAATACAGACCCGCTAGTCCCAAAATAGCTGGGTTGACAACATGAATGATATCCGGTTGAAACTTCTCTAGTTGATAACCAATGGAGGGGCGAGGAAAAGCCATTTTCAACTCTGGATACCAAGGCAACGGGAAGCCAGAGACTCCGTAGATCCTGGCTCCTTTATATTCGGTTAACCCCCCATCTGGGGAAAAAATCAGCACTTCGTTGCCGCTGCGCTGTAAATGTTCAACGGTGTGGCGCAGGCGCGTCACAATGCCGTCAACCTTGGGCAAAAAGGTTTCGGTAAAAAGAGCAATTCGCATAATTCAGTGCTGAGGGATGAGGACTGAGGGCTGAGTGATAGATTTAAGCGCGATCGCGACTGAGGGCTAAGGACTCAATGAACGGTCAAGTCTGAGGAGTTATTAAAGTTTATCTGTCTTTTCAATGCAACAATTCAACCCAGCAAATTGCTTACCAGTTGCCACTCTCTCCTCTATCTCTCTTTTCACTCAGTCCGTGCTTCGCACCGCTTCGCTAACAGTCCTCAGTCCTCAATCCTGATTACTGACGGTGCCAAGAAACTTTGGGCATGATCTGATTTTTATCGACGCGGTGCTGGTACTTGACGGCAAAGTTGAGCAACGAGTCGAGTAGGGCGTCGGATAGATAGTGAGGTTGTAAGCCGAGATCGAGCAAATTGGTGTTTTTGGCGTTGAAGTAGTGTTCTTCTTTCTCGACTCTGGGATTGTCGAGGTTGTGGATATCAACATTCAGTCCCAAGGAATTCCCGGCTTTTTTCACCATTGCAGCTAAGTCACCGATGCTAAATAGTTCGGTGAATTGGTTGAAGACGCGGAATTCGCCGGGTTGGGCGGGGTTCGCGATCGCGAGTTCCATACATCGCACTGTATCTCGAATATCCAAAAAGCCTCTCGTCTGACCGCCTTTCCCGTACACCGTCAGGGGATGCCCAATTGCTGCTTGGATACAAAAGCGGTTGAGTGCCGTCCCAAAGACTCCATCGTAGTCCAGGCGGTTAATTAACAGCTCATCCATGCCCGTCTCTTCTGTCAAGACGCCGTACACGACGCCCTGATTCAAGTCGGTGGCGCGTAGCCCCCAAATCCGGCAAGCAAAGTGGATATTGTGGCTATCATGAACTTTGCTGAGGTGATACATCGATCCGGGCTGCTTCGGATAGGGCAAAGTATCCTTACGCCCGTTGTGTTCGATGGTGATGTAGCCTTCTTCAATATCAATGTTAGGTGTCCCGTACTCGCCCATCGTCCCTAATTTGACGAGGTGACAGTCGGGGAAATCTTCTTTGATCGCATACAGCAGATTCAGCGTCCCCACCACGTTGTTCACCTGGGTGACGACTGCGTGTTCTCGGTCAATCATCGAGAAGGGTGCCGAACGCTGTTCGCCAAAGTGAACGATTGTCTGTGGTTCAAACTGGTGCAGAGCTGACTGGAGGAACTCGTAGTTAGTGATATCCCCAATAAATAGGTCTATGGATTTGCCGGTGAGGTCCTTCCAGCGCTGAAGGCGTTGTTGAATGGGTGCAATAGGGGTTAGGGTATCTGCGCCTAGTTGCATATCCCAGTGACGCCGCACCAGGCTGTCTAGAATGCCGACTTCGTATCCTCGACTGGAAAGATAAAGCGCGGTTGCCCAACCGCAGTAGCCATCACCGCCAATAACCAAGACTTTCATACGGGTTCAATTAATCTTGCTTGCCAACACTCGGTAAATTTACCAGGTAATGGTACCTTCTAGACCATCGAAGTGAATTCCTTCTGAGCGATCGCCGGTACACCCCATCGAGCTTGTAGTCGTTTGCTTCTTTCTCGTATTTCTTCCCTCCTTCGTCATCAATCTTTGGGGGGAAAGCGTTGTTGTCCCAGTGGCGGCGACCCAGCAATCAGGGCGACCTAGCAATCAGATGTGAAAGTGTCTCCAAGACCTCCAGATTGAAAGTTGAAGGTTCCTAGCGACAAGGAACCTTCAACCTTTAGCTTTGAACCCTTTACACCTTCACTTCCTCGGCAAAACTTCCCCAACGGACGAACTCGAAAGGACCCCCGACCGATCCCCAAATATGCTCATCGGTTTCGGGATCGCGTCCCCGATCGAGACTGATAAACCTGTTTTCGTCAATCTCAAAGGTGCTGTCGAGATAGGTGTTTTGACCTTTGCGAACCACCATACAACCTTTACCGGGTTCGACGTAACCTTTGAAGCTGTGACCTGTCCATTCGACGATCATGTTACAGCCTGGTAATTTTTCCAGTTGGTCTGCTTTGAGGTTGTGCAGGCGCTTGGGGTCGCGGGAGGCACCATAAAATTGTTCTTCATTCTTAACTGTGTAGTTTTCAATTTCGATGCGATCGCCATTCGTAATTAACTTTAAAACCCGCAGCCGATATGGGTCATTAATCATATAGTCATACGCTTGTTCCACCAGGAAACTCACGCCCGACAACAGTTCCAGGGGTAGAGGACGCATACAGACGCGGATATGGGCAAAGATGGGAGGATTTTCAAATGCTTGTGCTTGGTTGCTGAAATCTGCTGCCATCCAGCGAGCTAAGGTAGCAATATCAGTAGAATGCGTCATTGTTTATTAAAATGCCGTTGTTGAGAAATGATCCCCCTTATTTTAAGATGCGCGATCGCTCCTCCTAAAGTTTCTTGAAACGATGAAGCCATTAGAACGAATGCAGTTGTCTTTGACGGGGCTTTCTGTCGGAGATGCCTTGGGTGAAAGGTTTTTTGGGTTGGTAGAGGAACTGAACGAAAGAATCCAACAGCGTCAAGTTCCTCCCAGACGCTGGTGCTACAGTGACGATACCGAGATGGCACTGTCTATCGTGGAGACAGTGTGGCGTTATGGGAGGATAGATCCCGATGCTCTTGCCGCAGCGTTTGCCGAACGCTTCAACCCTTCTCGCGGCTACGGTGCAGGGGCGCAGCAGCTGTTAACAAGGCTGCAATGGGGCGCAGACTGGCGCACGGCAGCTTCGGAGATGTTCGGGGGTACTGGTTCTTATGGCAATGGTGCAGCGATGCGGGTAGCACCGTTAGGCGCTTATTTTGCTCACGATCTAGACGCAGTGAGAGAAAACGCGATACTCTCAGCGCAACCAACACACGCTCATCCAGAGGGAATTGCTGGAGCGATCGCTGTTGCAGTTGCGGCTGCGATCGCTTATAGGGTGGGTGAAGGTGAATTGATGTCTGGAGAGCAATTTCTCCAACAGGTTGCTCTGAATGTCCCGGAAAGCGAGATTCAGAGCAGCATTCGGCAAGCGATAGATATTCCGAGCGATCGCTCTCCACCTGTGGTAGCGCAACAACTGGGTTCCGGCTACAAAATTTCAGCTCAAGATACGGTGCCTTTTGCCCTTTGGTGTGCCGCCCATCATTTGGAAGACTACCAGGAAGCTTTCTGGGCGACAATTAGCGGTTTAGGCGACATGGACACAAATTGCGCCATTGTAGGCGGGATTGTTGCCCTTTCCGCACGCCAAAAAGGAGTCCCTACCTCGTGGATTCAGGCGAGGGAACCGTTACCAGATAATTTTTCAAGCATTTTTGCTGGCGAAAGTCATTAAAAATGCAAAATCAAGTTAAAAAACTGAACGCGCTACCCGTTTTAGGTAGATGCACAGGAGATACACACAAGATTTTCTTACTCCCCTCTCCGTGAAGCTCGATGGGCGGGGAGTGAGGTTTTTCCTATCGCCTTCAAACAGGTTTAAGCTTAAGAAAAAATCCCCTTTTTGTTATTTTTTTTTAGGTTCCTCTATTTGGGCTGGGCACACTGCTTGATAGAAATCCCCGATGATGCTTCCCGATTGAATTTTTGCTTCTAGCAGCTTGTCGTTTTTACCTACATCGATATCCCCGACAATTCGACCGCTTTGGTCAAAACGAATAGACCGACGCCATCGGAATAAGCCTTTTTTACACTCTATTGCATGAAAATTGTCTACTCCAATCGCACCATCTGCTTCCGGAGCTTTAAATAGATTCCGTCGCCAGAATTCCACAAGATTTCCCTGACGAACAATCCGCGCGTCGTCGATATAGATAGGAGTGTTGTCGAGGGTTTTGCTTACGGGTACCCAAGCCGCGATCGCTCTTGACGTAGCAATCATTGTCATCAAGCCGATCCCGGATACTATAGCGAGACGCGAATGTTGGAAGGTAAGCAACTTAGTCATGAGATTGCAAAGATTATCGAGATGAATTGAAGGGTGAGAGATGTAAGCGTTAACTGTTTTTAACGCCTGCTTTTGAGTCGGAACAATAGGAACTGAGTCGTCTGTTTATCTTGGAAATTATCGTCACTGACTAGAAGTAAACTTTGGCTACCATCCGGCAAGCGGGGGCCAAAAGTCATGCCTTCCAAATTGCCCAACGGAATGCCTATTTCATCCAAGTCCAACAGCAACTTTTTCTTCACTGGCTCAATCCCAGTAAGCTCACCTTTAAGGCTGGGGACACTAGAAATATCTGTTGCCCCGCCCATTGCTGCCTGATAAATTCTCACCCTGTAACCTAACAGACTCAAAGAACGTTCCAAGGTGAGGAAGTGCCCCCCTGCATCTAAAGATAAAAATTCCGGCAAGCCATCTTTGAGTGCCCCACTCGGAGGCGGTTCCATTTCGTATAAATGTTCGGCAATCAGCAGCGGCGGGCCATCGCTGAGCAAATAGTGCAAGATCCGACATTTTGCTCCCTGCTTTGAACTAATTGCTTCGCTATCCTGCATCAATGATGACTCAGTGGCAGTAAATAGACGAAACGGTTCCCCGGTTGCTGGGAGAGTACCGACGGGATTGAGCGTCAGGGCTTCAAACCCCAGGTTATTCTGGATGCCACGAGTCTGGGTTGTATTGCCACTGACATCGGGAAGATAGCGTTCCGGGATGGGTAAGTTCTGCCGCAGACGTCCAGTTTTTAAGTCAAATTCCCCGATAAAGGGGGCAATGCCATCGCGGGCGACACCTTCGCTAGAGATAAATACCGATTGTTGAGGAGACACGGCAATCCCTTCTGTATCCAGCGTACTCTTGGGATAGGTGTTGCCATCTTCCTTGGTTAGAAAGGTAACGTTCTCAACTTCTACTTTCTGGATGCCGATTTTGCCATCGCTGGCGTCATCGATAACCATGTTGAGAGTGTAGAACCGGGCTGGGGCAAACTTGCTGCGATCATCTGAAATTGCGTAAAAACGGTTCTGCTTTCGGTCGTAGGTCAGCCCTGATAAGCCGGAAACAGGTGTATCCTTAAATTTCGTCTTGGGCAGCTGGTATTCCCCCAAAAAGTCGAGGGATAGATCCAGAAAAACTCGATCTTGTGTCATTCCTGGCTGGACTCCGCAGGAAGTGACAAAAGTCAATAAGGCGATCGCTATCCCCAGCACCCAAGATCGTGGTCTAAATTGCCCACCGTTCACCAGCTTTCTCCTAAACTTCACAACAAGCGCGGAAACTATCGCTTTACTGTAGCAGTCAGTTGGGTGAGAAACGCTACAACTTCTGATATTAACCAGGTCTGCTTGTATAGTTTGTTATTAACAATTTAAACTGCTCGCGCTAAAAATATTATGCAGAATTTGCTTGCTCGTCTGTGGTTGCAGCAACGTCGCTCAAGCGCTTTAGGACTGGGAATTGCTGCCGTTTTGTTCCTACTGTGTTCCGGTTCTGCCGGATGGGCAGCAACTGCGGCGGATAATAAACCCAAACCCAACCCCTTAGAGATAACGACACCCGATCCGCTGCTGCCGCAGCCGCAGGTAGATCGTCCCCTGACTCTTCAAGAAATCAGCCAACTCAGGCAGGCTCTGGATGAATTAAATGCCCAGGCAGCTGCTCAGCTTAAAGCCGGTAATGCACCGGCAGCGTTTGAAATTTGGTATCGGGAATTGCGATTGCGGCGATCGCTAGGGACGGTGGAAGAGGTAGAAGCGCTAGGACGGGTTGGCGCGATCGCTTGGGAAAATAATCAAAAACTTGATTTGCAAATCATCACCAAGCGTCTGCAAGCAATTCAGGATCGGGCTTTTGGCAGGACACCAGAGCCGAAAGGCAAGCCGCGCCAGCAAACAAACCAAAATGGAGGCAAAACCGAAGAAATTGTTTTGTCTTCCCCTGTCTCCGCAGTGGACATAAAGCTGTTGCAAGCTTTGGGTCAAGCTTACCAGCAGATACGACTGCCAGCCCCCGCGCTAGAAGATTATCAGCTGTTGCTGGCTGATGCACGGCAGCGCCAAGATAAAGCCACAGAAGAGGCAATGCTGAAAATCATTGCCCAATTGCACCTGAACTGGTTTGATTATCCTAAGGCAGCGGCAACTTATGAGGAATTGCTGAGTTTTGCCACTCAACAGGGCGATACGGTCAACCAAGTGGTTTATCTGCAACAGCTGACTTACATTTACGACAAGGCGAAGCAACCGGAAAATTCTTTAAAAGTGAAGCAACGGCTGGCAGAAAGTTACCTCGCCATTAATGATTTAACTCAGATACCAGCGTTGAAGATAGCGATCGCTACCGATTACGAAGCTCTCAAAGAACCAGACGAAGCGAGTAAAAACTACCAAGAAGCCTATAATATAGCGTGGTCTTTACAGCAGTTTGCTTCTGCCAGCGAAGCTTTGAAAAAACTAGGAGATCTCTACCGAACTTATAAACAACCTGAATATGCTTTGCAGGTTTATCAAACTCTTTTGCAGGTAGAGCGGCAGTCCTACGATTACTATAACTTGATGAAAACCTACGACCAAATCGGTCAGATTTATCTAGAACGCGGGGACTTAGCGCCAGCAAAAGCAGCGTTTGAACAAGGGTTGGAATTGGCAAGGTCGTTAAAGTATCAGGAAACTTACTTTGCCAATCAGCTAGCGCGAGTGACTCAGCAAGGTTCGCAGTAGATATCGGTTCAGAGAAAAGCGATCTCTTGTTATCTATAAGCCGCAAGCATTTCCAATCCCTAGTCAAAAATGGTCTAACTGGGCATTCTGCCCTTACAGGCGTTTGTCCCAGCAAAACAGAAAGTTTTATATTCCTTCAGAGAGAGCTAAGACCTCAGGAAGTTTCCCACCGAAGATTGATTCTGTTTGTTTTGGAAATTGATAACTTTATAAACATAAAGACAGCGCGGTTCTGAGCCTAAGTATTAAATATTAGAACTGCTATCAAAATTATCTCCCTTCCTGAGATAGTCTTTCTCCCTTGGTTATAGACTTCTGTGATTTGGTGTTTGCTCTTAGAGCCAAGTAGAAATCCTTGGTTCGTTTTTTTACCACAAAAAGAGTACATCTTACTTTTGTAAAAATGCAAGCGTGAGTTAAGTCACGGTTATAGAAATCAAGAAAAAAACTGTAAAGGTAAGGTTAATTTCTATCTTCCAGGAAGGTTTTCTGGATGTTTTAGTGGCTTACATCAGTTGTCTTTCGTCAGCTAGATAGTAATTCCACAAGCGTTTTACCTAGATATTCATACTGCGCCGGAGTGTTGTAAACTTGAGCTGAAATCCGAATCAGCTGTTTGGGAGGTGCAGGCCAATAAATCACCGGCACCTGAATCCCAAAGTGATCGCATAACGCATCTTGTAGTGGCGGCGTTATTTGCATTTCTCCTGGGCTGTCCGGTATTTCATCCGGCAATGGCACGGTTGCCATCGAACCAATCATCTCATCGGGACACGGTGGCGACACCTGTAGCGTTTCGCAAAGTAGTTGTCGTGCTGTTAATGCCATTGCTCGGTTACGCGCCATCAATTCGCGCCATCCCCCCGGCAACAGCGAACCCAAAAACCGAATTGCCTCTGCGACACACAGATAAGCGCTGGGATCGTCGGTGCCCATCCAGTCGAATTCTAGATGAAAGCGCGATCGCTCTTTTCGGGGCGAGTTGGCACCATGACTAATCGTTAGCGGACGAATTGCCGATTGCTTGTCGCGCCGCACATATAAAAATGCGGCTCCTTTGGGGGAACACAACCACTTATGACAGTTACCAGTGTAATAAGTCGCTCCAAGTTCCCGCAGATTCAGCGGCAGCATCCCCGGCGCATGGGCACCGTCTATCAGGGTATCGACGCCGCGCTCTGCCAGTTGGTGAGCAAGCTGTTGGATGGGAAAAATTAGCCCTGTCTGGCTGGTTACATGATCTAGCAGCGCTAACTTTGTTCTAGGTGAAACCCGCTCCATCACAGCTTCGATGACTTGTTCTGGGGATGTGATGGGGAAAGGCACGGTTGCCACGACTATCCGCGCCCCAGTCCGACTGGCAATGAAATTGAGCGCATTGCGGCAGGCATTATATTCCTGATCTGTTGTCAGTAATTCGTCGTCTGGGGAGAAAGCAAGCGATGCATCGCTCGGATCGGCTAAGCCAAGCGATCGCAATATCGCATTCACTCCAGTTGTCGCATTCGGGACAAATACCAACTCTTCTGGATCGGCACCTACGAACTGAGCTAACTCATCCCGTGCAGCATCCAGCAGCGGTTCAAACTCGCGCACAAAAAATCGCAAAGGTTCCCTTTCCAGTTGCGCCCGGTAGCGTTGTTGGGCTTCCAGAACTGGTAGCGGGCAAGCACCAAACGAACCATGATTCAGGAACGTTACGGCTGGGTCAAGCGACCATAACTTCTGAAATTCTGAATGGCGAAGGATGAAGTCTGAAATTTTCTCTTTCATGCTTCATCCTTACAATTAAATTAATTAAACTCCCCAGGCAAGATTCGAACTTGCGACCAATCGATTAACAGTCGATCGCTCTACCACTGAGCTACTGAGGATCGTTCACTCAATCTTTTCAACAGTTACTAATATTAGCGAGTGCCAATATAACTTGTCAAGCCCTTTTATAGTTTTCTGAGAAATTTTTTTGAGCCGAATGAATGTTCAGTTATTTCTGGTTCAAACGCCACTCAGCCAGACGCTCGCGAGCTTTAGCATCCAGGGAATTCGCTAAAAAACGCCCCGACGAATGTTTCTTGGGTCTATTTTTGCGTATAACCGCACGAGCGGTTAATTCTACGTCGTAACCCAGCTGTTGCGCTGACATCCATTCTGCGCCATACCCCACTACTGTTAATTGCTGCGCCCGATCTGATGTAGCGACAATCAAGCGCCGTGCCGATCTGTAGGGATTGTAACGAAAGGAGGCACAGGTTTTTTCGATGTAAGTATCTGCTGTCTGTCCAAAATCCGTGTAATAGACTGATAGCTCGTGGGTGATAGATTCACAATTACTGCGCGTGTCTTGATACTGGGCATCAAATACAACTTGAGTTTCAAAGCCCTTAAAAGCGCTGTAATTGACCAAAGCCTCAATTAATTCAAGACGAGCGGCTTCTAGCCCATTGCGATCGCGGGTTCTTTGCAGGTAAGACCATAGTCCAATGACGTTGTAGCCGTCAACGAGCAAAACAGCCTGCGGGGATGGGCGTTGCATTGTTTTAAGCCAAGATTTTTTTAGGTGAAAATAACTATTTCATCATCTTAACAATATAGTCAAGTCAGTTCTGTCGTCCTTTTTGCAGAACTAGCCAAAGCTTGCCTAAAAATAGTCTTTGTTTACAAAGGGGAATCTTGGGTTTGTAGGAGGCGTTGTCTTAAGCGTTTTGGCTCTCCTCGATCCACAACGCAGCCCTGCTCCAGCAAGAATGCACCGTCGGCATAATTTAACTCATCTAATCGATGCGTGACCCAAAGGGCAGTCAGACCCCGGCTTTTCACCAAGCTTTGCACTTGCGCGACTAAATCCAACTGAGAATCCGGATCGAGCAGGGCGGTGGGTTCATCTAATAGTAAGACTTCCGATCGGCGGGCGATCGCACCGGCAATGGCAATTCGCTGTTTCTGACCCCCACTCAGAGCATAGATGGGGCGTCGTTCCAGCGCGAGTAAATTAACCGCTGCCAGTGCTTGCTCTACCCGCCCGCGTATCTCAGCGGGCGAGAGATTTTCCTCCACCAGCCCAAAGGCAACATCAGCCCCGACTGTTGGCATCACCAACTGATGATCGGGATTCTGGAAGACAAAGCCAATTGGGTTTAATATCTGAATTTCTCCTGCTTGGGGACGCAACAGCCCAGCCAGTAATCTCAACAATGTTGATTTTCCACTGCCGTTGGTGCCCAAAAGCATCCAGAATTCACCCTTGGGCACCTCCAGAGAACAGGAATCTAAGACTTTCTCCCCTTTAGGCCAGTTGAAGCAAAGGTCTTTGACTTGAATGGCAGGCTTGACCATTTCGACACCAGCAGGAAACGTGTTCATTCAGCGAGGGCGAAGAAGCCGGGAGGTCTTCCAGCCGATGCTGTGCTGGATTTCTGAGATATCTGAACGGCAACAATCTCGCTACTGAGAATGCCGATTTTTTTCTCCGGCTGGCGTTCGCAAGTGAGTTCTAACAGTTGCGCGTTGCCAGAGCGGATTGCATTCAGAATTTCTTGGTAAACGCTTTGGGCATCTTCGTCTGACTTCCGTTGCACCGACAACGACATCGGCGTATTTTTCAAAATTAGGTCGATTGTAAACATGAGTTAAGCAATTGCAATTAAATATCGGCTCCACATCCCTAGTATCTCAGACGCGAGCCAGTTGCTGCCCGATGGGAAAATTCGTTGAGCAGGGGAGAAAGGATTTCATCTTCGCCTCTATCTTGGCGTTGGTAAGTTTCGCTAATCCTTTACTAGCCTGGACTTTAAGCGCACTCACCCCCTGAACTGTCGCGAGTGATGAACATCTGCGATCGCATCTGTCGCCCCTACCGCTAAATATTAAAATGAGTTAAATAAATTTACCCAAAACTGTGCAAGTTGGACATAATAAGATTAAACTCAGTAAAGAATCGTAAACTAGATTGACATCCTAGTTTGTTTTCTGCGTAGCCCATCTAGTGACAGATGGAGCCAGCAGAAACCGCGATGACTGTACTTATAACTAACCTGTTTGGAGATTTGCTGTCATGACTATCGCAGTCGGACGCGCGCCAAGTTCAAGAGGGTGGTTTGACGCCATTGACGACTGGCTCAAGCGCGATCGCTTCGTATTTGTCGGCTGGTCCGGCCTACTGCTATTCCCCTGCGC